>NZ_LIQQ01000038.1 GCF_001418565.1 Streptomyces graminilatus | reverse complement strand
CACGTCAGTCTTTCGCACGGGTGCGCAGAACGGTGAAGGAGCAGGGCGGGAGATCGTGGATCCGACCCGTCACACGGTCCTCGACCGGGGAGGCCGGGGCGGGTTCGAAGCGGCTCGTGGCGTGCGGCTGGGTCGCGAGTGTGGTCCGCGTGAACTCCGTGTCACCGTCCGCGCCGGCCAGGTTCAGCCGTGCGGTGACGGTGTCGGCGGTGGCGTTCGCGATCTTGATGATCACCTCGCCGTGCGCGCTGTCACGGACCGCCGACACCGCGAGGACTTCCGGCTCCCGGCGCACGTCCTCGAAGTCGTGGACCAGCTCGCCGTCGCGGAAACAGCGGAAGCGCAGCCCGTCCACCTCGACGCGCAGGTCGTACCAGCGGCCGGTCTCGACGGGGTTCGGCACGGGGTCGGTGATGTCGTGCCGGGTGCCCTCGTCCACACGCTGAAGGCGCGTGGACCGGTTCTTCCAGCCGCCGACCGACCACTCGTACCGGTCGGCGGCGGAGGTCCCGCCGAAGCCGAGGACGAACCCCTCGGTCCCGGCCGTCTTCCGGGCCCGGACCGCGAAGACGTACGACGGCCCGGCCACGGCGTCCGCCAGCGACAGCCTGGTGTCCGACGACGCGTCGTTCCGCGTCTGCCGGATCAGAGCCTCGCCGTCAGGCTTCCAGACACCCGACTCCGGTTGCCAGTCGGCGAATCCGGGGGCCGTCTCCGTGCCGAGGGGGCCCAGGCGTATGTCCGCGAACTCCGCGCATGTGTCGGCCGTGGTGCCCAGCTGGACCCGGTGCCGGGCGGTTGCCACGGGCGTCGGCGCCTCGGGGGCCCCGGTCACCGTGACGGGCAGCGCCGTGTCGCCGGAGTTGACCGAGTGCATCCGCTGGACGTGGTAGTTGAGCGTGGGCCAGACGTGGGTGTTGTCGAAGTAGATCAGGTCGGGCGCCCAGTCGATGTGGTCGCGCTTGCCGAGCAGCGGGGCGTAGGAGGCGAGCCGTACGACATCGCCGTTGCGCTCCATGCCGATCATGTAGGCGGCCTCGGCGACGGCATGGCGGCCGTCGTTGCCCCAACTCCCGTACTCCCCGATGCAGAGGTGCGGGTCCTCGCGGTCCAGGGCGTCGAAGCGGCGGGTGTTCTCCAGGAACCAACGCGGGCTTTTGTACGAGTGCTCGTCGACCACCGGGACCTGGCGCTCGCGGGCGAACGCCCAGCCGTCCTCCCATTCCTGGCCGCTGGGAGAGGGGCCGACCGTGCCCACCACGGTGATCTCCGGGTGGTGCTCGCTCAGGGCGTCCTGGATGCGGGCGAAGCGGTCGCGGAAGGTGTCGGTGATGGCGTCCTCGTTGCCGACGCCGGTCGCGGTGACGGTGAACCGGGCGTCCGGGTCGGTGACGGCACACGTAAGCACGCCTGCGTGCCGCTCCCAGGACCCGGCGAGGGGCCCCAACACGGCCTCCGCGTGCACCAGTTGGCCGTCTCCGCTCTCGATCCTCGCCACCAGCCGGTCGGCCGGTCCGTCGGTGAGCCGGGCGTGGACGCTGACGTCGTACTGTGCGCCCGCCTGGACGGGGATGCCGTCGAAGCCCTCGTTGCGCAGTCCGGCACCGAGGCCGGCCATCCCGACGGTTGTGGTGTGCAGGACGGCGTGGACCGGGTTGGCCGGATGCAGCGGAGCCTCGACCGACACGGCGACCGAACCGGCCGCGCCGTCCCGCTCCAGCAACTCCCAGGCGGTGAGTCCATGCCAGTCGGGCCGGTCGGCGGGGCCGTACTCGAAGGAGCGGTTCTGCAGCAGCTCGGCGTACAGACCGCCGTCCGCCGCATGGCTGATGTCCTCGAAGAACACACCGAAGAGATCGGGCGAGATGCCTGTGCCGGGCGCCACGGTGTCCACGTGGATCACCGTCTCGGTGACGGCTTCGGCCTTTCTGCTGGTAATGACCACTCCTCAGCGGGCGCGGGGCACAGGGGGACTTCGATCTCGCCAAGGCTCTGCCGGTCAATGGCTTACGACAGGCCCTGGTGTCGTACGGCGACGGTTCAGGACGGCGTCCCTCCTGAGCCGCCGACGCCGAAGCGCACGATGAGGGTCGCCGCGTGCGGGTGGAGGCGGTGCTGCGAAAGGGCGTCGGGGCCGCAGGAGGCACTGCCGAGTCCGTGGTGGGCCAGGTCGAGGGTGAGCCAGAGGGTGCCGTCCGGGACGAGGTCAACGGTGTGCCGGGCCGCGTCCATCGCCTCGGCCGTCCACGGGCGCAGGGACAGGTCGATGCCGGTGGGCGCGGTGAGCCGCAGCGCCTGGCCGTCGGCCCAGCGGATCGCCGCGTCGCGCACGCCGCTGCGGTTGCCGTTCTCCTGGGGCCGTACATAGGGGGTCTGCAACTCGTCCACGGTGGCCTGGAACCTGCCGAGGCGGGCGGCCCGTGCGCTGTCGGGGTACGACTCGCCGGGCCCGTACCCGTACCAGTCGAGATCTGCCGCGCCGCCCGGCAGACCGAGCCGGATCCCGAGTTTCGCCAGGGTGGCCGGCTGCCCCGGTCCGACTCCGTGGCGCGGGTCCCCGAGGCCGGTGTCGAGCTGGCCGACCGGGGTGAGGTCCAGCTTGAGTTCCAGGGTCTCGGAGTCGTACGCGGTCCAGGTCCAGCGCGCCTGTACGCCTCCGTCCTGACCGGCGGCCCGGCTGACGGTGTCGACGACCAGTCGCTCGCCGTCACCGTCGACGGCGCAGTCGACGGTGCGGTGCACGAGCCGGTCCAGGCCCAGTTCCTTCCAGAACCGTGCCTGTCCGTTGTCGCCGCCGCGGTCGTTGTCCGTGGGGGCTCGCCACAGGTCTAGCCGGGGGCTGACCAGTTCGAGGTCGCCGAGCCGGACGAGTTCGCCCTGGACGCTGAAGGTCGCCCCACCCAGGGTCCATCCATCCGCGGTGTGCTGCGGGCGGACCGGGGCCGGCTCGGGGCGCGGCTCCTCGTGCACGGGCAGGATCAACTGCGTGAAGGCGATCTCGTGTCCGGCGGGGACGCCGTTGTGGTCCTTCGCCAGTACGGCCCGTACGGTCAGGACCTGTTCACCGGCGGCCGGTGAAGCCGTGGCGACCACTTCGTCGAGGGTCACCTCATGGCTCGTGCGCGCCGGGATCGGCGGCAGGTCCAGGACACCGTCCGCCAGCGGGACCCCCTCGGCCTCCAGGCGCCAGTCGAAGGAGAGGAGAGCGGTGTCGACGAAGTCGAAGTCGTTACGGATGCGCAGCGCCGGCCGGTTCGTCCCGTGCTCCAGTCGCAGACGTACGGGAGCGATGACCGCCTTGTACTCGACGAGGCCGGGCGAGGGCGTGCGGTCGGGGAAGACCAGTCCGTCGGCGATGAAGTTGCCGTCATGGACCACCTCGCCGAAGTCGCCCCCGTAGGCGTAGAAGGGCCGGCCGGTGTTCGGGCCCTCGGTGGTCCTCTGGAGGATGCCGTGGTCGATCCACTCCCACACGAAGCCGCCGTGCAGCCGGGGATACCGGTCGAACACCTCCTGGTACTCGGCCAGGCCTCCCGGGCCGTTGCCCATCGCGTGCGCGTACTCGCAGAGGATGAAGGGCAGCTGTCGACGGTGCGAGTCGTTCGCCGCGTCGGTGGTGCGGGGCTCGGCGCGCATCCCGATGAGGGCGACCTCGTCGGGGGTGGCGTACATCAGGCTGTACACGTCCGTGTAGGGGCTGTCGTAGTCGCCCTCGTAGTGGACGAGGCGCTCCGGGTCGCGGTCGCGGGTCCACTCGGCCATCGCCCGGATGTTGTCGCCCTCAGCGGCTTCGTTGCCCATCGACCACATGACGACGCTGGGGTGGTTCTTGTCGCGTTCGACCATCCGCTGGACCCGGTCCAGGTAGGCGTCACGCCAGCGTTCGTCGGCGGACGGGTTGTTCTTCCAGGCGAGCGGGCTGAACCCGTGCGTCTCCAGGTCGCACTCGTCGATCACCCACAGGCCGTACTCGTCGCACAGGTCCAGGAACCGGGCGTCGGGCGGGTAGTGGCTGGTGCGGACCGCGTTGATGTTGTGCCGCTTCATCAGCAGTACGTCGGCAAGCATGGTCTCCGGATCGAGGGTGCGGCCGGTCTCCGGGTGCCATTCGTGCCGGTTGACGCCCCGGAAGTGGATGGGCGAGCCGTTGACGGTGATCATTCCGTCGATGATCCGGACGGTACGGAAGCCGATGGAGAGGCTGATCGTCTCGCCCTCGGAGCGCAGGGTGGCCGCGTACAGCCGGGGTGTCTCGGCCGTCCAGGGTTCGACGGCGGCGATCTCGTGAGTCTCGCCCACGGTCAGGCCGGTGACGCCGAGTTCCGGGATGTCGACGACGGCCGGGACATCGCACTCGACGCGCAGCAGTCCCTCGCCGGTGCGGTGGTCGAAGTCCGCGTGCACGAAGTGGTCGCCGATCGCTCCCACGGGCCGCTCGGTCAGGCGGACGGAGCGGAAGATCCCGGACAGCCACCACATGTCCTGGTCTTCGAGGTAGCTGGCGGCGGACCACTGGTGGACCCGGACCGCAAGAACGTTTCTGCCGGGCTGTAGGGCGTCAGTGGCGTCGAATTCGGCGGGCAGCCGGCTGCCGGTCGACCAGCCGAGTTCCGTGCCGTTCAGCCAGACCGTGAAGTGCGAGTCCACGCCCTCGAACCGCAGCACCCAGCGTGCGCCGGGAGCGATGGAGTCGAGCGTGAACTCACGGCGGTACTCACCGGTGGGGTTGTCCTGCGGCGGGTGCGGCGGTTCCACCGGGAAGGGGTAGACGATGTTGGTGTAGGCGGGCAGCCCGAAGCGGGCCTCGCTCTGGTCGAGGAGGTCGCCGTTGTCGTCCCGCAGGCCTTCCATCTGCCACATTCCGGGAACGCGCAGCCCGTCCCACGCCGAGTCGTCGAATCCGGGCTCGTGAAACCCTTCGGTCATCTCCCGGACCGAAGGACTGAGCCGGAACCGCCAGCGGCCGTCCAGGTCGATACTCCTGGCGTCGCTGCGGGCACTCGCCCTCGGCGCCAGACGCCCCTCACCGGGGCTGAACGAGGAGAGTCGCTGGCTCGTCGGGGTGTGCGCGGTCATGGAACGTCCTTCGTGGCGGGGGAGGATTGGCGGGTGTGGACTTCGGGCCTGGTTTTCGGGCCTGGCACTCGGCCGGTGGCCCTGGAACGAGTGCGACCGCGGCCGGCTATGGCATGGGGGCCAGCTCGAGTCGGACGGGTTCGTCGCGGTCGCAGCGCAGTCTGCCGTCGACGACTCGTGCGGCGGCGACCTGGAGCGAGGAGCGGCGGGTGGCCGGGGTGCCGTCGTCCTCGTTGTCGTGCGCGGGGCGGCCGGGGTGGGTGAAGTAGAAGATGTAGGCCGTGTCTCCCTGGACGAGCACGTCGGCGTGGAGGCCGATGTTGCCGTCGTCGGGCCGGCTGCCCGGCGAGTCCAGGATCAGGCCCTGGTGTTCCCAGTTCGTCAGGTCGTCCGACCGCAGCACACCCTGTCCGCGCCACTCGTCGACGATCATCCAGTAGTGGCCGCCCAGCTCGAAGACGTTGGGGCCCTCGTGCCCACGGTGGTCGAGCACCACGCCGGTGGGCCGCCAGTGGTAGAGGTCGGGGCTGTCGGCGGCGCAGGTGACCGAGGACCGGGACTCGTCCTTGAACCACATCCGCCAGCCACCATCGGGCAGCGGGTACACGCACGCGTCGATGACCCGGTCGGAGCCGAGGTCCAGCTCCCCTATATACGTCCACGCCAGCATGTCGGGGCTGGTGTAGTGGCGGATCCGGGCGGCTCCGGTCCAGGAGTCGGGTACGCCACGGATGTAGCTGACGTACATGTGATAGGTGCCGTCGTGCCAGATGATCTCCGGCGCCCAGAAGGTGTTTCTGCCCCACTCGGTGTCCAGGCCGGTGAGAGTGCCCCGGTACGTCCAGGTGCGGCCACCGTCCGCGGACGATGCCACGCCCAGGTCGCTGCCGTGCACCCAGGTGACCCCGGGGCCCGGGGCCGTGGCCCGGCGGTTGGTGTAGACGAGCCACCACTCGCCGCTCTCGCGGTGGTGGACGGCCACGGGGTCCGCGGCACCGTCGAACACGGGGTCACGGAAGAGAGGGGCGTCGGCTACGGCGTTCACCGTTGTCTCCGGTATCTGGTGAGGCGGTACGAGGAACAGGGCAGGGTGTGGCGTCGGCGCCCTTCTTCCGGGCCGCGCCCGGCAAGGCATGACGATGTGCGCGTACGGACGGGTACGACCGGGGTTGGCGCCCGGCCCGGTCAGCCACCTGTCGACTCGCGGATCACCACGGAGAAAGAGCTGAAGAACTCCTCGTGATCCGTGCTGGGCTCGGTCTCCTCGATACGCCTGATCAGCAGGTGGACCGCCCGTTCGGCCATCGCGTCGTGGTCCGGGTCGATGGTGGAGAGCGCGGGGACGAGGAACTCGCTCTCCTTGACGTTGTCGAACCCGATGACCTTGACCTGGTCCGGCACCCGCACCCCGGCACTCGCCAGGCCCCGCAGCGCACCCATGGCCAAGGAGTCGTTCACGCAGAACAAGCCGTCGAAGCCGAGTCCGCTCTCTACCATCTTCCGGGCCCGTTCGGCGCCTTCGGCCATGTCCGTCCTGTCCACCGTCTGCACCAGGGCCGGATCCGCCGGCAGGCCGGCCTTCTCCAGCGCCTGCCGGTAGCCCGCGAGCCGGAGGGTGGAACTGTCGACTATGTCGACCCTGCCGGACAGGATCGCGATACGCCGGCAGCCCCGTTCGATCAGGTGGCTGGTGGCCGCCTCGGCCGCCTCGACATTGGGCATGGCGACATGGTCCACGGGACCGCCGAAGAACCGCTCACCCAGGATGACCACCGGGTGATCGACCTTGAGACGCTCGGCATCGGTCGGCCCCAGTCCTACGGCGCTCAGGATGAGCCCGTCATAGAGACGGTTGCGTGACATCGACAGCGCGGCGAGTTCGCTGTCCCGCGACGCCCCCGTCTGCTCGATGCTCACCCTCAGGTTGTGGCGTTCCGCCGCGGTGATGATGGTGGCGGCGAGCCGGCTGTAGTAGGGGCTGTTCACCTGGGGGACGGCGAGTCCGATGGTGCCGGTTCGGCCCTTGCTGAGATTGCGGGCCGCGACGTTGACGCGGTAGTCGAGTCGCGTCATCGCCTCCAGGACCTTCTCGCGCGTTGCCCGGCGCACGTTCGGATGATCGTTGATGACGTTGGAGACGGTCATCGCCGAGACACCGGCCGCCTTCGCCACATCCCGAATCGTTGCCACGTGCGCCCCTGGTCCATGGTCTCGAATCCCGCCCCGGGGCAATGCCCCTCAGCCGGACTGTGCTGTCCCCTATATATAGGGGTGGCGTTTCCCCCGGCACCGCCTCTGGTCCTGTCCTCGGCACCAGCGGGCAGCGAGCGGAATCCCCAGGGGTCTCCGCCCCGCAGCCGACGGCTCGCACTCCGCCTCGGCTCACGCGCCCCGGCCGTCCGTCCGCGACCGCGATCACTCATTCATGTCGCCCCGTACGGACCGGCTCCCGTCCGGCCGCCGCCGTGCCCTGCTTCGACGCGACAGGCATCCGGCCGGCGAGGGCCTGAACCGTTCGGGGCGCGCACCGGCCGCAACCAGATCCGGGCGCGGGCCGCCTGTATGGAGAGGCAGAGAATCGCGCCCGAGCCGCGGCCCGCCGTGGCCGTACCGGCCGGAGGGCTCGACGTGACCTCGGTACGGGGCGTGGTCGCGGCTGGCCGTCGAGGGCTCGGCGTCGAGGCGGAGGACCGGGGTCGGGACGGGCATGGATCTGCTCCAGCGTTGATGTGGCGGGGTCGAGCGGTACGGCTGGCTTGCCGGGTACCGACTCTCGGCTCTCGATTCCCGGCTCTCGGGCCACCGGACAGCGAGCGAACGGCGGGGCACAGGGCTTTCGGGCATGCTGTTCGTCCGTAAACAGCCGCCTTTGAGCACCTTACTTGTACCGGTAAAAACGCTGCCATCGCGATACCCGTGAAGTCAAGAGCTGTGCGGCAACTTGCTCGGTCACAGGGTCACCAAACTTCGAGAACTGTTGCCCCGACCCCCCTTGACAGCCTCCAAGGGGCAGACCTAGCGTTCGCCGATGTCTCGCCGCAACCGGTTCGCGGCGGTCATTACCGGGGCAGATCCCCCAGAGCCGAAGAGCCGGACCATCCCTCTCGATGCCGACAAGTTCCACACAGGTAGAGCCGACGGTGGGCGAGGTGTGCAATGAAGCGATCCTTAAGGTGCCCGGCAGCCGACGCGACGGCCGCCAGGATGCCGACGTCACCCATCTCACTTCCGTTTTCTGCCTGGTGAAGCGTCAGAAGTGCGCTGAGCCCTGCCTGTCGCAACGGTTGCAGGCATGCCGTTCAATCACGGCGTCCCCCGCCTCCCCCGGCAACGGGAGCCTGCTCGCTCACGAGCAGCGATGACGTCCTTCTTGGGACAAGGCGGCGTCTGACCTCTCAACGTGCCGAGGCTCGTTCCGCACGGTTCCTGGACCGCGCACCACGGCCGAGTACGGAACGCGCGCCTTCGCCCGCTCTCCACATGCCTCCCCGCGTGCAGCACCTGCCTGCCTGCCTGCCCGCCTGCCCGCCCGCACGCACACAATCCGTCTCCACACCGCCCGAAAGGCTGCCGAGCCATGTCCGATTCAGCCAGATTCTCCCTCGACCGGCGCAACTTCCTGATCGCCTCTGCCAGTGCCGCACTCGCCGCGACCGCCCTGCCCGGCTGTGCCGCCTCTGTCAACGACTCGTCCTCCGGCGGCGCCAAGGGCGGCGGAACGATCAGTGTCATGACCACGGAGGACCCGAAGACCTTCCAGGCCGATGCCCAGAAGGCGCTCGGGATGACGATCCGCGTCATGAAGTATGACCCCTCCAAGCTGAACGCCATGCTGGCGAGCAAGAACCCGCCGGACGTGGTGCGCGGCATCGGCGCGCTGGAGACGCCGTACTTCGCCAAGCGCGGGCTGATGACCGATCTGGACCCGTACTTCGCCAAGAGCAGCGCCCTCAGGACCACCGACCTCGACCCCGTCAACGACCTGTGGCGCTTCGACGGTCAGAAGCAGGGCGCGGGCCCCCGCTACGGCATGGCGAAGGACTACTCGCAGGACTCGATGTTCTGGTACCGCACGGATCTGTTCCATGAGGCGGGCATCGACCTCCCCAGCGACACCGAGCCCCTCTCCTGCGACGAGTGGCTCGACCTCGGCAAGCGGCTGACCAAGCGCCGGCTGGGCAAGGTCAAGGTGTACGGGCTGAGCGCCGGAGGCATGGGCACCTTCGCCCAGCTCACCTCCCTGACCGCGTCGGCCGGGGGCAGCGTGTTCGCGGAGGACCTCGCCTCGGTGGACTTCTCCGCGCCCGAAGCGCGCAAGGCGCTCCAGTGGATCCTGGACTACACGCGTGCGGACATCGGTCCGAACGTGGCCAACCCCAACCCGGACGGCTGGGACTGGCCCACCTACCAGGCCAACCGGATGGCGATGGCCACCGACGGCTACTGGTTCGGGGGCTCGTTCCTCGACGACCCCAAGATCGGCGAGCTCTCCCGGTTCGCTCCGGCCCCGCAGCTGGGCTCGAACCGCGTCAGCCCCTGTTTCGGTGCCACCGGCTTCTGGATCCCCCGGGAATCCAAGAACAAGGACGCGGCCTGGAAGTTCTTCGAGTGGTACTTCGGCGGCAAGCCCGCCCAGGACCGGGCGACCGGCGGTTGGGGCATCCCCTCCCTGAAGTCGCTCCAGGCCAAGATGCCTCAGGAGAAGCCGTTCCAGAAGCAGGCCTACAAGGTGCAGGAGAACGAGATGAAGTACTTCTCCACGCTCTCCTTCACGCCCTACGCCGAGGTGACCGCCCTGGAGGCGGTGCTGAACAAGGTGCTGCCGGGGGCTGTCAAGTCCAACACCCCGACCGGCAAGATCGCCGACGAACTGAACCAGCGCATGAACGAGCAGCTTGCCCGGGGCAAGGAACTGGCCGGATGAGCACTGAGCAACTCTCCCGTTCCGTGCGGGGGGCGCGGGCCTCTGTGGAGGCCCGCCGCCCCGCCGGGCGCCCCGGACGCCGGCGCGCCTCGCTGCGGACGCGCCGGGCCTGGGCCTTCTACCTGTTCTCCGGCCCCTGGATCCTGGGCTTCCTGACGCTGACGGTCTTCCCGCTCGGCTACGCCCTGTGGTTGAGTTTCACCAACTCCGACGGGCTCTCACCGCGTACCGAGTTCGTGGGCCTGGCCAACTACCGCGAGGTCTTCTCCGATCCGGACACCATGACCTCGCTGGCACGCACCGGCGTCTTCACCGCCGTCACCGTGCCGTTGTCCCTCGTGGCCGGACTGCTGCTCGCGGTCCTGGTGAACCAGCCGATCCGCGCGCGTGGTCTGTTCCGCACGCTGCTGTACCTGCCGGCGGTGGTACCGCCGGTCGGAGCGGCCCTCACCTTCAAGATGATCTTCGACCGGGACTCTGGATCCGCCAACGGCGTACTGGACCTCCTCGGTGTCGACGGAGTGTCCTGGCTGGTCGATCCGTACGCCCACTGGGTGTTGATCATGCTCACTCTGTGGGCCGTCGGCAACGTCATGATCATCTCGCTCGCGGGGCTCCAGGACATCCCCCGTGAGGTGCTCGACGCGGCCAGGATGGACGGCGCGAACGCGTGGCAGACGTTCACGCGTATCACCGTCCCACTGCTCTCGCCGGTGCTGTTCTTCCAGGTCATCACCGGTGTCATCGCCGCGCTGCAGAGCTTCGCGCCGCTGCTGATCTCCCTCAACTCCACTCCGGCCGGGGTCACTGCGGTCCCCCAGGACAACTACCTGTACATGATCCACGTCTTCGCTCAGACCTTCGCCAACGGCCGGTACGGCTACGCCTCCGCGCTGTTGTGGGTGCTCTTCGCGATCATCATCGTCATCACGCTCCTGATCTTCCGGCTCAGCAAGGGCGCGGTGTTCTACTCCTTCGAACCCGAAAAGGCGAAAAAGACGCCGCGCACGATAGGAAGCGCTCGATGACCCTGTCCCGCCGCGCAGGCGTCTACATGATCCTGGTGGGTGTCCTGGTGCTCATGCTCAGCCCGTTCCTGTGGCTGGGAATCACCTCCTTCAAGGCGCCCTCCGAGCTGCGGGCCGTGCCGATCCACTGGTGGCCCCACGAGCCCAGCCTGGACAACTTCCGGCAGGCCCTGACCCGCATCGACTACCTCAGCTACGCCCGTAACTCACTGGTGATCGCGGGGCTGTACTCCGTACTGATCACCCTCTCCTCCGCCTGGGCCGGCTTCGGCTTCGCCCGGCTGAACGCCCCGGGAAAGCCCGTCGTCTTCGGCGTACTGCTGTCGACGATGATGATGCCGCAGGTCATCACCCTCATCCCCACCTACCTGCTCTTCTCCAAGGCCGGCCTGGTCAACACCTACATGCCGTGGGTGTTGTGGGGGCTGGCCGGCGCGCCCTACCTGATCTTCCTGTTCCGGCAGTTCTTCGCCAACATGCCGAAGGAACTGGAAGAGGCGGCGATCGTCGACGGCTGTGGGCAGGTCCGCATCTTCTGGCGGATCTTCCTCCCCCAGTCCTGGCCGGTCATCGCCACCAGCATGATCATGTCCTTCACCTGGGCATGGGGCGACTACCTCGCTCCCGCCCTGCTCCTGGACGACGACCGCACCACCCTCGCGGTGAAACTGGCCAACGGCTACGCCACCCCGAACGGCACACCGCTGAACAACCTGGTGGCCGCCGGTGCCGTGATGTACGTCGTGCCCGTGCTGGTGCTCTTCCTGATCATGCAGCGCGGCTTCGTGTCGGGTGTCGCCACCTCCGGGATGAAGTGACCGCACGGTTCACCCCGGCCAGGCCGGGTCGGGGCGGCCGTCACCTTCACCGGGAACCGCGCACCGACCCATCAGGTGGCCTGTGCCGCCCGGCAACCGCAGGCCGTGCCCGACCCTCGTGGCCACACCCGCACGCGGGCCCCGTCCAGGGGCCTTGAGAGCACAGAGGAAATGCCTTGTCCTACAGCATTCGCTTCGGCGGTCTGGAACGCCACACCGCCGAAGAGATCCTCCGTATCGAGGCCTGGGGGCCACACGCCGTCCGGGTGCGGGCCGCCTCGGGAACCATCGACCCCGTCGCTCCCGGCGCGCTGGACAGCCTCCCGCCGTCCTCGCAGGCCGAGCTGTCCCTGTCGGACGACGGCTCCGCCCGCCTGGTCAACGGCCGTGTCGCCGTCGAGGCCTCGGCGGACGGCAGGCTGCGGTTCCTGGACGCCGCCTCGGGCTGTGAACTCCTCGCCGAGAAGAAGCCGTACGTCCACCACGCCGGCCCCCGCGTCCACGCGGCGGGCGGCCGGACGGAGCAGCACTTCGAGGGATACGACGGTGAGCGGCTGCACGGCCTGGGACAGCATCTGCACGGGCGTCTGGACCAGAAGGGCTGTGTGATCGACCTGGTCCAGCTCAACACCACGGCCGCCATCCCCTTCCTGCACTCCTCGCGCGGCTACGGACTGCTGTGGAACAACCCCGCCACCGGCCGTGTCGAGCTGGGCGCCGACACCACCCGGTGGACCGCCGACGGCGGCGGGCGCGTCGACTACTGGGTCACGGCGGGCGACACCCCGGCCCAGATCATCGACGCGTACACCCTGGTCACCGGACGCCCGCCTCTCCTCCCCGAGTGGGCGTCCGGTTTCTGGCAGTCGAAGCTGCGCTACCGCACGCAGGAGGAACTCCTCGCGGTGGCACGGGAGTACAGGGAGCGCGGGCTGCCGCTGTCGGTCATCGTCTGCGACTTCTTCCACTGGCCGAACATGGGCGACTGGCGTTTCGAGGAGAGCGAGTGGCCCGACCCCGCCGCCATGGTCGAGGAGCTCGACGACCTCGGGGTGAAGCTCGCGGTCTCGGTGTGGCCGACCGTCGAGCCAGGCAGTGACACCTTCGACGAACTGCGCGCGTCCGGACACCTCGTCCAGGACACGGACGGCGGACTGCTCACCTTCCCGTGGCCGTCGCGCAGTGCCGAGGAACCGATGCGCCCGATGGCCTACTACGACGCCACCCACCCCGGCGCACGGGCGGCGCTGTGGCAGCGGCTGAACGACAACTACCGTTCGCTGGGCGTGACTTCCTTCTGGCTGGACGCCTGCGAACCCGACCTGCTGACCCGCGAGGCCGCCGACCGCGCCCTCTACGCGGCCGGGCCGGCAGCCGAGGTCGCGAACCTCTACCCCGTGCTGCACACCCGTACGGTCGCCGACGGCCTGGCCGCGGCGGGCGACGACCGGCCGCTGTCCCTGGTCCGGTCCGCATGGGCCGGCAGCCAGAAGTACGGGGCGGCCCTGTGGTCCGGCGACATCCCCTCGACCTTCTCCTCTCTCGCGCAGCAGATCCGGGCCGGGCTCAACGTCGCGATGAGCGGCATCCCTTGGTGGAACACCGACATCGGCGGCTTCGGCGGCGGCGACCCGGCCGACCCCGCCTACCACGAGGTGCTGATCCGCTGGTTCCAGTACGGCACCTTCAGCCCCGTCATGCGCCTGCACGGCGACCGTAAGCCCAACCACCCCACGTTCTCGACGGACATGAGCGGCGGCCCGAACGAGGTCTGGTCCTACGGCGAGGAGGCGTACGGCATCCTCCGGGAGCACCTGTCGCTGCGCGAGCGCCTGCGCCCGTATCTGCGGGAACTGTCCGAGGAAGCCCACCGCACCGGCGCCCCGCCGATGCGACCGCTGTTCTTCGGCTTCCCCGACGACGAGCACGCCTGGGACGTCGACGACCAGTTCCTGCTCGGTCCCGATGTGCTGGTGGCGCCCGTGTACGAGGCGGGCGCTCGGTCCCGCCGGGTGTACCTGCCGTCCGGAGCGCGCTGGCTGGACCCGGTCACCGGAAGCGTGCTGGAGGGCGGTACGACGCTCGACGCCGACGCCCCGCTGGAGCGCATCCCCGTCTTCGTACGCGAGGGGGCAGCCGTGGCGGCGCAGTTCAGCTGACCGGCCCGGATCGGCGCCGGACTCCTCGGATCTCTCCGAGGGAGACCACCGGCACCGGGCCAGGGCACCTCACCCCCCGGCCCGGTGCCGGGACTCACGCGGCGAGCGAAGGCCGGCCGCGTCCCGGAACCCCGTGTCCTCGCCGACGATGACGCTCCTCCGCACGAAAGACTGGAAAGCCATGCACTCCGTACGTCCTTCCGCGGGCGACCCGAACTCGCCCGGGCCTGCCCTGGTCGCGCTTCCCGACCGTGGGATCCATGACACCGTTCCCGCCGACGCGTGGACGGACGGCTTCGTCACCGGCAACGGTGAGTACGGGGCTGTGGTGTACGGGGACCCGGCGCTGGAGAAGACCGTCTTCAACCACCACCGCCTCGTCCTGCCGAACGGCACCCGTGACGTCGCCCCGCCGGTGCTCGCCGACCGGCTGGAAGCGGTGCGGGACAAGGCACTGGCCGGGGACTACACGGGAGCGTGCCGGGACTTCGCCGACGGGTGGGAGCTGCGCTGGACCCAGACCTACCACCCCGCGTACGAGCTGCGGATCGCCACCGAGGAGGACCCGACCGCCGACGAGTACGTCCGGGTCACCGACTTCCGCACCGGCGAGGTCACCTCCGCCTGGGCGGACACGCACGGCACCTGGTCCCGCCGGGTCTTCGTCTCCCGCGCCGACCGGGTCGTCGTCCACGAACTCACCCCGCCCCCCGGCCGTACCGTCGACGTCACCCTGAGCGTGCACACCGCCCTCGACGACACACCCACCGTCCACAGCGGACGCGACGGCCTGCACACCCGCGTGCGGTTCACCACCCTGGCCGACGTCGGTGAAGGCTCCGGCTGGCTGAACCTGCGCGGCACCTACCCCGAGGGCATGGGCGCCTACGGCTACGAGGGCGTCACCCGCATCGTGCCGACCGGCGGCACGATCACCGCCGACGGCCCGACCGTCACGGTCAGGGGGACGACCGGACTCACCCTCCTCACCCGGCTGGACCGGTACGAGACGCCCGGCGCCTGGGACTCCCGGCCGCTGCACGCCCAACTGGCCGCCCTGGACGCCGACTACGAGGCACTGCTCGCCCGCCACACAAAGATCCACTCGGAGCTGTACGACCGCTCCCGCCTCGACCTGAACGTCCCCACCGCCGACCGCGGGCTCTCGACCACCGAGCTGATCGCCCGTCAGAACGCGGACCCCACCGTCATCGGCACGGCCCTGCTGGAGCGGCTCTACGACTCCGGCCGCTACCTCTTCCTCAGCTCCAGCGGCATCCTGCCACCCCGCCTGACCGGTATCTGGACAGGGGCGTGGACCGCCGCCTGGGCCGGTGACTTCACCACGGACGCCAACGTCAACCTCCAGGTGGCCGGCGGCAACATCCTCGACCTGACCGAGGTGATGGAGGGTTACTTCACCCTGGTCCTCGGCCAGTTGGACCACTGGCGGACCAACGCCAGGAACCTCTACGGCGCCCGTGGTTTCCTCGCCCCCTCCCGTACCGACGGCGAGTACGGCCACATGCTCCACTTCAACAACAGTGACTTCCCCGGGCACTGCTGGACCGGCGGCGCCGACTGGCTGCTCCAGCCGCTCCTGGAGTACTACGAGGTCACCGGCGACCATGCCTTCCTGCGGGACAGGCTCGGTCCCGCGCTGCTCGAACTCGCCCTGTTCTACGAGGACTTCCTCACCCGCACCGACACCGACGGCAAGGTGGTCTTCGTACCGTCCTTCTCCATGGAGAACGCCCCCGGCAACACGGGCGAGCACCTGTCCGTCAACGCCACCGGCGACATCACCGCCGGCCGGCACGCCCTGCGGGCCGCCATCGACGCGGCGGGTGTCCTCGGCGTCGAGCAGGGCACCGGCGAGGGCGTCGAACGCTGGACGGCACTGCTCGACAAGCTCCCCGAGTACCGGATCAACGAGGACGGCGCCCTCGCCGAATGGTCCTGGCCCACCCTGACCGACCACTACGACCACCGCCACATCCAGCACCTGTACGGCGCCTGGCCGCTGGACGAGATCAACCCGGAGGAGCGCCCCGACCTCGTAACCCCGGCGCTCAAGGCCCTCGAACGGCGCGAAGACCAGAACCTGTCCGCGCACGGCAGTCTCCACCGGGCCCTGGCTGCCGCCCGGCTCAAGGACAGCGCCAAGCTCTACGACAGCCTCCGGAAGATCACCGGCAACGACATGGTCTTCCGCTCGCTGATGACCTCCCACAACCCCGGCCGTGACATCTACAACGCCGACGCCGCCCACGCACTGCCCGCCGTCCTGGCCGAAGCCCTGCTCCACACCCGGCCGGGCGTGCTCGAACTCCTTCCCGCGCTCCCCGAGCAGTGGGACAGGGGCCGGCTCACCGGGGTCCGGGCCCGCGGCCGAATCCGCGTCCACAGCCTGGACTGGAACCTGTCCGGCGGCACCGCGACCGTGACCGTCACCTCGGACACGGCCCAGGAGATCACGCTGATCAGCCGACGAGGCATCACCGCCGTCACCACGACCGCACCCACCAGCCGCAGTGTGCTCGGCCCGCACGCCAGGAAGATCGCCCTGGCCGCGGGACGAAGCACCCCGATCACGGTTTCCCTGCCGACGGACACCTCCACCTGAGCGCGCCGCAGGCGCTCGCGGGACCGCTCCCGCCCAACTTCCTTCACGCTACTCAGGAGTGTTCGTGCACCAGCCCGATCCGGTCTACGCCGGTTACCTGCTCGTCTACTTCGTCGGCAACCCCACCGCCGACGACGAACGGATCCGCGTCGCCCTCAGCCGCGGCAACGATCCGTTGCGCTACCGGGAACTCAACGCCGGACAGCCCGTCCTGGCCTCCGGCCTCGGCACCGGAGGACTCCGCGACCCGTTCCTGATCCGCTCCCCCCAGGGGGACACCTTCCACCTGATCGCCACGGATCTGCTGACCTCGGGCGGCGCCGGTGAGCAGCAGTCGGACATCTGGGACCGGGCGGAGCGCACCGGCAGCCGGTCGATCGTGGTGTGGGACTCCACGGACCTCGTCCACTGGACCGACCCCCGCCTGGTCCAGGTGTCCCCCGACACCGCGGGCAACACCTGGGCGCCGAAGGCCTGTTACGCGGACGAACTCGGCACGTACGTCGTCTTCTGGGCCTCGAAGCTCTACGCGGAGGACGACCCCGAGCACACCGGCGAGGCGTACAACACCATGCTGTACGCCACCACCGGAGACTTCCGCTCCTTCAGCGAACCCAGGGTCTGGCACGATCCGGGCCACGCCGTCATCGACTCGGCCGTCATCAAGCACAACGGCGTCTACTACCGCTACACGAAGGACGAGCGGGACCAGACCCCCTCCCTGCCCGGCGCGAAGTTCATCATCGCCGAGAAGTCCCGCGAACTGACCTCCACCTCGTACGAGTTCGTGGCCGACCGGATCGGCAAGGGGGACATCACCCGCGGTGAGGGCCCGGCCGTGTTCAAGTCGAACACGGAGGACAAGTGGTACATGCTCATCGACGAGTTCGGGGGGCGCAGCTACGTCCCGTTCGAGAGCACCGATCTCGACTCCGGTAAGTGGACCCCGTCGACCGGATACCAACTGCCGCATGAAGCCAAGCACGGCTCGGTGCTCCCCCTGACCCAGGCGGAGTACGACCTGCTGCTGAGCGCTTACGGCGGAAACGACAACGACTCCTGACCACACGTTCGAACGAAGGGAGCTGGTAGCCATGCAGTCCTTCCCCCGCAGCGCGGTACGCCTTCTTCCCGGCCCGTTCCTGGAGGCGCAGGCCACCGCCCTGGAGTACTTGCTGTCTCTCGACACCGACCGGCTCCTCGCGCCCCTGCGGCGCGAGGCCGGCCTGCCGCCGGTCGCGGAGTCGTACGGCAACTGGGAGAACTCGGGGCTCGACGGCCACACCGTCGGGCACGCGCTGTCGGGTGCCGCGCTCATGAGCGCGGTGACGGACGATCCCCGGCCGACAGCCATGGTCGAACGGCTGGTTGAGGGCGTCGTCGAGTGCCAGGACGCTCTGGGCACCGGCTACGTCGGGGGTATCCCGGACGGCGTGCGGCTGTGGGAGCGGGTCGCCGCAGGCCAGGTGGAGCGGGACTCGTTCGAGTTGGGTGGCGCCTGGGTGCCCTGGTACAACCTGCACAAGCTCTTCGCCGGCCTGCTGGACGCCCACCGGTACACCGGCTCGGAGGCGGCCCTGACCGCCGTACGACGGCTGGCGGACTGGTGGGACCGGTTGGCGGCGGGGATGGACGGCGACACCCACGAGGCCATGCTCCGTACGGAGTTCGGCGGGATGTGCGAGGCGCTGGCGGACCTCGCCGAGGTCACCGGCTCGGACCGGTACGCCGCCCTGGCACGCCGGTTCCTCGACCGGTCCCTGCTCGGCCCGCTGCGCGAGCACCGCGACGTCCTCGACGGGATGCACGCCAACACCCAGATCGCCAAGGCCGTCGGATACCAGCGGCTCGGCGAGGTCGCCGCCGACCCGGGCCTGCGGGACGCCGCCCGGTTCTTCTGGCAGACCATGACCCGGCACCGGACGTACTCCTTCGGCGGCAACTCCGTACGCGAACACCTGCACCCCCGCGACGACTTCGGCTCCGCCCTGGAGTCGCCCGAGGGCCCCGAGACCTGCAACACGTACAACATGCTCAAGCTCGGCCGCGCCCTGTTCCTCGAAGAGCCGGACGGCGAGGTGCTCGACCACTACGAGCGGGCGACGGTCAACCACATCCTGTCGTCCGTGCGTCCCGAGGGCGGCCTGGTGTATTTCACACCGGTGCGGCCGGGCCACTACCGCGTGGTGTCGACGTCCCAGAACTGCTTCTGGTGCTGCGTCGGCACCGGGCTGGAGAACCACGCGAAGTACGGCGAGCTGGTGTACACCACCGAGGGCGACGACCTGTACGCCAACCTGTTCGTCAACCTCTTCATCGCCTCCCGGCTCAGCCTGCCCGAACAGGGCTTGGTGCTGGAGCAGACCACGACGGCCCCCTACGACGACAAGGTCGCACTCCTGGTACGCGAGGCCGGCGCCACCCCTGTGGCGATCCACATCCGCGTCCCCGACTGGCACGAAGGGGCGCCGCAGGTCCACATCAACGGCGTGCCGCCGGCGGGCGGGGCGGCCACCTCGCTCACGACGCGCGGGACGACGACCGGACAGCCTCTGACCTACGTACGTCTGGAACGGCAGTGGCACGCGGGGGACACGATCACCCTGCGCCTTCGCCCTTGCGTCAGCGCCGAGTTGCTCCCCGACGGCTCGCCGTGGGTGTCGTTCCGCTACGGGCCCACCGTCCTCGCCGCCGAGGGCGACCGGAACGACCTGGTCGGCCTCTTCGCCGACGACTCCAGGATGGGACATGTCGCGGGCGGCCCGCTGCGCCCTCTGGAGCATCTGCCCGTCGTACTCGCCCGGAACACCTCCGACGCGGCGGCCGGGGTGCGCCGACTCGCCCCGGACCGGCTGGAGTTCGCCCTCGATCACGTGGAAGCGACGCGACCGGGCGAGTCCGTCACCCTCGTGCCGTTCGCCGGCATCCACGACTCCCGGTACCACCTCTACTTCCCCCTGGCCGAACCGGAGCGGCTCCGGGAGCGGCGGGCGGAGCTGCGCGCTGCCGACGAAGCGTCACTCGAACTGCACGACCGCACCGTCGACGCCGTCGCCGCCGGTGAGCAACAACCCGAAAGCGACCACGGGTTCGATGGACGGGACACCTGGTCGGGGCTCACCGACGGGCTGAGGTGGCGGGCCGCCACCGGATGGTGGTCCTACCGTCTGGCAGACCGGGACGCCGCCGCCACCGGTCTGCAGATCACCCACCTCGCAGACACAGCCGCCGGACCGACCCGGGTACTGGTCGACGGACACGTACTGGGCACGCTCATCCCCTTACCCTCCGCCGAGGGCGAGGAGACCCAGGTGCTCCCGCTCCACCCGAATCGTCCTGCCGGGCCCGTCGAGATCCGCTTCGAAGCGGCAGGACCCGCAGCCACCATCCGGCTGCGCGAAGTACGCCTGGTGCGCTGACGGCACTCACCCCTCGGGGCAGGTCCCGGTCACGTGTGCGAGGAATCCCCCGCGTTTCAGCTTCAACAAAGATGATGGAGCCCACTGATGCACATCGATCCTCTCGGGGCAAAGCCCAGAGCGGCACGGCCGGCGTTTCTTCTCGCGCTCATGCTCGTGCTCACGTCTCTGATGCTGAGCTTTCCGGTCGCCGCGCACGCCGCGACGACTCTGACCACGTATCCGGCCCCCTCGGGTGTCGCCCTGAACACGGCGTACACGGTGAAGGTGCGCGTCCCCGGTGGCGCATGGCAGGACCTGGACGAGTATTCGGCGAAGGTCGACAACTACCATCCGCACAACGTCTCGTTCGTCAACTTCGACACCGACGGCCCGGTAGACGTTTCCGTGACACTGAACAGTGGTGCAATCACCTCCGCGGTGATTCGCCCCACGACCCAGGGCATCACACCCACGATCAGTGGCAGCACGATGACCTTCTCCATGTCCGGACCGATGAAACTGTCGGCACTGGTCAACGGCGATGCCTGGAACACGCTGGACATCATCGCCAATCCGACCGAGGTCAATCCGCCCAGTCCGACCGACCCGAATGTCATCTACGTCGGGCCAGGGTTCTACACAGGCGACCGCGTGGTTCCCAGTGGCAAGACGCTCTACATCGCCGGTGGCGCCGTCATCAACGGCGAGATCTTCCTCGACAACACCACGAACTCCAAGGTGATCGGCCGAGGAATCATCTACCGCCCGTCCGCTCGGGCGATCTCGGCCAACTATGCCAATCAGGCCACGATCGACGGCATCATCATCGACGACTACGGCTTCGGTGACAGCGGCGGGAACGCGATCCACCTCGCCGACACGACGAACGTGACCATCAACAACGTGACGGCGTACAGCGGCAACAAGTGGGGCGACGGCATTGACCTTTTCAATGCCAGCAATGTCTCCATCAACGACATCTTCATGCGCACGTCCGACGACTCGATTGCCGTTTACGGTTCGAAGCCCAGCGGCGGCGTCTATCAGGGGAACCACTCCCACAACATCAGCGTCACCAATTCGATCCTGACGCCCGACACGGCTCACCCCATCAACATCGGGACGCACGGCGACCCCTCGCTGCCGGGCGGTGGCGGCTCGATCGAGTCGCTCAGTTTCTCCAACATCGACATCTGGGACTATCACCAGGCCTTGCAGATCTCCGTCACGGCCAGTGATGGAACGGTCGTGTCGGACGTGATGTTCGACAACATACGGATCGATGACCACGCTCCGGGCAGGATCGCCGATGTTCTGACGTTCAACAATCCGGGCTACGGGCTGGGTCCGGGGCGCGGCGTGAACAACGTCTACTTCAAGAACGTGAGCTACACCGGTTCGAACGCGAACGTGAATCAGATCTACGGCAACAGTGCCAGTCGCCTGACTCAGGACGTGACGTTCGAGAACCTGACGGTGAACGGGACCGTCATCACCAGCGCGAGCGCCGGTAACTTCACCGTCGGTAACTACACCAACGACGTCAATTTCATCGCCACGGGCGGCTCGGTACCCGCGCCCGTGTCCATACCTCACTACACGTCGACGAACCTCGCGCTGAACAAGCCGGCGAGCACCGACAGCGCGCAGACCGGGAATCCCGCCTCCGGAGGAAATGACGCCAGCACGGCGACGAACTGGACCGCCAATGACGGGAATCCCGGACACTGGTGGACCGTGGATCTCGGCTCGAACAAGTCCATCACCGAGGGAACCCAGGTGAGGTGGCCCGGAAGCGGCGCCTATCAGTACAAGATCGAGACCTCCCTCGATGGTGCCAACTGGACTCTGAAGTCGGACAGGACCGACAACACCGATCCCGCGCAGACGCAGAACGACCTGTTCTACGACATGGCGAGATACGTTCGCATCACGGTTGTCGGAATGCCCAGCGGTGCTTCCGCGAGCATCAGCGACTTCAAGGTCCTGGGCGAACCCATCAATCTCGCGCTGGGCAAGTCCGCAAGCGCGGACAGCACGAAGAGCGGGTTCCCGGCGTCCAACGGAAACGATGGCAATCCCACCACGCTCTGGAGCGCGAACGACGGGAACACAGGACATTCCTTCAAGGTCGACCTGGGGAACGTCAAGAACATCACCTACGGTACGCAGGTCGCGTGGCCGGCCGGCGGTGCGGCGTACCAGTACAAGATCGAGACGTCGAACGACAACACCAACTGGGCGCTGAAGGTCGACAAGACCGCCAACACGGATACGTCGCAGGTCCAGAACGATGTGTTCGCCGCCCAGGCGAGGTACGTGCGGATCACGGTCACGGGCCTCCCGAGCGGTGCGTGGGCGAGCCTCTACGACTTCAAGATCTTCGGCGACCCGGTGAACCTGGCTCTCGGTAAGGTCGCCACTTCCGACAGCGAGCAGGCGGGCAGTCCCGCGGGCAATGCGAACGACACCAGCATTTCCACCGGTTGGAGTGCCAACGACACGGCGACGGGCCACTGGTGGAAGGTGGACCTGGGTCACAGCATGAACATCACGGGCGGCACCGAAGTGATGTGGGGCACGGGAGGCGCGCCCTACAAGTACAAGATCGAAACGTCCGGTGACGACACCAACTGGACCACGATGGTCGACAAGACCAACCCCGTCAACAGCGGGGGAGCGCAACTGCAGGCCGACTACTTCACGGGGAACGCGCAGTTCGTAAGGATCACCGTCACGGGCATGCCGAGCGGCGCCAGAGCTGCTTTGTACGATGTCAAGGTCCTCGGTGACACCGGGGACACCGCCACCATGGCCCTGCTCCCGTTCGACGAGGCCACCGGAACCACGGCCTACGACAATTCGGGCAACGAGTGGAGCGGCACGCTGGCCAATGGCGCGAGTCGCGTGGCAGGCAAGAGCGGTAACGCCGTGGACCTCAACGGCACCAATCAGTACGTCTCCCTGCCGAGCGGTGTCGTGGCCACGGACGACACCGTCACCGTCGCCACGTGGGTCAACCTGGACACCGTGAGCAACTGGTCGCGGATCTTCGACTTCGGTTCGGGCAAGCCGACCCAAATGTTCATCACCCCCCGAAACGGAACGAATGGCAAGATCCGGTTCACGATCAAGAACAACAACTCCGCTGAGCAGGTGATCGACGGGCAGGCGGCGTTGCCGACCGGCAGCTGGCATCACGTCGCGGTCACCCTCAACGGATCGACCGGCATCCTCTACGTCGACGGTGTACAGGTCGGCACCAACACCGGGATGACGTTCAAGCCTTCCACCCTGGGCGTGACAACTCAGAACTGGATCGGCCGGTCCCAGTACAGCGTCGATCCCTATCTCGACGGGAAGATCGACGACTTCCGTATCTACAACCGCGCCCTGAGCCCTGTGGAAATCGGGCACGTCATGAGCGGGCTCACCGCGCTGCCGTCCGTCGAGGTCCCGTTCAACGAGTCGAGCGGAACGACAGCGAGCGATGTGTCCGGCAACGGCTGGACCGGCACGTTGACGGGTGGCGC
Organism: Streptomyces graminilatus; assembly: GCF_001418565.1. Lineage (GTDB taxonomy): Bacteria > Actinomycetota > Actinomycetes > Streptomycetales > Streptomycetaceae > Streptomyces > Streptomyces graminilatus. The sequence continues at coordinate 61,732 of NZ_LIQQ01000038.1, read as the reverse complement.
CACGTTCGTGGCCGGCACGAAGGGCAATGCCGTCGACCTGAGCGGGTCGAGCCAGTACGCCTCACTGCCGACCGGGCTGATCTCCAGTGCCAAGGCAATCACTGTCACAGCCTGGGTGAATCTGGACTCGGTCACTACGTGGGCACGAATCTTCGATTTCGGCTCCGGAACGACTCAGAACATGTTCCTGATGGCGAAGAACGGGACCAACGGTTTCATCCGGGCGGGAGTCAGGAACGGATCAGAGCAAGATGTCGATGGAACGGCCGCATTGCCGGCAGGCGGATGGCACCACGTGGCCGTGACGCTGGACGGCACCACCGGAACGATCTATGTCGATGGCGCGAAGGCGGCCAGTGGCAGAATCACCATCAAGCCCTCGGATCTCGGCGCCGACACCAAGAACTATCTCGGACGATCGCAGTACTCCACCGACCCGTACCTCGACGGAAAGATCGATGAGTTCCGCATCTACAACCGTGCGTTGACCGCCGCGGAGGTGGCCGCCGTGATGAACGAGTAGACCGGAGCCGAGTGAAAGCCGAAGAACCCCCGGAACCTCATGGTTCCGGGGGTTCTTCGGCGCGGTGATCGGGTTGTCCGCCGAGCCGTCCGCCTTCGACCGGCGCCCGGTGGGATGAGTTGGTCGAGTTCACCGACGCGCTGCTGTGCGTCGACGGGCCAGGCAACTCGCCGGTGGAGCTGACGCCGGTGCCAGAGCACCGACGTGGTCACGGCGCTTTGTACGGAGCCCTCAACCGCGGCCGGATCGACATCGGAGCACATGATCGGACGAAGGCCGCCTCAGCGTCCGGCGAACACTCAGGTGAGCGGCCTGGTTCGAGGACCATTTCGACACCGGTCCTGCGGCGGTGCCGGCAGCGTGGGACGAGGCCGACCGGCGATCCGGTCGAAGCCCTATGAGCCCACCGCGCCTTGCACGAATCGCCGAAGGTGCGCACGCACGGTGTCGGGCTGCTCCAACCAGGGCTCGTGCGGGGATCGTCGGCCCCACCGAGAAGCTCCGCCCGCGCGGGCAGGCATGCGCGCAACTCGTCCAGATGCGCATCGAGCGGGTCCGCGCGCCCTGCCTTGCCAAGCTCGCTGTTCATAGCCCAGTTGACGGGGCGCCGCCGCCGGGCACCCTGCGCGGCCCAGTGCCACCCGCGTTCGGGATCGGCGTGGTCGGTGAACCAGGCCAGTGTGAGCAGCTCGACTTCCTGCTCCTCCGTGCGATGCGGCGACTCCTCCAATGCGCGGAGCCCCTCCAACTGCGCTGCGGACATGCGGCGGCCTCGCTCCGCTCGGTCCCCGGTACGCCAATCACCGACGAACGGCCCGCACATCAGCAGCATCGCGGCAACCCGGTCAGGATGCGTCAGGCAGAACCGGCTCGCCAGGTCAGTACCGTAGGAGTGCCCGACCAGCACAGCTCTGGGCACGTCCCATGCGTCGAGCAACTCGACGAGATCGTCGACGTGCCGGGCGAAGGAATGGCGCCCCCGCCACGGGGATTGACCCGTGCCACGCTGGTCGTACCGGTACACAGGCGCGAGGTCCGCGACCATGGGGGGCGACATCGCCCAGATAATCCGGCAGACCCGGACCGCCATGGAGCATGACCACGGCCGGCCGCCGAGTCGTGTGGAAGGGCCCTGAAACAAGATCACCGGACTCTACGGAACTCGGGCAGCTCACCGCTGGGCGCGCGGTTACGGGGTCGTGTAGGGGTCCTGGCTGATCAGGTGGGCCTTCAGACCCTCGCCGATGCCAGGTTCCGGGGTGCCCGCCCAGTCCTTGATGAGAACGCCACCGGTGCTGCAGCCCCACGGGTTCCACGTCCACGCGAGATAACCCATGCTGTGCGCGTCAGCCCAGTCCGCCAACCGCTGCATGTAGTCGAAGCCGCAGTTGTCCTGGCCGAACTCACCGATGACGACCGGTACCTGTTGTGCGAGCGGCGCGACCTGACTGTCCCAACAGGATTCGGTCGCACAGGCGTTGAAGCTGTACGAATGCCATGACGCGGCGATGTTGTTCAACGGGTCGGTCGGCATGTGCGTCAGCCACTCGCGCATGTCGTTGGCCCACTCCAGCCCACCCAGCATGAGGACGTTGGTCGCGCCGGTGGCCCGGACCGCGTCGACCAGGTCCTGCATGCCGGCCGTCTCGTAGGGAAGGCCGGTGCAGGTACCGCCGTCTCGCCAGCACCGCCAGCCGACGGTCTTGTCCCAGTCGCCGGCGACCTCCGGGTACGGTTCGTTGAACAGATCGAAGACGACGGCATCATTGCCCTTGAAGGCGTTGGCGACACCGGTCCAGAACTGGGTGGCGTACTGCGCGTCCGGCATCGGTTTCTGGCAGGTCGCGGTGGCGTCCTTGCAGTGCCAGTCCGGCCCATTGGTATAGGCGCCCCGCGTCCAGTGCAGGTCGAGGATCGGGTTGATGCCATTGGCCACCAGCAGGTTGACGTAGTCTCTGACGCCCTGCTGGTAAGTGGTTCCATTGGGCGAGCCGTTGATGCCGAGCCAGCATTCCTCGTTCAACGGCAGGCGTACCGCGTGGATGTTCCAGGTCTTCATCGCGTCGACGGAAGCCTGGTCGACCGGGGCGCCGTCCCAAAGCCCCTTGCCCTGCACACAAGCGTATTCACCGCTGGAGCGGTCCACACCCAGCAGCCGGTACTGCTTGCCACTCGCGGTGACGATCTTGTTACCGGAAGCCTTCAGCTCCGGGGCCGGATCACTGGGACCGCCGGTCGGAGTGGCGGTGGGGCTGGGGGGCGGGGATGTCACCGAGCCAGTACAGGTCACGCCGTTGAGCGCGACGGATGCGGGTTCCGGATTGACGCCCTTCCACGCGGCGGTGAACCCGATGGAAGCGGACCTGCCCGTATCCAGCGCACCGTTCCAGTCAAGGCTGGTGGCGGACACGCGGGTTCCGGACTGTGTCCACGTGGCACTCCAGCCGCCTGTGACCTTCTGGTCGGAGTTCGGGAAGTCGAACGTCGCGGTCCACCCTCGCACGGGGGAGCCGAGATTTGTGATGGCCAGGTCCGCGGTGAACCCTCCCGGCCATTCGCTCTGCACCTTGTACGCGATCGAGCAGCCGGTGGCGGCTGCCGATGCGGGCAGGGTGGCGATCGCAAGGCCACCCAGGATCAGTGCACCGGCGGCGCCGGTGGCCATGAGGACGTGACGACGTTTCACCTGATCTCCTAGTTGCCGCAGCGGGTAGTGCGCGCCGTACGGATCAAGGAACAACGACTGTCGCGCGTTCGAATCCTGTCTTCCCGAGGGATCCCACGCGGGCGTCAGCAGCCGATCGGTGAGGAGCCCAGGGCCACGTCGTCGAACCAGAGAGTGTCGTCCCCGGTGCCGTAGCTCTCCCACCCCAGGCGCAGGCCGGTGGGGCGGGGAGGGGTCCTGCGGGCGAGCCACTGCCCGTCGACGTTCTGGGTCGGTACTCCGTCCACGTGCAGTCCGGCGACCTCCCGGTCGTCGACCCATGTGCGCATGGACTGGGCGGTGGTGTCGATCTGGAATCGCAGGCACAGCCACCGGCCGGTCGGCAGCGGCGTACTGAGCGCGACCCCCGCCGGGCTCTGTTCCGGCAGCGTCGCGTCGTCGCTCTCGCGGTTCCACTGCAGCGCGCCGTTCTGCCCGCCGACGCGCAGCGCCCTGCCGCCCTGTGAGGCGTCCGGCATGGAGACGAAGGTGACGTGGTTGGTGGGCAGGGCGGTGGTGTGCCGGACCCGCATGCGTACGTACACCACGGGCCCGACGGAGGACAGATCGCGGGTGGAGGCCGCGAAGGCATGGTTGCAGTAGCCGGCGCCGCCGTCGACGCGCAGCGACCTGGTGCCGCTGTAGGCGACGGACGTGTCGACGCTGACCTGCCCCGTGCCCTGGCAGTCGGGTGCCGTGGTCTGCCAGGGGCCCGAGGGCACGGTGCCGGTCTGGTCCTCGAAGTCGGAGCAGATCGTCGCCCCGACGCATTCGGCCGGCGCCGTGGCTGTCGCCGTCGGTGAGGCGGTCGCCGTGGGGGTGGGACTCGCGGTTCCGCCGCACGGCGTGCCGTTGAGGGCAAAGGCGGTGGGAGCCGGGTCGGCGGTGCGCCAGGTGCCCTGGAGCCCGAAGTCCACGGACCCGCCGGCGGCGAGCGCGGCATTGTGCGCGACGTTCACGGCGGTCACCGCGCTGCCCGACTGGGTGACCTGCGCGTTCCAGGCGGACGTGACCTGCTGGTCGCCGCCGTGGGTCCACTCCAGCCGCCAGCCGTTCAAGGCGGCGCCGAGATTCGTGACGCGGATCTGGGCGGTGAAGCCGCCGGACCACTCGTTGGTGGTGTAAGTGACCGTGCAACCCGTCGCCGCGCCCTGTGCGCGCGACGTCGCGATGGCGGGAAGGGCCACCGCCACCACGGTCAGTACCAATGCCCAGAGCGGCAGGCGGTGGCGGCGCACGCGTAATGAAGTCATGGCCATGGTCAATCTCCGGGAGTCAGGACGCGGTGCAGGAGAGTGTGCCGAGGTCTCGGTCGTCGCCGTTGAGCGTCATCCCCCAGGTCGTCGACGTGCCCGGCGCCAGGGAGCCGTTGTAGGAGGCGTTGTGAACGGTGGTGGCGGGGCGGGACGGATCCACCACCGCGTTCCAGCGGTTCGCCACGGTCACACCGCCCGGGAGGGTGTGACGCACCGACCAGCCGGTGACCGGCCCGGACCCGGTGTTGGTGACGGTGACGTCGGCCTGGTACCCGCCTTGCCATGAGCTGGTCAGCTTCCATTCCGCTGTGCAGGCGGCGTCGCCGGAGGGGCTCGGCTCGGGGGTGGGAGACGGTGTCCCTCCGGAGCCGCCGGTGGTGTAGGGGACGGCTGTGTAGTCCTGCGGGCAGCCTCCTGCGCAGCCTGACGGCAGGGAGAACGAGTACGTACGTTCGCCGCCCACCCAGGCGTCGGCGGCGTCGCGGATCCGTATGGTGAAGCTGCTTTGGCCGGAGGCCGTCGCGCCGATGACGTAGGACTGCCCCATGTCGCTGTTCATTCCGGCGTCGGTCCAGGTGCCGTTCGCCAGGTACTGGACGCCGTGGATACCGTTGGGCAGGTGGGAGACGGCGATGGCGGGCCAGTACCGCTGGGCTCCCCGGAGGAAGCCGATGCGGATGTCGCCGCTGTAGTCCGGGGCCGGGACGAAGCTCCAGGAGACATGACGGTTGTTCCAGTGGTCGGGGTACATCGTCCCCACTGGGGTGCTGCCCGTCCGGAAGCGGTTGAGGGAATCGGTTGCCAGGTCGAGGTGGTTGGGGTCGTCCCGGCACCAGGCGTTGGAATCGGCACAGCTGTCCGCGACGAGCATGGTCAGGGTGGCCCCCTCGTACTTGTCGGCCACCCAGGAGCCGTTGCGGCAGAAGGGCCGGCCCGCGGCGCCGTCGTTGGTGCCGGTGCAGTAGTCCCCGATGGTGACCTTGACCCAGCGGCCGCAGTTGCGGCCGTTGTCGAAGACACCCTTGATCGATGCCTTGGAGTCCGGCACCGGGCGCGGGTAAGAGCCCGAGTAGTCGCCGGGTGTGTTGAACACGTTGAGCGCCACGAAGTCCTGGCTGTCCAGTTCGCGCTGCGGCAGACCGCAGCCGCCGTACGGGCTGCCGAGCCCGTCGAAGTGCGTAGCGTTGCCCAGTACCTCGGTCGCGGCGGCACTCGCCGCGGGAGGCCGGGGCGCGGCGCCCAGAAGGGGTAACGCGGCGCAGCAGAGTGCTGCCAGCAACCTGACGGTGCGCCTTCGGGTGAGCGGGCGAGGGGTCGAAAGAAGCTGCATGGGGGGATCCGCCTTCTTCGTGACGGGGCGCCGTGACGTTCGTATGGGAGTCCTCTCGGAGGGAGGGGAGTGAGCGCTGGAACACCTCACTCATGGGAGCGCTCCCATGGTCTCCGTATCCGGGGACTGTAGAGGAGGGCCATGGCCCTGACAAGGGGGCGCGTTCCCGTCGGATTCTTCGCCGTGTCCGGGCCGGGGCGTGCCCGGCCCGGACACGGGTGGACTCGGCTGAGGTTCCACTTCTGGTTGGTTCTGTACGCCGACCGCGGCTATGACCACGAGGTCTACCGGGACAAGGTCCGCCGGTTCCAGATCACCCCGCACCTCGCCCGGCGCGGCACCGGGCACGGCTCCGGCCTGGGCGTGTACCGCTGGGTCGGGGAAGGAGCGATCGAGCTGCTGCACTGGTTCCGCCGCCTGCGCATCCGCTGGGAGATTCGCGCTCACCCTCGGCTGCGTCGTCATCTGCCGACGACGAATGCGCACCTCGCTCTGTCGAGATCAAGGGCGGGCGATCGCCCCAGGGGGCCTGCTCGACGCGTGGAAACGCATTCGTAGCAGTCGGGCCCGCGCAACGTCACATCCGGGATCTCGGCACGTCGACCTCGCAGCCCGGCGTGAAGGGGTCGAAGCCGTGCTCGAGCAGCCGGCGAACCGCCGGCAGGCTTCGCGCCGACCAGCACGCGTGGATCACGTCGAGGTCGATGCCGGTGCCGTAGCCGGCGATGCCGTCGTGTGAGGACGGCGGCTGCGATTGACGACAATCGACTCGGGCTGCAGCGGGCTTTGCGGAAGATCCGCCAGGACTTCAGCCGTGCGACGCCGCGCTCGACCGGGGCGCGTGCCGCCGACAGTGCGCGGTTGACGGTTTGCTGGGTTGGTGTGAGGTCGCGGCCTGGTGGGCGTCTGAGTGGTGTTGTCACCCATGGGCCGGCTCCGATGCAGGCGCGGTCGGCGAGGATCGGAATGCCTTGGCGTTCGCAGATGCGGATGATCCGGTGGGTGCGGGCCGCGGTCAGGTCGTGGGCGCGGCCGGGCAGTGTGGGTGAGATCCACAGCAGTCGTCCTGCTGGACCGGTCACCACCTGCAAAGCGGCCGGGCGCCGCAGGAGTGCGCCACGCCAGCCCTGCTTGCGCGCGGTGAATGGCGCCGCGCCCACGTGTGATGACCGGCGACCACCCACCGGGACGGATCGCGTCGCCGAGTGCGCCCAGCGCGTCCAGGCCGACGCGTACATCAACGTCCAGGGCGACGAACCGTTCATCGCCCCCGCCGCGATCGATGCGGCTTCGGAGGCCCTGGTCCACCTCAGCGCCGAGACCCTGGCGGTCAACGCGTACGCGAAGCTGCACGACGCGGCATCAGTCATCGACCACAACGTCGTCAAGGTCGTGGTGGGCGAGAAGGGGAACGCCCTCATGTTCTCCCGCCAGCCGATCCCGTATCCGCGGGGTCACCGCCCGAACTACCTGCGGCAGCTTGGCCTTTACGGTTTCACACGCAGCGGACTCGATCTGTTCCGGCGCCTCGAACAGGGACCCGTTGAGCGTGTCGAAGGCGTCGAGATGCTCCGGCTCGTAGAACACGGGCACGGCGTACGGATGCTTGCCGTCGGGGACGAGGGCATCGCGGTGGACACGCCGGAGGACCTCGAAAGGGCGTGCGCGATGCTGCGATCCCGTTCCTGAAGCCCCTCGCCAAAGACCGCCGCCCCGGCCCAGCCGCGCGAGCATCGACCACACCGGCTTCAAGCGCGTGCGTCTCAGCCGACGGCCACGTAGAGCTTCCGGAGTGGCGAGCGGACCTCCCACTCGGTGCGTTCCCCCGCGTGCAGGCGTACGACGGCACCGGGGGTGAGTTCGATGCTCTCGCCCGTCTCGAAACGGACGGTCGCGTCTCCTTCGAGTACGACGAAGATCTCGTCGGCCTCGACGTCCCGAACCGTTCCGGCGGTCAGGGCCCACAGGCCGAATTCCGTGCCGCCTAGCTCGCCCAGTGTCCGCGCGGCTGCCACCGGACGTCCGGCGAGGATGTCGTCCGCCTCCAGTGGTAGGGGGGTGAGTTCGATTTCGTGCGCGTCGACGCAACGGTCCATTACGACGCCTTCCTCGGGTTCATGAATTCAGCCCCGGTCCCGCACAGGAGCCCGCAGATCGATCAGGTCCCCCGCGAACGGCTCGGCCTCGCCTCGCAGTACGGACTTCGCCACCTTCCCGCTGGAGGTGTGCGGCAGTTCGGCGCGGAACTCGATGTAGCGCGGCACCTTGAAGGCGGCGAGCCCCTGGCGGCACCAGGCCTCGATCTCCCCGGCCGACACAGACATTCCCTCCTTGAGGACGAGTATGGCCTTGGCCTCCTCTCCCCGGTCGGGGTCGGGGACAGGGATCACACCGGCTTCGGCGACCTCGGGCATCTCAAGGAGGCGCATCTCGACCTCGGCGCAGGAGATGTTCTCCCCGCTGCGCTTGACCATGTCCTTGATCCGGCCTTCGAAGTAGAACAGGCCTTCGGAGTCCCTGCGGACCAGGTCGCCCGTGCGGTACCAGCCGCCCGGCAGGAACAGTTCGGCGTTGGCCTCGGGCCGGTTGTGGTAGCCGAGCATCATGCCGCTGCCGCGCAGGCACAGTTCACCGGCGGTGCCGGGCTCCACCTCGTGGCCCTCCGCGTCGATGATCTTCGCCTCCCGGGTGGGCCACAGCAGGCCGATGGTCGGCCTGCCCACCAGGTCGGTGCGCTCCCAGGGGACGAAGGTGCCGTTGCCGGCCTCCGTGCTCGCGTACCAGTCGCGGGCCTGGAGGCCGAAGCGGGCTTCGAGCTCTGCGTGCGCCGTCCCGGAGAGCTCCGACATCGGCGCCTTCTTGATGGCGAGTTGACGGTCCGTGGACCTCTCGGGTTCATCGAGGAGGAAGTCGTCGATCCAGGCGAAGTCGATCGAGTGGTCGATGAGCCAGCCCATGAACTTGCGGCGGCTGAGACCGCCGGTGACGCACAGGGCGCCGCCGCCGGCCATGGCGATCATGAAGTACGCCTGGTTCTGCATGTAGTAGAAGGGATGGTCGGCCAGCAGGCGCTGCGGGTCGTCGAACAGGGCACTGGAGTAGACCCCGAACTCGACCCAGTACTCGTGGGTGAGCAGGCAGCCCTTCGGGAGTCCGGTGGTGCCGGAGGTGAACTGGATGTTGACCACGTCCAGTGGCCCGGCCGTGTGCATGCGCGGAGTGATCTCCGACGTCACCAGGTCGGAGAAGACCGGGCCGACGCCCTGGGTGTCGTCGCCCACGACCACGATGCGGTGCGCGGGGACGGGACCCACGGCGCCGTCCTCCTGGAGCCGTTCGACCGTCCCGGTACCGGCGATCAGCCACCGCGCACCGGCGTCGCTCAGGACGAAGTCGACCTCGCGCGCCGTGTACTTGACGTTGAGCGGCACGGCCACGGCGCCCGCCTCGATGACGCCCAGCCAGCTCAGCGGGAACTCGAGCTGGTTGCCCAGCATGATGCCGACTTTGTCGCCCGGCGCCACACCCGCCGCCTCCAGCCCGGAGCGGACCCGGGCCACGAGTTCGCGCAGCTCGGACCAGGTGTGCTCGCTCGGCTCGCCCTCGACGATCCTGATCGCGAGGTCGTTGCCCCACCGGTCGGCCGCGAGGTCCAGCGCCTCCGGGATGGTCAGACCGAGGAAGCCACGATGGTGGGGGGCCAGCTCGATACGCAGTTGGTCGGTCATCAGAACTCGCTTACGTCGTCGTGGTACGTGGGAACGTGGAAACCCAGGAGGGGAACCCGCGCGGTGGCGGACCGTCGCCGTGGCTCAGCCGGCCCAGTCGGCCTGGTTCGGCAGCACCGTCAGGGAGAGGCGCAGGCCCTCGGAGCCGCCGAGGGCGAGCGTGCTGGTGCAGGAGGCCGCCTTGAGCGCGGTCCAGGAGTCCGATCCGTCCCCGGGGTTGAAGAAGAAGTCGGGGTGGTCGCTGTCGGCGAGGTGCAGCCGCAGACGGTGTCCGGGTGCCACACGGTAGGCCGCGTGCAGGAGACCGACCTGGAAGGGTGTGTAGCTCTCGGTGCCGAAGAGGCGGACGTTCCCGCGCGCGATCAGCGTCCCCCTGCCTTCCTGGTCGATGTCGAGAAGTCGTACGTGCAGGTCCGTGCTGGGCTGGTCGGCCCGCAGGACGCCGTGCAGAGAGACCGGCCCGGCAAGGACGAGGTCGTCGTCGAGGGGCGCGCTCTCCACCGACGCCACGTCACCGCGCTCGGTGTCCACGGCAAGGTCACGCTTGCCGTACACCATGGCGAAGGGGTCCTTCGCGATGGACGGCACCAGGTCCGAACCGTCCGAGGTCCAGCGCAGGAACTCGCCGGTGTCGTAGGGGATCTCCGCGGAGAGACGCCCGTGGCGCTCGTCGTCGCCCGCTGCCGCGTGCAGGACCAGCTCACGACCGCCCGCCGGCGGCCACTGCTCGGCCGTACGCCAGCCCTCCTGGCAGACCTCGTACGTGACGCGCGTCGGCTGTTCGGCCTCGGCGCGACCGAGCCAGTGGTCGAAGAAGGCCAGCGCGGGGTCGAGGATCTTGGCGATCAGGCGGCTCCGGGGCTCCGGGGATTCCGCGTGGTTGGTCTCCGCCGTGATCGGGGCGTCGGCGAGGCTGAAGTTCTCGTGGTCGATCGCCTCAAGCCTCAGGTGGAGGTGCCGCGCCCACTCGGGGTCCTGGCTCAGCCTCGTGATGTCCTGCCAGGACCACATCGCGCAGTTGTCGTACCAGCCGACGGTGAAGAGCGTCGGCACCGGACGGGCGCCTGCCAGGTCCTCGATGTCCAGACCCCGGAGCGCGGAGGGCTCGGTCATGTCCCGGTCGTAGCTGGGCGAGCGCTCGCCGATCTCGGCGAAGAACTGCTCGAACTGGTCGACGAGCGGGCGCTGCGACCAGTCGGCATCCCAGAGGTAGGTGTCCCTGGTGATGTAGTGGGTGGCGAAGTACTCCCTGCGCCAGTTCGGGTCCACCGCCAGGTGGCCGTCGGCAGCCGGAACGGTGGAGGCGAGCTGGGTGCCGGTCAGGCGCGGGGAGATCGCCCGCAGCGCAGGGTGCCCGGAGGCCACGGCGGCGAGCTGGGTCAGCCCGAAATAGGAGTCGCCCCACATGACGACGGACCCGTCGCACCACTCCTGCTTCGACACCCAGTCGACGGTGTCGTAACCGTCGTTCACCTCGTGGACGCCGAACACGGTGTCGCCCTCGGACCGGAACTTGCCGCGCACGTCCTGGACGACCGTGGCGTAGCCGCGCCCGACGATGTAGGCCGCGATCTCCCGCATGAAGCAGTATTCGCCGTTCTTGTCGTACGGCAGCCGGACCAGAACGGCCGGGGCGGGGCCCGTGTCCGAGGGGAGGTAGACATCGGCCGCCAGTTGGACCCCGTCACGCATGGGCACCGCGACCGGACGGGCTTGCGCCGGGACGGGACCCGGCTCGAAGTGCGTGATCTCCATGGGGGGCCTGCCTTTCGTGCTGTGGCTGGGAGAGCGGAGAGCTTGGAAGCACGTCATGCGTAACCTGCGCTATGTAGCGGTCACTATATATTGACGCCGTGCGGCGGGGCAATCAACAGCCCAGCCGCACAAGCAGCCGCCTGGACTCGCGCCGTCAGGCGATCGGCGGCCGGCGTGACGACCAGTCGGTGAGGCTCTCGAAGGCGGCTGCCGCGGCCAGTACGGCGGCGTCCGCGCGCAGCGGGCCGATGATCTGCAGGCCCACCGGCAGCCCCGCATTCGTAAAGCCGCAGTTCACGCTGATCGCGGGCAGCATGGCGTGGGTCGGCGACTCCGTCATCCGGTGGAAGTCGAGCATGGGTTCGCGTACGGGCTTGCCGTTGACGTGCGTGTTGCCCGCCTCCTCGCCCGGGTGCGGGAACGCGGCGACCGGCATGGTCGGGGTGACGATCAGATCGTGGTCCGCGAGGATTCCGAGGAAGGACCGCAGGATCTCCTCCCGGGTCGTGTGCTGGACCAGGTGGTAGTCGGTCGCCGCCATGGAGCGCCCCAGTTCGGCCTGGTGGAACACGGCGGGGTGCAGCGGCAGGTCGCCGAGCCGGCCGGCGGGCGTGGGGATCTCCATCGCCAGGTGGACGGCGGGGGCGTAGATCCGGTGGAAGTAGTCGATCGGGTCGGGGACGCTCATCTCCACCTGATCGACCCGGGCGCCGCCCGCTGATTCGAACGTGCGGAGCGCGGCCTCGACGACGGACCGCACTTCGTGGTCGATCTCCGCGCTGCCGAAGTCCGGCGAGTACGCGATCCGCAGGCCGGTCAGGGAGGCGTTCACCGTGGCCGACTCGAAGCCCTCCGCCGGCAGCGGGGAGGAGAGCGGCAGGCTCGGGTGCGGTCCCGCGGTGACGTCGAGCAGCAGCGCGGCGTCCCGGACGTTCCGGGTGAGCGGGCCGACCACCGCGGAGGTCTCGAAGGGTGACTCCCCGCCGCCGGGGATCAGGTTGGGGGTGGCCTTGAAGCCCACCACGCCGCAGCAGGCGGCCGGGACCCGGATGGAGCCGCCGCCGTCCGAGCCCCAGGCGAAGGGTGCGACCCCGCAGGCCACCGAGGCCGCCGCGCCTCCGCTGGAGCCGCCGGAGGTGTGGGTCGGCGCGGCCCAGGGTGTCGAGGTCTTCCCGGTCAGGTCGGAATCGGTGATGCCGAGCATGCCGAAGAGCGGGGTGGTGGTCTTGCCGATCAGGATCGCGCCGGCCGCCTTGAGCCGGGCCCAGGAGATGTCGTCCTCCTCGGGGACGTAGTCCTTGAAGGCCTTCGAGCCGAACGTCGTGCGTACCCCCGCCGTGGCGGTGAGGTCCTTGACGGTGATCGGGACGCCGTGCAGTGGCCCGAGTTCGTCACCCCGGGCGATCCGCTCCTCCGCTGCCCTCGCCTGCTCCAGCGCCTGTTCGCCGGTGACCGTGACGAAGGCGTTGATGTGCGGCTCGACCTTCTCCAACTGGCCGAGGACCGCGGTGACCGCCTCTGTCGGGGACAGTTCCTTGGCCCGGATGGCCGCGGCCATCTCGTGGCCGGGCATCCAGAGGATGTCTTCGTCGCTCATCTCGACCTCAGTTCTCCAGCGTCCACAGGACGCGCCATTCGGCGACCATCGCCGGCTTGTCACGGCCCTCGACCTCGTAGGCACAGTCGAGGAGGACGAGATATCCGTCCTGCCGCGGCGTCACCTCCCGCAGGGTCCCGCGCACCCGGAAGCGGTCCGCCACGGTCAGCGGGGTGACGAAGCGGACCCGGTCGAGGCCGTAGTTCCAGCCGCTCCACTTCGGGTCGTCGACGTACACCACCTCGTTGACGAGGTGATCGAGGAGGGCAAGGGCGTAGAAGCCCTCCATCAGCCCCTCCGGGAAGTGCCCCGCGTCCAGCACGTGCTTGTTGTCGTTCACGTACGTCACCTCGTCGAACGCGTCGTTCCGCTCGGGTGACGCCGAGAACCAGCCGCCGACGAACTCCCTCCCGGCGAGCGAGGGCACTTCGGCCCACGACGCGGCGAGTTCCCGCGTCTCCGACTCCGGTGTGTCCATGTGCGATCCCCTTGATGTAAAAACCGTTACACTAAAAGAGTTCCGTCAGGAAGCGGACAGCCCACGGATACCGGGAGCCTCGTTGCCTCGCCCCATCGACCACCTCGCACGCCGTCTGGAGATCGCCAACGCGGCCATCCGCATTCTCGCCAGGGGCGGAACACAGGCGCTGACCCTGAAGAGCCTCGCCAAGGAACTCGGCGGCTCCATCACCCTCGTGACCCATTTCTTCGCCAACCGGGACGAGCTGTTCGTCGCGGTCACCGACGAACTGATCAGTTCGTACGACGCCCAGATGGAAGAGGTCGACCAGGGAAAGGTCGGCTACGACCGGCTGCTCAACCTGCTCCGCTGGATGACTCCGGCCGAGGCGGACGATGTGACGGCCGAGGCCGGCCGGATCGCGCTCGTGCCCCATCGCGGCGAACACGACTCGATCGGCCACTTCTTCGACGCGATGGAGGAGCGCATGCGCTCCCTCCTGCGCGAACGGCTCCAGGACCTGGTGCCCGACGACGAACTCGAAGCGTCCGTCGGCTATCTGCGGGCCCTGACCAACGGCGTCACCCTGTCGGTGGTCGAGCACCCGGACCTTTGGCCGCAGGACCGTGTCGAGTGGGTGCTCGAACGCGGGCTGGCAGGCCTTGGAGTGCGGCGTCCGGCCGGTGAACCGGACGCTGTCGCGCGGTAGTCGGGGGACCTGCCCCGCGAGGCGGTACATGGCTCACTCCCCGGACTCGGCCGGTCCCGTACGGCGCCGGGGTGTCCAGCCGGGCCGTGGGACCGCGTCGATCAGGGTCCGGGTGTACTCCTCACGAGGGCTGCCGAGCACCTCGGCCGTCGTGCCCTCCTCCACCAGACGTCCGTCGCACATCACCGCGCAGCGGTCGCTGATCTGACGGACGACCGCGAGGTCGTGGGAGATGAAGAGATAGCTGATCCCGGTCTGCCGGCGGATGTCGATCAGCAGGTTGAGCACCTGCGCCTGGACACTGACGTCGAGGGCCGACACCGCCTCGTCCAGGATCAGCAGCTTCGGCTCCATCGACAGGGCCCTGGCGATCGCGACGCGCTGACGCTGCCCGCCGGAGAGGTTCCCCGGGAACTCGCCCGCACATCGCTCGTCCAGCCCCACCTGCGCGAGGAGTTCGAGCACCCGGGCACGGCGTTCGGCCCTGCCGAGCCGGTGGTGCAGCCGCAGCAGTTCGTCGATCGCGGCGCCCACACGCTGGCGGGGGTCGAGGGAGCCGAACGGGTCCTGGAAGACCATCTGGACCGGCCGTGCCGCCCGTCCCCGCCGGCTCCCGCGCCCTGCGGCGGTCTCACCGTCGATCGTCACCGTGCCGGTGTCGGCGGTCTCCAGGCCGGCGACGATCCGGGCGGTCGTGGTCTTGCCCGAGCCCGACTCCCCGACGATCGCCAGACACGAGCCGCGCGGGACGTCGAAGGACACGTCGTCGACCGCGACATGCTCCCCATGGCCTGCCGCGCCACGGGTGACGAAAGTCTTCCGCAGCCCGCGGACCTCAAGGATGTTGGCTGTCACCACGGGGTCGCCTGTCATACGGATCTCTTCGGCCAGGCGGGGGTCGCCTGCCGTGCGGATGTCATCGGTCATCCGGGTGTCGCCGGTCATGCGGACCCTCCCACCAGGACATCGGACAGTTCGTCGGCCCGGTGGCAGGCGACGCTCCGCCCGCCGGCCTCGATCAGCTCCGGCCGCTCCTCACGGCAGCGGTCCGTCGCGAACTCGCACCGCGACGCGAACACACAGCCCTTGCCGGCCTCGAAGGCCGACAGCGGGCGCCCCGGGATCGCCCGTAGCTCCTCGACCTCGTCCAGCCGGGGACGCGAGCGCAGCAGCCCGGCGGTGTACGGGTGCCGGGGGTGGGCCACCAGCGCCGAGGAGGGGCCCTTCTCGACGATCACACCGGCGTACATCACCGCCAGGGAGTCGTTGATGGCCGCCGCGAGGTCGAGGTCGTGCGTGATGAAGAGGAGACCGACCGAGCGTTCACGGATCTGCTCGGAGAGGATGGCCACCACCTCGGACTGCACCGTCGGGTCGAGCGCGGTGGTCGGCTCGTCCGCCAGCACGAGCGACGGTGAGGGCATCAGCGCCATGACGATCATCATCCGCTGGAGCAGGCCGCCGGAGAGTTCGTGCGGATACTGCTCCATACGTCGGGCCGCGTCGGCGATGCCCACCTCGCGCAGCAGCGCGCACGCCTTGTCGCGGGCCTCGTCCCGGGTCATCTGCCGGGTGGCGACCACCGACTCGATGAGGAAGTCGCCCATTCTGACCAGGGGGTTGGTGTAGGACCGGGGGTCCTGGTGGATCATCGAGGCGTCGTGGCTGCGATAGGCGGTCCACCGTTTGCGGTCGTACGTCGAGACGTCCTCCCCACGGAACCTGACCGCACCGGAGACCTTGGCGCCCTTCGGCAGCAGGCCCATGACCGCCTTCGTGGTCATCGACTTCCCGGACCCCGACTCGCCGACCAGGCCGACCGAGGCGCCCGGCGCCACGCTCAGGCTGACGTCGTGGATGACACGCCGCATGCTGTCGCCGCGACCGCGTCCGGGCAGGTCGATACGGAGGTGCTCGATGTCGAGCAGTGCGGGAGCCGCCGCCATCTGTCGCATCTCCGCCTCCGTCGTCTTCGTCGCCGTCATCGCCGCCCTCCCGCGCGTGAACCGAGGCGTTCGCCAAGGGTGTTGAACGCCACCACCGAGATCAGGATCATCAGGCCGGCCGACAGGGTCTGTGCCATGGCCCCGTCCAGCAGGTCCGCCTGCCCCTCGCTGACCATGAGGCCCCACTCGGCCTGCGGCGGCTGGATGCCGACGCCCAGGAAGGAGGCGGCTCCGAAGTCCATGAGCGCGGAGCCGAAGCTGATGGTCGCCTGGGCCAGCACGATCGGGAGGAGATTGCGCAGGATGTGGTGGGTGCAGATGCGCCATGCCGGCATGTCGGCGAGTTCGCAGGCCTCGACATAGGCCATGCGCCGCTCGGTCACCGCCGCACTGCGCACCACACGGGCCACGTACGGCGTGTAGACCAGGGACAGCGCGAGCACGGGAGCCCAGAAGCCGCCGCCGAAGACGGCGCCCGCCACGATCGCCACCAGGATGCCGGGCAGCGCGAACACGACGTTGAAGACCTTGGACAGCGCCGAGTCGACGATCCCGCCGCGCCAGGCCGCGACGATCCCGAGGCCGGTGCCCAGAGTGAGACTCAGTACGACGATCAGGCCGGGGCCCATGAAGCTGAGGCGGGCACCGTTCATGAGCCGGGACAGGATGTCCCTGCCCAGGGAGTCGGTACCGAGCAGGTGTTCGGCGCTCGGGCCCTGGCTCGCCGCGAGGAGGTCGGTCTGGCTCGGCGGGTACGGCGCGAGCAGCGGGCCGAGCACGGCCAGCAGCACCAGCAGCGAGCAGACCGTCGCCGCCGCGAGGAGTACCGGGTCCGCCCGCCGGACGGACCGCCCGATACGGGCGGCGCGTCCGGCCGGGAGAGCGAGGGTGGTCACTTCCGGCCTCCTGTGGTCCGGGTCCGCGGGTCGAGGACCGTCTGGGCGAGGTCGAGCAGCGTGGTGACCACGACGAAGATGACGACGATCAGCATCGAGATCGCCATGACGACCGGATAGTCCTTGTTGGTCACGCTCTTCATCAGCAGCGAGCCGATCCCGTCGACGGAGAACGCGGTCTCGACGATGACCGAGCCCGCGACCAGTCCGGCCACCGTGAGCCCGGAGGCGGTCATGACCGGCAGCGCGGCGTTGCGCAGGATGTGCCGCCGGAAGACGAGTCCGCGCCCGAGACCCCGGCCGACGGCCGTCGTCACATGGTCCTTCCCGGCCTGTTCGCGTACGGCCGCCGTCGTCATCTGGGCGACGTAGGCCGTCCAGCCGAGGGACAGGGCGATGGCCGGCAGCAGCAGGTGGTGCAGCCGGTCGACGAACCCGTCACCGGCGCCGAACGTCGGGAACCAGCCGAGCTTCACGGCGAAGACGCCGATGAGGACGGTCGCCGACACGAAGGCGGGCACGGACAACCCCACCCCGACGAACGCGCTGACGACGGGCCGCCACCGGTCGCTCATGCCGCCGAACGCGCCCAGGGCGATGCCGAACACCACGATGATGACAGCGGCCAGGGCGACCAGTGTGAGCGTGGTCGCGATCCGTGGCTCGACGAGCCCGGTCACGTCCTGGCGGTAGGTGATCGACCGGCCGAGGTCGCCCTGAACCGCGTCGGTCACCCAGTGGACGTACCGCACGGGCAGCGGTTCGTCGAGCCCGAGCTGTGCCCGGGCCGCCGCGCGCTGCTCCGGGGTCGCCCGCTGTCCGACGATCTGGTCGACGGGGTCGCCCGGGGTGAGCGACAGCGCGGCGTAGATGAGGAACGAGGCGGCCAGCACGGTCGCCGCCGCGCCCAGCACACTGCGCGCGATCACGCGCAGTACGGGCAGGCGGGGCCAGGGGCGGGTCCAGCGGGCGGTGCCGCTGGTCGCTGAGGTGGATGTCATGTTCTTGCCTTTGCGTTCCCGGTCGGGCAGACGGTCGCGTCGAGGGGACGGGGGTGCCGTGTCCCACGAGCGGTGGGCACGGCACCCTGCGGAGGAAGATCAGGAGGCCGAGCCGATGAAGGCCATGTTCGGTGTCGACCAGTACGCGAACGAGGTGACCGCTCCGGCGAGTCGCTTGTTGAGGAACGTCACGGTGTGGGTGGCCACCAGCGGGACGGTGAGGTTCGCGGCCTCCCAGCGGCGCTGGGCCTCGATGATGAGCTGGGCCCGCTTGGCACCGTCGAAGGTCGCCACGGCCTCGCCCAGCAGCTTCCCGGTCGTCGCGTCGCTGTAGCCGGTGTAGTTGTACGGCGATCCCGGCAGGTAGGAGAAGAGCGCGGGCTCCAGCGGGTCGCTGACGGAGTTGAAGCTGGAGCCGAACATCAGGTCGATGCCCTTGCGCTTGCCCGCGTCGTAGCCGGCCTGCTGGAAGGCCAGGGCTCCCATGCTCTGGAGCTTGATGTTGATGCCGGCCTGCTTGGCCTGCTGCTGGACCAGCTGCACGATCCGGCTCGCGGTGGGGTCACCGGCGCCGTAGGCGAGCACCAGGTCCTGGCCCTTGTAGCCGGACGCGTCGACCAGCTTCTTCGCCGCCGCGAGATCGTACGACCGCGACTTCTCGAACTCCTGGTACGCCTTCTGGTACGCGGCGGTCTGGTCCGTCGGCCAGGTGCGCGGGGTGACGGTGGTGTAGAGGGCGTCACCGCCTCCTCGGTAGACGGCCTCGGCCAGAGCCTCCCGGTCGATCACGCGCTGCAGGGCGGCGGCGAGTTTCGGATCCTCGGTCAGCACACCCTTGTTGGCGACACTGAGCGCGACGCTCTGCGTGGACGGACCGAAGTAGAGGCGGCCGGCGGCCGACTTCTCCAGCGCCTGGATCGCGGTCGGCGGAAGCTCGTACGCGCCGTCGATCTCGCCCGTGTCGAGCGCCTTCGTCAGCGCCGTGGTGTCGGTGACGAAGGTGAACTTGACGTTCTTGGCCAGCGGAAGCCGCTTGGGGTCCCAGTAGCTGTCGTTGCGCGACATGGTGATCGAGTCACCGGACTTCCATTTGTCGAGCTTGAACGGCCCGCTGCACATCAGTCCACCGCTGGCCGTGCCGAAATCTTTGCCCGCCTTTTCCGTGAACGCCTTCTCCACGACGACGCCGGCGATATCCGTCATCTCCGTGTTGAACTTCTCGTCGGGCGTGGAGAATTCGACTGTGACCTCTTTGGCGCCGGTTGCCTTGATCGACTTCACGGACGCGAAGAAGCTGCTGACGATACTGTTCGCCTTCGCCCTTTCCAGACTGTAGACCACGTCCTCGGCGGTCACCGGCTTGCCGTCCCAGAAATGCGCGTTGCCCCGCAGGGTATAGACCAGCTTGGTCGGCGAGACCTGCTTGTAGTCGGCGAGCCCCGGCGACATGTTGTAGTCGGCGTCGTAGCGGACCAGCGTGTCGCACAGGTTCATCACGACCTGGCCGCCGCCGTAGGTGGCCGCGTTCGGCGGGTCCAGGGTGTCCGGCTCGCCACTGGTGAGGTTCCAGGTCACCTGGTCGACCTTCCCCTTGGCGGCTTCCGCGGTGGAGACGAGCTCACGCTTTTCCCCGGGGGACTTCTGCGACGAGTCACCGGAATTCCCGGAACAGGCGCTTGCCGTCACGGTCAGTGCGATCGCGACGGCGATGAGAGATGCCTTGCGCCTAGGGCGACAGGGCGTCACAGCCAGGGACATGAGGGTCTCCTTGATGTGCGCGGAGCGAGGCTCCGAGATGGGCCTCGGACCGAGAGGCGCACCGTACATAACAGTCACTGTATAGCGCGTATTATTCAATAAAGCCAGAGTTCACGCAGGATTTACAGGGTCGTTCGACGCGGGTGCGGAGAGCAAACGGGACGGGTGCCCCACTCAGGAGTCGAAGCCGAGGCCCAGCCGGTCCAGGACCCGCAGCCAGAGGTTCCGGCGCCCGGAACGGTCCGCGCGGGCCAGGGACCAGCGGGTGATCTGGATGCCGGTCCAGGCCAGCGGCTCGGGCGGGAAGGGGAGCGGCCGTTTGCGCACCATCTCCAGGCCGGTGCGCTCGGTCTCCCGGCCCGACAGCAGGTCGAGCGTGACGTCCGCCGCGAACCGGGAGGCGCCGACACCGAGCCCGGTGAAGCCGGTGGCGTAGGCGGTGCGCCCCCGGTGCGCGGTTCCGTAGAAGGCGCAGAACCGCGTGGAGGTGTCGATCAGGCCGGACCAGCGGTGGGTGAAGCGGATCCCGCGCAACTGCGGGAAGGTGGCGGCGAAGTTCCGCGCCAGGGCCTCGAAGGTCTCCCGGCGGTCGTAGTGCTCCGGCCTGGCCGACCTGCCGTAGTGGTAGATCGCGTCGTACCCGCCCCACAGGATTCGGCGGTCCGGGGTGATCCGGTAGTAGTGGAACTGATTGCCGGAGTCGGCCACGCCGAAGTCCGGGTTCCAGCGGATCGCGGCGAGCTGCTCGTCGGTCAGCGGCTCGGTGGCGAGTACGTAGTCGAAGACGGGCACGGTGAACAGGCGCAGCGACCGCAGCGGGCTGGGGAAGGCGTTGGTCGCGAGCACCACCTTGCGGGCGCGGACCGTGCCGCCGCTGGTGACGGCGGTGACGTGACCGGTGGCGCCGCTCAGCGAAAGCAGACGGGTGTGCTCGGCGATCCGCGCCCCCAGGCCCTCCGCCGCCTCGGCGAGGCCCCAGGCCAGACGTGCGGGGTCGACCAGCGCGGACTCATCGGGGACGTGCCGGCCGGCGAGGTAGGTGGGTGAGTCGACGAGTGCGCGTACGGCGTCCGAGTCGAGGAACCCCGGCTCGCCCGGGTCGAGGGCGTCGACCTCGTGCGGGCGCGTGGCGACGTGCAGGCTCCCGGCGCGCGTGAACCCGCATTCGATGCCGTAACGGGCGACGGTCTCCTCGATCTCGTCCAGGTTCCGCATCCCGAATCGGTGCAGGTTCTCGTACTCGTCGGGCCAGCGGGCCCGCCCGTTCTCCTCGCCGTGGGTGATGCTCGCCTCGCAGAAGCCGCCGTTGCGGCCGGTGGCGTGTTCGGCGAGACGGTCGCCCTCGATGAGCAGCACACGCTGTCCGGGTTCCCGCTCGACTGCCCGGAGCGCCGTCCACAGCCCGGTGAAGCCGCCGCCCACCACGAGCAGGTCGACGTCCTCGTCGCCCGCCAGCGGGCTGCGGGGCTCCGGGCGCCGGTCGCTGTCGAGCCACAGGGGCTTGAGGACCGAAGCGTCGAATGAGCCCTCGGGCCAGGCTTCCACTGTCGGTTCGAGCTTCGGGGCCACTGGGTCGGACATCGAGTCCTCCGGGGGATGTTCTGGACCGGCGGGGCGGCCGGACGCTGAAGGGAGAGTCGACACGAAGGGCGGCGGGCGAAGCCGCCTCGCCCTCTCGGGCCGTTCCGGTGATCCTGGGGCCGACCTCAGGGTTTGTACTACGGCCACTATGTAGCAAGTTTTATATATAGGTCGACGCAATGTCCAGGGCATGGGGAAGGGATCACCCGAAGGCACGGGTTCGCGTGCGGATCGTGGCCGCTGAACCCTGCCCGGACCGAACCGCTGCCCGTCCGGGACCGGTCAGGCCGTCTGGGACCGGGACCGGCCAGGCCCTCTGGGACCGGGACCGTTCAGCTGCCCGGCACCCGGTCCAGGTCCATGTCGGTGTGGGTGACCCACGCCGGTTCGTGGACCAGCAGGCTCAGCCGCCGCTCCTGAAGGTCCGTGTCGACCACGTATCGGAATCCGGCCGCCTCCGCCCGGTCCATGCCCGCGCGGTCGTCCTCCTCGACGGCGTACACCACCTTGCGGCAGCGCACGTCGGCAGCGTGCACGGCCAGCGCGAGTGCCCGGAGCAGCGCGGGAGCCCTACGCGCCCGCTGCTGCTCCGGTTCCAGTACGAGTTCCACGTCGTGGGCGCCGACGGGATAGGCGTCCCGGAGCCGGCCGGCCGCGCAGCGCTCGATCCGGACCACGGTGTCGGCGTCTGCCTCGGCCCCGCGCACGCGCAGCCTGCCCTCGCGGCGACTCCAGGTCTCCACGGTGACCTGCCAGGGACCCTCGACGGTCAGGTCGGGAAGCGCGGGTACCGCGAGCATGTCAGCTGTCCTCTCCGGCGATCCGGCGGACGACGGCCTTGTCGAGCTTGCCCGAGGCGTTCCTGGGGACCGCCGGCGCGACGGTCAGCCGACGCGGCAACTTGTAGCGGGCCAGACGTCCGGCCGCCCATGCGCGCACGGCCTCCAGCGTGATCGCCGGGTCGTCCACGCTCATCACGGCCACCACGGTCTCCCCCCACTGTTCGTCGGGCACTCCGACGACCGCGACGTCGACCACGCCCGGCATGGCGGACAGAACCCGTTCGACCTCGGCGGGGTAGACGTTCTCCCCACCGCTGATGATCATGTCCTTGAGGCGGTCGACGATGTAGAGGCAGCCGTCCTCGTCGAGGTGGCCCATGTCGCCCGAGTGGAACCAGCCCTTCTCGTCGAAGGCCGCCCTGTTGGCCTGCGGGTTGTTCCAGTACCCGGCGGTGACGTTCGGGCCGCGCACCACGATCTCGCCGGGCTCGCCGTCCGGGACGGGACGGTTGGTCGCGGCATCGACGACACGGACCTCGGTGAAGGGCATCGGGACGCCTGCCGAGCCGACCTTGTCCAGGGTGCGCTCGATCGGCAGGTGGGTCGCGAAGGGGGCGGTCTCGGTCAGTCCCCAGGCCTGCTGGAGCAGAACCCCGTGCTCGGCGTACTGCTCGATCAGCGAGGGCGGGACCGGTGCTCCCGCCACGACGACCGACCGCAGTCGGCTCAGGTCCGCGTCGAAGACACCCGGTACCCGGGCGAGGGCGGCGAACATCTGGGGCACGCCGAACATGGAGTTCACGCCGTACGCCACAAGGTCGTCCAGACAGGCCTGCGGGTCGAAGCCGCGGCGGATCACCACCGTGCCACCGCGCACCAGGGTGCGCAGGACGAAGCTGTTCAGGGCACCGACGTGGATAAGGGGAGCGGCGGCGTAGGTGACGTCACCGCGCCGGGTGTCCAGGCGCAGCTCCACGTTCGCCGCGTTCCAGAAGATATTGCCGTGGGTCAGGACGACGCCCTTGGGCGCGCCCGTGGTGCCCGAGGTGAACATCAGGATCGCGGGGTCATCGGCGTGCTTGGCCACCACACGGGCGGTGGGCAGGGTGGCCGTCAGCAGCCGAGCCCACGGCTCCCACCCGGTCACTTCGGCGGCCGGGACCGCCGTGTCGTCGTCCACGAGGAGGAAACGGGCGAGGCCGGTGCGTCCTCGTACGCTGTCGACGCGTTCGCGGTGGCCCGGCTCGCAGATCACGGCCGTGGCACCGCTGTGAGTGAGCACAGCCTCCAGCTCCGCTTCGGCCAGCCGGAAATTGACCGGCACGAACACGGCGCCGAGCCGGAAACCAGCCAGCATCGTCACGAGGAACGAGCTGCTGTTGAGGCCGACGTAGGCGACGCGGTCCCCGTCCGCGACACCTCCCTCGGCGAGGACGGCGGCCAGCCGGGCCGCCTTGTCGTCGAGCTGGGCGTAGGTCAGGTCGCCTCCGGCGTAGCGGACGACGACCCTGTCCGCGTCGTGGCGGGCGTGGCGTTCGACCGCCGCGGCGGGGTTCAGGTCGACCCGCGCGCACGAGTTGGCCGGATGCGGGGTCGTGGTGGAGAACGTGGTCACGAGCGGCTCCTCGTTGAGCTGCGCCGGATGGTCAGAGGTCAGAGGTGGTCGCCGCCTGCGGCGGTCGCGAAGCCGCGTACGCCGATTCCGCCGTCGACGCTGATCGCCTGCCCGGTGATCGGTCCGCTCTGCTCACGGGCGGCGAGCAGCACGTACGAGCCGGTGAAGTCGCGCGGGTCCGTGCTGGAGTCGTGCAGCGGGATGGGCGGCGGCGGGGCGTCCGGGGTCTTCTTCGCGAACGACGACGCGATCGAGCGGCCGGACAGGGCGAGCGACTCGGGGCCCCGAAGGTCGGTGTTCATGCCGCCGCAGGCGACGCCGTTGACGCGGACCTTGGGGGCCAGCTCGTAGGCGAGTTCGCGCATCAGGCCCAGGCAGGCGTGCTTGCTGGCGGTGTAGAGGGGGCCGCCGCCGTTGACGTAGAAGGAGGCGTTGGACAGGGTCATGATGATGCTGCCGCGGGTCTTCACCAGCTCCCGCCAGGCCGCTTCGGCGGCGAGGACGTATCCCTTGACGTTGACCGAGAAGATCTCGTCGAAGGCGGAGTCCAGCTCCTGGCCGCTCAGCCGGGTGAGCTGGCGCTGGTAGTCCCACATGCCGGCGTTGGCGACGAGCGTGTCCAGCTTGCCGAAACGGTCGACGGTCCCGGCGACAGCGGAGTGCAGAGCGGCCGAGTCGCGTACGTCGGCCGCCACGGCGTGGATACGGGACGGGTCGGGGGCCGCGTCGACGACCTCGTCCAGCCGGTCCTTGTCCCGGCCGACGATCGTCACCGAGGCACCCTCGGCGAGGAAACGCTCGGCCACCGCGCGGCCGATGCCCGAACCGCCCCCGGTGATCAGGGCCGTGTAGCCCTCCAGCCAGCCGCCACCACTTATGACGCTTCCGCTCATGACGCCGCCTCCGTCGTCTCCTCGGCAAGGAAGCCCGTGACCAGGCGCTCGAACTCGTGCTGCCGCTCCAGTTGGACCCAGTGCCCGCACTTGCCGAACACGTGGAGTTGCACGTCCCGGATCTGCTTGAGCATCAGTTGGGCGCCGTCGAGCGTGATGGTGCGGTCGTCCCGGCCCCACAGCAGCAGCGTCGGCGCCTTGATCTTGTGGAGATCGCGCCAGAGCGGGTCCATGCCGCCGCGCTTCGCGAAGGCCGCGTTGTAGTAGTGGTAGAAGGCGATGTGGCTCGTGTCGAGGGAGGCCTCGTAGCGGGCGCGGACGACGTCCTCGCCGAACTGCTTGTGGTCGTAGACCATGGTGCGGATGAACGCGGCCATCTTCTTCTCGCTGGGGCCGCCGGCGTTGTAGTAGCGGAACATCTCCTTCTGCCCCTCCGTGGGGGTGGGCCCGAAGGGCAGCCAGCCGCCGCCCGGCGCCATGAGCACCAGCCGGGTAACCCGCTCGGGACGCTGCTGGGCCATGGCGATCGCGGCGGCACCGCCGAGGCTGTTGCCGAGCAGGTGGAAGGTGCCGATGCCGAGGGAGTCGAGTGCCTGGAACAGCGCGTCGACACCGATCTCGGTGATCGACCGTTCCGCCAGATCCTGTTCCCCGGGCCGGTAACTGCCCCCGAAACCGGGCTGGTCGGGCAGGATCACACGGAAGTGGCGTGCCAGGGCGGGCAGGTTCTGGTGGTAGTTGCTGACACCGGAGGCGCCGGGGCCGCCGCCGTGCAGCATGACCAGCACCGGTCCCTCGCCGACTTCGGCCACGGCGATCTCGCCGAGGGAGGTGGCCACTTGATGGTGCTTGAGTTCGAGGTCGGTCACGGTGAGTCCTGTCGAAGCAGTCAGAGGGGGCTGGGTGGTCTGAGGCGTCAGAAGAAGGTCGAGATGTTCTTGGCCTGGAGGATGTTCTGGTCGAGGAGGATGGTCCGGCGGGCGATCTGGAGCCGTCCGTCGGCGGCCTTGCGCAGGATGTCGGTGCGCCCGCCGGCGAAGACGTTCTCCTCGCGTTCGAGGCGGTTGCGGTAGACCAGGAACGCCGAGCCGACGCACAGGTCGTTCTCCGTGAACCCCTCGTGGTCGGCCGGGTCCACATGCCTGACCATGACGTTGGTGATCAGGTGCCGGGTCCTGGAGGGCGGGTCCTCGGCCCAGGCCATTCCGGAGTCGAAGCGGCGGATGCGCCAGGCGAGGCTCTCCTTGGTCTCGTCGTAGAAGGCGGCCTCGCCGCGCGCGGCCACCGACAGGGCCTGTTGGCGGCGCAGCCGGTTGGTGCGGGTGGGCATCCAGTAGTCGAGGTCGTCGGCGAGCAGGTCGAGCCAGTCGGCGTAGCGGCCCTCGTCGAGGAGGGCGGCCTCCTCGTAGTAGAACTGCTCGACCTCGAAGTGCGTGTCCCGGTCGGCGCGTTCTCCCGCGCGTGACCGGAGCCGGTCGGTGGGTGTGCTCACGGTGTCCTCTCGTCCCTTCTCCGGTTCGGCGGGCAGGTCTGGGCGGGTGTGGGCGGGTATGGGCTGTGCGGTCCGGGCCCGGTGGTGCGCGGCGGGTGCGTCAGCCGCGCAGCAGGTCGCGCGGTTTGACGGACGGGTCGGCCAGCCGGGCCGCGTCGGCCGGGATACGGCGGTCGATCAGGCGGCGTGCCGCGCGTACGGCGGCCGGGTCGTCGACGGACGCAGCCGCGACCACCAACCCGTCGCGCAGGCCGAAGACCGCGCAGGACGGTCCGTCGAAGGAACCCCGCAGGACTGTGTCGGAAGCCGTGTCCATGTGTCCGACCGCCTCGATGTGCCGTGCGTGCCGGTCGGTCCAGAACCAGGACGCCGAAGGCTCCGGCGGTGCGGCACCGAGGAGGGTGGCGGCGGCGCGGGCGCCGTCCTGCTGGGCGGCCTCCCAGTGCTCGGCGCGGTGCTCGTCGCGGACGCGGGCCGGATCGCCGACGGCCAGTACGGCCGGGTTGGACGTCATTTGCCCGGCGTCGACCAGGATTCCCCGGTCCACATCGAGACCGGCCGTCCGGGCGAGGTCGACGCAGGGCACCATCCCGACGCCGAGGACGACGGCGTCGTACAACCGCGGGCCGGTCGACGAGGTGAGCCGCGCCTCGATGCCATTACTGCGCTCTGTGAAGGACTCCACGGAGGCGTGCAGGGTGGTGACGTGGTTCTTGGCGTGCAGTCCGTGCAGCCAGGCCGCCAGGTCCGGGCCGAGGACCGGGGCCAAGGGGACGGCCACGGGGTCGACCAGGTCGACCTGGCAGCCGAGGCGTACGGCGGTGGACGCGACCTCGGCGCCGATCAGGCCGGCGCCGACGACGAGGATGTGGGCGCCTGGGCTGAGCGCGAGGCGCAGCCGGTCGGCGTCGTCGGCAGTGCGCAGGACGTGCACGCGGTCGCTGTCGGCGCCGGGGATCGGCGGGCGGGCCGCGGCGCCGCCGGTCGCGAGGACGACACGGTCGGCGGGCAGCAGGCGGCCGTCGGCGAGTTCGACGGCTCCGTCCCGGGGCCGCAGCGCGGTCACGGCGGTCCGGTTGACCAGGCGGACGCGCTGGTCGTCGTACCACTGCGGGGGCTGGAGGGCGATCTCCTTGAGGTCCCTGGTGCCGGTCAGGAAGTCCTTCGACAGCGGTGGCCGGTCGTAGGGGAACTCACCGGCGTCGACGAGGGTGACCTCGCCGTCGAAACCGCCGGTCCGCAGAGCCGCCGCCGTGCCGACCCCGGCGATGCCGCCGCCCACGATCACCACGCGCCCGACGCTCACGGCGCTTCTCCCGGGAAGAGCCAGACCTCGCCGTCGCGCACCTCGACGCGGTGCGGGCAGGCGTTCCTCGTCGCGGGCAGGCCCTGGACCTCGCCGCTCTTCAGGCAGAACTTGCTGGAGTGCAGCGGGCACTCGACGAACCCGTCCTCCACCCAGCCGTCGGCGAGCGAGGCCGTCTCGTGGGTGCAGGTGTCGTCGAGCGCGTAGACGCTGTCGTCGGTGTCGCGCAGCAGGGCGATGTTGTCGGCGGTGCCGGTGATCGCCTTGTCGATGGCGATGCCCTCGCCCTCGGGGATGTCGTCCAGGGCGGCGACGCGAATGCCGGTGCTGCTCATGCCTTGCTCTCCTCGTGCCATGCGGGGGTGTTCATCAGCTCGCGCCAGCGCCCGTAGAAGGCGCGTCCGGCCGCGTCGCTGTACAACTCGCTGGTCCTGCCGGGGTGGCGGCCGTCCTCGCGCTCCGAGCCCAGCCCCATCTGGTAGTTGAGGGGGACTCCGTTGGTGATGAAGCCCTGCGAGATGGCCTGCACCTCGCTCCAGTTCTCGCCGTCGTCCTGCTCGAAGATCCCGCTGGGCCCGAACGTCCGCAGGTTGTAAAGGCGTTGGGCCTCGCGGACCTCCTCTGGCATCGACTTGTCGACGACGGTCCAGGCCCAGACCTCCATCTTGTCCGGGCCCTTGGGGTGCCAGACGCGGACGGAGCCGTTGACGGGGAGGTAGGAGAAGTTCGGGAAGACAGTGGCGTGCCCGTTGGTGAGCGGGCCTTCCACGCGGGCCTCGCCGAGGCGTTCGCGCAGGGCGTCGTAGTCCGTCCACTCGTGCACGGTCCGGGCGTCGAAGCGGTTCCTGGGGTGGACCGGGAAGCCGGCGCCGTTGCCGTTGGCGTCGGAGTACTGGCGGCCGGTGCGGTGCACGACCTCGTCCCGGGGCTTCTTGCCGGCCGGCGCGAGGAGCATGAGCGCGGAGGCGTGGCTCATGTTGACGTGGTACCAGTCGGTGGCGAACTGCTCCGCCGCCAGCTTCCAGTTGCCCTCCAGGACCCACTTGTGGACCCCACCGACGACGACAGTGCCCTCGTCGTCGTGGTCGAGCATGGCGTCCATGTACCAGGCCATGTCACCGAGCGACTCGCGCAGCGGGACCGGCTGCGGATTCCAGGTGCCGAAGACGAGGCCGCGGTAGGTCTCCACGTGCGGGACCTCGACGAGGCCCCACTTGCCCTCCTCGAAGTCGTCCGGGTAGCCGTCCTTGTTGGGGACGCTGACCAGCGAGCCGTCCAGGTTGAAGGACCAACCGTGGTAGGTGCACGTGAAGTTGCGGGTCTGCCCGAAGTCGGCACGGCAGAGGCGGGCGCCCCGGTGGCGGCAGGAGTTGAGGTAGGCGCGGATTCGCCTGTCACGGTCGAGGGTGACGATGACGGGGTCCTCGCCCATGTACGTGGTGAAGAAGTCGCCGGGCTTGTGGAACTGGTCGGTGTGCGCGAGGAACAGCCAGCTCGGCGCGAAGACACGGCGCAGCTCCTGCCGGTACAGCTCCTGGTCGGTGAAGATGACGCGATCCAGCAGCCCGCCCTCGGTGTCCACGAGCCCGGAGACGTCGAGGTTCCGTGCCAGGTCCGCCGGGCGCCTGAGCGCGCCGCGCGGTGCCGCCGTGGCGGCGCCCTGGGGTTCGTTCGTCGAGGTCATGCGCACAGGCAACAGCAGCGGCGGAAGGTGTGCCACGTCCTGTGCCGCAGAGTGGCACACGCGCTGTCGGACTTCGTCCACCCGGGAGAGCGTGGGCGCATGCTTGCCGCAATCGCCACCTCCCAGAGCGCGACCGCCCCGCTGTCGGGGCTCGTCCTGGAGGACATCCCCAAGCCCGAGCCGCGCCCCGGATGGTCCACGGTCCGTGTGGTCGCGTCGTCGCTCAACATGCACGACCTGTGGACCCTGCGCGGGGTGGGCCATCCTCCCGAGCGGCTGCCGATCGTCCTCGGCTGCGACGCGGCGGGATACGACGAGAACGGCACCCCGGTCCTTGTCCACCCCGTGCTCGCCGACCCGGACGCCGGCCTCGGCGACGAGACCCTCGACCCGAACCGCGCGCTGCTGTCCGAGCGGCACAACGGGGCCTTCGCCGAGTATCTGTCCGTCCCCACCCGCAACCTGATCCCGAAGCCGGACTGGCTCACCTTCGACGAGGCCGCCTGTCTGCCGGTCGCCTGGGGTACCGCGTACCGGATGCTGTTCACCCAGGCAGGCCTTCGGGCCGGCGACCGGGTCCTGGTGCAGGGCGCGGGCGGCGGGGTCGCCTCGGCGGCGATCAACCTGGCCGTGGCCGCCGGCGCCGTGGTGTACGCCACCAGCCGCAGCGAGGACAAGCGGCGGGAGGCCGAGTCCTGGGGCGTACGCAAGGCCGTGGCGACCGGTGAGCGGCTGCCCGAGCGGGTGGACGTCGTGGTCGAGACGGTCGGCGAGGCCACCTGGTCGCACTCGCTGAAGTCGCTGCGGCCCGGCGGCACGATCGTCATCGCCGGCGCCACCAGCGGCACCAACCCGCCCGCCGACCTGGGCCGCGTCTTCTACCTCCAGCAGCGCATCCTCGGCTCGACCGGCTGCACCCGCGGTGAGCTGGTCTCCCTGCTGAAGCTGATGGACGCCACCGGCCTGCGCCCGGTCATCGACCGCACCCTGCCCCTGGCCGAGATCCACCAGGGCTTCCAGCTCATGATCGACGGGCGGCTGACCGGCAAGCTCGTCATCCACCCCCAGGGAGAACCGTCGTGACCGCAGCCGCCGTGGGTCTGTCCCACTCCCCGCTGATCGGGAAGAACGATCCCGCGCCCGAGGTCCTCGCCGCCGTCGAGGAGGCGGTCGAGGGAGCGCGCTCCTTCGTACGGGACTTCGACCCCGAGTTGGTCGTCCTGTACGCCCCCGACCACTACAACGGCTTCTTCTACAAGGAGATGCCGCCCTTCTGCCTGGCCACCGGCGCGAACGCGGTCGGCGACTTCGGTTCCGCCGCCGGGCCTCTGTCGGTCGACACCGACGCCGCCCGCGCGCTCGCCCGCTGTGTGCTGGAGCGGGGCGTGGACCTGACCGTGTCGGCGCGGATGACCGTCGACCACGGCTTCGTACAGCCGCTGGAGGTCCTGTTCGGCGGCATCGACAAGGTGCCGGTCGTACCGGTCTTCGTCAACGGCGTCGCCACTCCGCTCGGCCCGGTCAGCCGCATCCGCGCGCTGGGTACCGCGATCGGCGAGGCAGCGGCCTCGCTCGACCGGCGCGTGCTCTTCCTCGGCTCCGGCGGGCTCTCCCACGACCCGCCGGTGCCGGTCCTCGACGGCGCGCCGCCCCGCGTGGCCGACGCGCTCATCGAGGGACACCCGCCCACGCCCGAGCAGCGGGCCCGGGGCGAGGAGCGGGTCGTACAGGCCGGCCGGGACTACGCGGCGGGCTCGACCGCGATGATCCCGATCAATCCGGACTGGGACAACCACGTGCTCGACACCCTGGAGAGCGGCCGTCTCACGGACGTCGACTCCTGGTCCGTGGAGTGGATGGGCGCGGAGGGCGGCGGCTCGGCCCACGAGGTACGCAGCTGGATCGCCGCGTTCGCGTCCCTCGCCGCGACCGGCGACTACCGGATGACGTCCCGCTTCTACACGCCGATCCCGGAGTGGATCGCCGGGTTCGCGGTGGCGACGGCGCGACAGGGGGCGGACCGATGACGGACAGCCGCAGCGCGCAGAGAGACGAACCGAAGGCCGCCGACGGCCGCGATACGGAGACAGGTGAACCCATGACGGGACGCGAGGAAGCGATCGAGGCCGCGACGAACCGGCTGCTGGTGGCGGGGGCCAAGGGGGAACCGTGTGCCCCCGTCCGCGACGTACTGGGCACGCTCGACATCGACAGCGCCTACCAGGTGCAGCAGCGCCTCAACCGGCTCCGGCTGGCCGAAGGCGCCGTCGTGAGCGGCCGCAAGATCGGCCTCACCTCCCCGGCCGTCCAGCGGCAACTCGGCGTGGACCAGCCCGACTTCGGGGTCCTGTTCGCCGACATGGACGTCTCGGGAGATGCCGAGGTGCCCACCTCACGGCTGCTCCAGCCGAAGGCCGAGGCGGAGATCGCCTTCGTCCTGGCGGCGGACCTGGACGGCGACGACATCCAGCCCGCCGACGTCCGCGCGGCCGTCGCCTACGCGACACCCGCACTGGAGATCGTCGACAGCCGCGTCGCCCACTGGGACATCCGCATCACCGACACGGTCGCCGACAACGCCTCCAGCGGCCTGTACGTCCTGGGCGAGGCGCGTCTGCCGCTCACCGCGTTCGAGCCGCGCGAGGCGGCCATGCGGATGTACGTCGACGACACCCTCGTCTCCGAGGGCGACGGCGCCGCCTGCCTCGGAGACCCCCTCAACGCCCTGTTGTGGCTGGCCCGTACGGCCCGCGCCTACGGAGACCCCCTGCGGGCCGGCCAGGTCGTCCTGTCCGGGGCGCTCGGCCCCATGGTCGCCGTCACCGCAGGCGTCACCGTCCGCGCGGAGATCTCCGGCCTCGGCACGGTGACCGCCACGTTCAGCGAGAAGGACCCGTCATGACCGACGCCAAGAAGACCAAGGTGGCCGTGATCGGCTCCGGCAACATCGGCTCCGATCTGATGATCAAGGTCATCCGGCTCTCGGAGACACTGGAGATGGCCGCGATGGTCGGCATCGACCCGGACTCCGACGGCCTGGCCCGCGCCCGCCGCCTCGGTGTCCCGGTGACGCACGAGGGAGTGGAGGGCCTGATCGCCCTGGACGGCTTCCAGGACATCGACATCGTCTTCGACGCCACCTCGGCCAAGGCGCACGCCGCCAACGCCGAGCGGCTGAAGCCCTACGGCAAGATCCTCATCGACCTGACCCCGGCGGCTATCGGCCCGTTCGTCGTACCGTCGGTGAACCTGGACGCCCACCTGGACGCGGACAACGTCAACATGGTGACCTGCGGCGGCCAGGCGACGATCCCGATCGTGCACGCCGTGGGGCGCGTGACTCCCGTTCCGTACGCGGAGATCGTGGCCTCGATCGCCTCCAGGTCGGCGGGCCCCGGCACCCGGGCGAACATCGACGAGTTCACGGAGACCACCTCGTCGGCCATCGAGCAGGTGGGCGGCGCCGCGCGCGGCAAGGCGATCATCGTGCTCAACCCGGCCGAACCCCCGCTCATCATGCGGGACACGGTGTTCTGCCTGACCGGCGACGCCGACCAGGACGCGATCCGCGCGTCGGTCACGGACATGGTGGCGGAGGTCGCCAAGTACGTCCCCGGCTACCGGCTCAAGCAGGACGTCCAGTTCACCGCCGTATCACCGGACGAGCCGGTGCACACCCTGCTGCCCGTCGACGCGCCGCGAGTCACCACCAAGGTCTCGGTGTTCCTGGAGGTCGAGGGCGCCGCCCACTACCTCCCGGCCTACGCCGGAAACCTCGACATCATGACCTCGGCCGCCCTGCGCACCGCCGAACGCATCGCCCAGCACGCACGCGAGGGGGCACGGGCATGACCAAGGACCTGAAGAACGTGAATGGCCCGAAGAACCTGTACATCCAGGACGTCACCCTGCGGGACGGTATGCACGCCGTCCGGCACCGTATCGAGCCCGCCGACGTGACCCGGATCGTCGCTGCACTGGACGCGGCCGGCGTGGACGCCATCGAGGTGGCACACGGCGACGGCCTGGCGGGCGGCTCGCTGAACTACGGCCCCGGCAGCCACACCGACTGGGAATGGATCGAAGCGGCGGCCTCGGTCCTCCAACGAGCCACACTCACCACACTGTTGCTGCCCGGCATCGGCACCATCGCCGAACTGAAGCACGCCTACTCCCTCGGCGTCCGGTCCATCCGCATCGCCACGCACTGCACCGAGGCCGATGTCGCCGCACAGCACATCGGCACCGCGCGCGAACTGGGCATGGACGTCTCGGGCTTCCTGATGCTCAGCCACATGGCCCCGGCCGAAAAACTCGCCGAACAGGCCAAGTTGATGGAGTCGTACGGCGCCCACTGCGTGTACGTCACCGACTCCGGCGGCCGGCTCACCATGGACGGCGTCCGTGAACGCGTCCGCGCCTACCGGGACGTACTCGATCCCGAGACCCAGATCGGCATCCACGCCCACCAGAACCTCTCCCTCGCCGTGGCGAACTCCGTCGTCGCCGTGGAGGAGGGTGTGACCAGGGTCGACGCTTCACTGGCGGGGCACGGGGCAGGCGCGGGCAACTGCCCGATCGAACCGTTCGTCGCGGTGGCCGACCTCCAGGGCTGGAAGCACGGCTGCGACCTGTTCGCCCTCCAGGACGCGGCGGACGATCTCGTACGGCCCCTTCAGGACCGCCCGGTCCAGGTCGACCGCGAGACCCTCACGCTCGGCTACGCAGGCGTCTACTCCAGCTTCCTGCGGCACGCCGAGGCGGCGTCCCGGCAGTACGGCGTCGATGTGCGGGGCATCCTGCTGGAGGTCGGCAAGCGAGGGCTGGTCGGCGGCCAGGAGGACATGATCGTGGACATTGCGCTGGACCTGGTGAACGGGTAGGAGCAGTCGCGGGGTCAGTTCCTGACAGCGGGGCGGGGAGACGAGCCGGTCGTCTCCCCGCCCTTTTTCGTGTCGGCGGTGTGAGCGGCGTCGCAGGCCCTGGTGTGGTCCCGATGCGTTTACACGCTCGCGACAGTCATTTACATTGGACAGGCGTCCATCAAAATGGCCGCCCGAGCCACCACCGGAGCCCGTCATGGCAGTGCCCACAGTGTCTACATCTCTCGAACAGCAGACCGCGGTCGACAAGGCCCTGGTCCTGCTGAAGTCGCTCGCGGAACTCGACGGCGAGGCCGGCGTCAGCGAGTTGGCGCGTCGAACCCGGCTGACCAAGTCGACCGCCTTCCGCCTGCTCGGCATCCTCCAGCGCAATGACCTGGTCGAACGCGTCGGCAGCGACTACCGACTGGGCACCCAGATGCTGGACATCGGCACGCGCGCGTACGGCTCGGCCCCCGTGCTGCTGCGGGACTCACTCATGCCGCACCTCGTGGACCTGTACGAGCTGACGCACGAGACCGTGCACCTCGCGGTGCTGCACGGCACCGACATCGTGTACGTCAACAAGCTCCACGGCCATCGCGCGGCACGCTCCCCGTCCCAGATCGGCGCCCGGCTGCCCGCGTACTGCACCGGGGTGGGCAAGGTACTGCTGGCCTTCGACCACGACGCGGCGGAGGCGGCCGTGGCGGAAGGGCTGACACCACGCACCGAGTACACGCTTTCCGGACCCGACCGCTTCCGGGCGGCCCTGCGGGACATCCGCCAGGACGGCATCGCCTACGACCGCCAGGAGGCGACTCTCGGCCTCACCTGTGTGGCCGTGCCGATCATGGGGCCCGCCGGCCGCCCCGTGGCCGCACTCTCCGTCGCGGGCGCGGAGCCCCGTTTCGACCCCGCCCGCTTCGCCCCGGCCCTGCGCCGAGTGGCCCACGAGGCCTCCCGTACGGTCGCCGCGGCCCGGGCCCGTCGAGCCGCGGTCGCCGCGACCCGCTCCTGAGCCCGAAACACCGCTCAGCGGCGGCCGTTGCCCTGCGTGCGGGTGGGGTTCGAGCCACCCGTACCCGGCTGGACCCGCGGCACGCTCACCACCACGTGCAGCAGGCTCTCGTCCACCAGCGACTCGTAGAGATGGGGACGGTCGCCCGGGTAGCGCACGAAATCCCCGGCCGCCAGCTCCACCGGGGACTCCACCGGGCCCACCCGCACCCGGCCGTTGATCACGTACAGGTGTTCCAGCGTGCCCACCGGATGCGGTTCGGACGGTGTTGTCGTGCCCTCCGGCCCACGGACGACCCGGAGCAGGTAGTTCTCGATGACACCGGAACCGTAGATGTGGTCCAGGGAACGGGACTTGTAGCCCCCGTGCTCCTGCCAGACGCCCTCGTCGCCCCGCTGCACGGTCATCATCTGTTCCCGCTCCGCCACCAGCCTGGTGACCGGCACACCGAGCGCGGCGGCGATGGAGAACAAGGTGTCGACCGTGGGATTACCCGTCCCCTGCTCCAGATTGGACAGCGTCTGCTTGGCCAGCCCCGCCTGCCGGGCCAGTTCGGCCAGGGACAGACCCCGCTGCTCTCTGAGTAGGCGCACATTGCGCGACACGACGGCGTTTCCTGAGGACACGCACCCACTGTAGGCGCAGGCCACGGGCGCGCGAACGCGGCCGACAGGCAATCGACGCCTGCCGGGACCGGTCACCTCACTCCTGCTTCACGGCCGGTTGCCCGCATCCCCCTTCGAGGCTTCCGTTCCCGGAACGGACGGGACCGTGTCGGCGGTGGCGAGGACGCGGCTCGGTTTCCAGCCCGGGACGGGTACGGAGTCGAGCAGTTTGCGGGTGTAGGGGTGCTGCGGGTCGGTGAGTACGGTGTCGGCGGCGCCGCTCTCGACGACGCGTCCGTGGCGCATGACGGCGATCTCGTCGCAGATGTGCCGCACGATGCCCAGGTCGTGGGTGATGAACAGGTAGGCCACGCTGGTCTGTTCGCGGATGTGCTGGAGGAGGGTGAGGATCTGGGCCTGGACGGAGACGTCCAGGGCGGCGACGGCCTCGTCGAGGACGAGGAGCCGGGGCTGGACGGCCAGTGCGCGGGCGATGGCGACGCGCTGGCGTTGTCCGCCGGAGAGCGCGCGGGGGAGTGACGCGGCGTGGCGTTCGTCCAGGCCGACCTGTTCGAGGAGTTCGGCCGTCCGCGCGGCGCGAGCGGGGCCGCGCAGGTCGGTGTGGAGGGTGAGGACCTCGGCGATGCAGTCGCCGATCTTCTGGTGCCGGTCGAGGGAGGCGTAGGGGTCCTGGAAGACCATCTGCACCTCGCGGGCGAATTCCCTGCGCTCGGAGGTGCGGGCGTTCACGCCGGGGCGACCGCGGCCGTTCAGTCTGATCGTTCCGGCGGTGGGTTTCTCCAGGCCGGCGATCATGCGCGCGGTCGTCGTCTTGCCGGAACCCGACTCCCCGACCACGGCGAGCGACCCTCCGGGGGCGATCGTCAGCGCGACATCGTCCACGGCGGTGAAGTCGCCGAACGTCTTGCGCAGGCCGGTGACTTCGAGAGCCGGCGGCGGCAGCGAGTCAGCCATGGGTGGTGCTCCTGTCTCCCGCGCCGGTCGTGGCCTGCGGAACGAGGGGGTCGACGGGGAAGTGGCAGGCTGTCGTGCCTCCGCCGCCCGAGCGCGGCAGGGGCCGTTCGGCGCCGCAGACCTCCTGCGCCTGTGAGCAGCGGGTCCCGAAGGCACATCCGGGGCCGGTTTCGTACGCCGGCAGCGGGCGCCCCGGGATGGCCCGCAGGGACCCGCCGGAGCCCGGGGCTGGGCGGGAGGCGAGCAGGGCACGCGTGTAGGGGTGACGGGCGCCGTCGTGCAGCCGGTCGGCGGGCAGTTCCTCCACCACACTGCCGGCGTACATCACGGCGATGCGGTCGCACACGGCGGCGGCCAGGGCCAAATCGTGGGTGATGAACAGCATGGCCAGTCCCCGCTCGGCGCGTGCCTCGTCGATGATCGCCATCACCTCGGCCTGTGTCGTGACGTCCAGGGCGGTGGTGGGTTCGTCGGCGAGCAGCAGACGCGGTTCGGCGGCGAGAGCGGCGGCGATCATGACGCGTTGCAGAAGGCCGCCCGAGAGTTCGGAGGGACGCTGGCGCAGTCGACGGGCGGCGTCGGCGATGCCGACCTCACGCAGCAGCGCGGTCACGGTCGCCTCGGCGGCCCGGGGGCGTACGCCCCGTGTCGTGACCAGTGCCTCGGTCAGGAAGTCGCCGATGGTACGCACCGGGTTGATGTGCGCCCTCGGGTCCTGGAAGATCATGGCCACGTCATGGATGCGCAGCTTGCGGAGGGCGGCCGGGCTCATCGTGGTGACGTCCGCCCCGTCGAAGAGGATCTTCCCGCCCGTGCGGGCGCCGCCCGGCAGGAGCCGCAGCACCGCCCGGGCGGTCATCGACTTGCCGGACCCCGACTCGCCGACCAGCCCTACGGCCGAGCCGGCGGGGACAGTGAGGTCGACGCGCTGGATGACGGTACGGGGTTGCCCCTTGAAGGGCAGGGTGACGTGGAGTTCGTCGATGGCCAGGAGGGGCTGAGGCCGGTTCATCGGGTCTCTCCCTGGAGTCGCGTGGACAGGCCGTTGCCGATGAGGTTGCAGGCGATGACGAAGACGACGATCGCCACGCCGGCGTAGAGGGACTGCTCGGGCCGGCCGGCCAGGATGCCGGAGGTGCCGTTGGCGACCATCAGTCCCCACTCGGCGGTCGGGGGCTGGGTGCCGAGACCGATGAAGGAGAACGCGGCGACGTCGAGCAGGGCGTAGCCGAAGGACATGGTCACCTGGACGAGGGCGATCGGCAGCAGATTGGGGACGACGTGGCGCAGACAGATCCGCCACCCGGACATGCCGAGCATCCGCAGAGCCGAGACGTACGGCAGCTGGCACTCGCGCAGGGCGGCATTGCGTACGACACGGCCGATGTACGGGAGATAGGCGACCGACAGGGCGACCACGGCCACCGTGAGACCCGCGCCGAAGACGGCGGCGGCGACCACCGCGAGGACCAGTCCGGGGAACCCGAAGACGACGTCCAGCAGAGCGGAGACCGTCCGGTCCCACCAGCCGCCGAGCCAGGCGGCACTCACCGCGAGGGCCGAACTGAGCACTCCGGCGATCAGGACGACGGCGGCCGGGGCCAGCAGGCTGAGGCGCGCTCCGTACAGCAGCCGCGAGAGTATGTCCCGGCCTGTGTCGTCGGTACCCAGCCAGTGCGCGGCCGACCTGCCCTGGGAGACGGCCATCACGTCGACGGCGTTCGGGTCGTAGGGCGCGATCAGCGGGGCGCACACCGAGGCCAGGACCACGACCGCGACGACCGCGCCGGCGGCGGCCAGTACGCCATGGCCTCGTACGAAGGAACGGAGCCTGCTGCTACGTATCAGCCCACGGCCCAGGGATGCGATCTGGTAGCTGCTCATGCGCCGGCCTCCAGCGAGACCCGGTGGTCGAGGGCCGCGGTGACCACGTCCACGAGGGTGTTGACGGCGACGAAGACGACGACCGTGATCAGAGCCAGGGTCTGGACCACGGCGAGATCCTGTTTGGCGGCGCTCTGGATCAGCAGGGCACCGATGCCGTTGACGCCGAAGGCCTGCTCGACGATCGAGGCCCCCGCGATCAGGCCCGCGACGGCCACACCGGACACCGAGAAGATCGGGCCGGCGGCGTTGCGCAGGACGTGCTTGCGAAGCACGAACCGTTCCGGGATGCCCCGGGAGCGAGCCGTCTCGACGTGTTCCGAGGCCAGTTCGGCACGGACCGCCGCCTGGGTCACCTGGGCCACGTAGGCGAGCCAGGACGCGGC
Source organism: Streptomyces graminilatus (assembly GCF_001418565.1). GTDB lineage: Bacteria > Actinomycetota > Actinomycetes > Streptomycetales > Streptomycetaceae > Streptomyces > Streptomyces graminilatus. Next base: position 22,983 of record NZ_LIQQ01000038.1, on the reverse strand, counting down.
GAGGGCCAGGGCGGGGAGGGTCAGATGCTCGATCCGTCCGGCGAACCCGACGCCGGAGCCGTACGCCGGGAACCACCCCCACCGTACGGACAGCCACCAGATGAGGAGCACCGAGATCACGAACGTGGGCACTGCCATCAGCGTGGTAGTCACGACGGTGATGAGGTTCTCGCCGAGGCCGCCGCGCAATGCGGCCAGGGTGCCCAGGGCGACACCTGGCAGGATGATGAGCAGCGCGGCGTAGGCGACGAGGAAGAGGGTGTTGCCCATCCGGTCGGTGATCAGGTGGGTGACGCTGTCCCGGTAGGACAGGGACTGGCCGGCATCGCCGTGCAGCATGCCGGTCAGCCAGCGCCAGTAGCTCTGCACGAACGGATCGTCGAGGTGGTACTGACGGTGGATCTCCTCGATCACCCGGGGGCTGGGCGGCTTGCCGCCCCCGACCAGCAGGGTGGCCGGATCGCCGGGCGCGATGAACAGCGCACCGTAGATGACGATGCTGGCCACCAGTACGGTCACCACCAGCATCGCCGTGCGGCGGGCGATGAAGCGCCAGATCACGAGGCTCCTCCGGTGCCGCCGAGGTAGGCCGCCCACGGCATGTTGATGTAGGCGAAGGACGAGGGCGCGCCGCTGAGCCGCTTGTTCATGAACATGCGCTCGTAGGGCGCCGCGATGGGCACGATGGCCAGGTCCTTCGTGTACAGCTCCTGAGCCTGATTGAACAGGGCGGCCGACTTTTCGGGGTCCGTCGCCGCCTGTGCCCGGGTCAGCAGGGACGTGACCTCGGCGTTCTTGTAGCCGGTCCAGTTGAAGAGCCCGTCCGGCGCGGTGAACAGCGGGACGTACGACAGCGGGTCCGGTACCTCGACGTACCCGAGACCTATGACGCCGTCCAGGCCCTTGCGGAGGCCGGCGTCGTAGAACACGTCCGACATCTGGGTCGGCTGGAGCTGCTTGATGACCACGTCCAGCCCGATGGTCTTGGCCGCGGCCTGGAGGAAGGTCAGGATCTGCAGGGACTGCTGGTCACCCGCCGGCATGGCCACGATGACGGAGCGCTTCTTCGGCGCGGCCTGCGCGATGAGCTGCTTGGCCTTGGCCTCGTCCGTCCCAGGGGTGGCGGGGAGCCGCCCGTAACCCTGGGCGTAGACGGCGGCGGCCTCGCCGTTCTTCCACACCAGCGGCGGGATCACGGTCTTCAGTTTCCCGGCCGCGCCGTCGTAGACGTTCTTGATCAGCGCGTCCTGGTCCAGGACCAGGGAGAGTGCCTTGGCGACGCGGCTGTCGGCGAGCGGGGAGGAGGGAGTGGTGGGGGCGATGAAGTTCGTCTGCGCCGATGGACCGTAGTAGAGCTTTCCGGCGCCGGAGGAGCGCAGGGCCCTGGCGACGCTGGAGGGGATCTCGTAACTGCCGTCGATCTGGCCCGACAGCAGGGCGCTGGTCAGCGTGTTGGAGTCGGTGACGAACTTGAACGTCAGCTTTTTGACCTTCGGCCTGAGCGAGGCGTCCCAGTACTGGTCGTTGCGGACCGCGGTGATGGAGTCACCCGACTTCCAGTTTTCGAGCTTGAACGGCCCGCTGCACATGAGTCCGCCCTTGGCCGTGCCGTAGGAGGCACCGGCCTTCTTCATGTACGAGGCTTCGCTGACCCCTCCGAATCCATTGACCAGGGACTTCAGGAACAGTTCGTCGGGCTGCTTGAAGCGTATGGTCACCTGGTGGTCGCCGGTCGCGGTCACGGACTTCACGCTTGCCAGTACGGAGGCGTTGACGGCCTGGGTGGCCGGAGCGCTCTGCCGGGTCAGGCTGGCGACGACGTCCTTGGCTGTCATCGGGTCGCCGTTCCAGAACTTCACGTCTTCACGCAGCTCCAGCACGAGCGTCTGGTCGTCCGGCTTCTTCCAGGACGAGGCGAGGCCCGGTGCGATGGAGTAGTCCGGCCGCAGACGCAGCAGGGGATCGCACAGGTTGGCCTCCACCGTGTTCGGGGAGTAGTCGCCTACCTTGGCGGGGTCGAGCGTGGTCGGTTCACCCAGGGGCAGGTTCCAGGTCACCTCGTCGAGGGACCCGGTGGCGGCAGGCGTCCTGGTGGTGAGCTTGAAGGCGCCGGACGCACCGCCGGCCGACCCGGTGGCGCCGGAGGAGCAGGCGGAGACGGTGAGCAGACCGATACACAGGGCGGCACCGGGCGCGGTGATTCTGGAAGCTCGCATGTGACTGTTCCTGGGTGGAAGTTACAGGGGCGTTATGGGGGGCCTTTCACTGCCGTGCGGGCGGCAGAGGAACTTCGTGTGGTCGGCGGGACGGCCGGCCGGTGGTCAGCCGGTGGTCAGCCGCTGGTCGCTGACGGGAGCACCGTGACCGTCAGGCGGGACGGCCGGGCGCCTCCGGTGCCGAGGGTCTGGGTGCTGGATTTGGGGGTGGCGGTGGTCCAGCGGTTCTCCTCCGTGCCCGAGGCGGGCAGGAAGAGCGGGTAGTCACTGCTGGTGATGATCAGTGCGAGCCGGTGTCCGGCGCGCAGCCGGTAACCGGTGTGGCCGAGTTCGACGTGGATCTGCTCCGGGGCCGTTTCCCGGACGACCTCGACCTCGCCCCGGACGACCAGACGGGCCTGCCCGTCCGGGCTCAGGTCGAGGAGCTGCGCGAACACGTCGAAGACCGGGGCGCTGCTGGTGACGTACAGGTCCAGACCGACCGGGCCCGCGAGGTCCAGTGGCTCGGACAGCACCGGTCCGGTGAAGGCGAGGACATCGCTGCGGGCGGCGGTCTCCGCGAGGTCCGGGTAGGCCTGCAGATACGCGAAGCTGTTGTTTACGGCGGAGGCTACCAGGGCGTCCGGGTCGTACGCCCACTCCACGGATCCCTCCTCGGGCGGGGACACGTGGGTCAGCGGCGCACCCGGCAGGGGATCCGCCGACCGGGCGGGGTCGCCGAGCCACAGGGTCCGCACGGTGCTGTCGGCAGGGGGCCACACGTCCGACGTACGACGGCCGGCGTGCCCGAGCTCCCAGCTGACTTTCCGCAGCGAGGACACGGGACGGGTCTCCTTGAGGAACACGTCGAAGAAATCGAGAGCGGGACCGGTGTAGTCGTTCAGCATGCGGTCGAGAGCTGTGTCGTCGAGGGCGTGGTCGTTCTCCGGGGCGGTGACCGGTGCGCCGTCAAGGGTGTAGTTCTCGTGGTCGATCGAAGCCGCCCAGAGGTACTGCACCGCGTCCCAGCCGGGTCGTGAGGCCAGTGCCTCGTAGTCCCGCATGTGGGGGACACGGACGTTGTCGAACCACCCCACGCAGTGCAGCACGGGCACGGGCCTGGCGTCGTACGGGTGCCGTCCGAGGGCGGCGGGAAGGAGGTTCGCGTAGTTCGGGGCGATCACGTCGAACCACTCGGAGCGGGTACCGAGGGCACGGAACGCCTGCTCGTACTGTTCGATCATCGGGCGTACGGAGCGGTCGACCTCGAACTCGTACGTGTCGTTCTCCACCCAGTGGTGGGCGTAGTACTCCGCTCCCTCCACCCAGACCGGCCGGCCGGTCTGGGCCGCACCCCGCGGGTCGTGTTGCAGAAGGTCGTTGAAGTTCGCGCACGTCAGACGCGGCACGATGGCACGCAGGGCCGGGTGCTGCGACGACACGGCGGCCCACTGTGTGAAGCCGTAGTACGAGTCCCCGAACATGCCCACACGCCCGTTGGACCAGGGCTGGTGGGTGGTCCACTCGATGGAGTCGTAGCCGTCGTCGGCCTCCGACAGGAACGGCAGAGTCCGGCCGCCGGAGCGGAACTTGCCACGCACGTCCTGCACCACCATCGCGTAACCCCGGGCGGTGAAGCGGGCGGCGATCCGGTCGAAGAACACGTAGCGGCTGTTCTTGTCGTACGGCAGCCGGACCAGCACGGTCGGATACGTCGGCGCCGCCGGGTCGCCGCCGGGGACCTCCGGCGGCGGCTCCGGCAGATAGACGTCGGTTGCCAGCCGTACCCCGTCGCGCATGCGGACCATGTACTGCCGGGCCTGCGCGGGAACGGGGCCGGCGATGATCCGCTGATAGGTGAAGGGAGGCATGCCGGCCTTTCGAAGAGCGCGGAAACAGATGGACAACAGTGTTGTACAACGCTGTTGTGTGACAACATTGCAGCTCGTGACAATGGGGTCAACCCTTGACGTAAGGACTGAGGCATGCCGATAGAGGTCGACGAGGTGCGGCGCCGAAACGAGATCGCGGCGGCGACACTGCAGGTGGCCAGGGAATCAGGCGTCCGCTCTGTCACCATCCGAGCGGTCGCCGCCCGGCTCGGCGGCTCGACGACCATGGTCACCAACTACATCTCCAGCCGCTCGGCCCTGATGCTCAACGCCATCCGCTGCGCCGAGGAGGAGTGGGAACGCGATCAGACCGAGGCGCTCGACGGGCTCGCCGGACCGGAGAGGCTCAGGTCGTTCGCCCAGTGGATGTGCACGACCGAGCGGGACGACGTGGTCCTCCGGCGCCTGTTGATGGAGGTCGTCGGCGAGGCCTCGGCCGACGGCGAGGAAACAGCCGTCGAACGGGATCTCCGTGCGATGTCGCGCAAACACCGCAAGGAGATACACGACTCCGCCGTCGAGGCCGGCCTGCCGGACGCCGAGCTGTCCGCGGACGTACTGCACCTCCTCCTTCGCGGCTACTGGCTGTCCGTCCTGGAGGATCCGCAGACCTGGACCTCGGAGACCGGCACGAGAACGGTCCTGGCGGTCATCGACCTACTCCGCGGGCAGGCGAACGGCGACCGGGCCGACGAGGGCTGACGAGGGCTGACCGCGCTCGGCGAGAAAGCACGTCTGACGGCGTGACGCACCACTGTCGCCTCACCGTGTATCCGACCTGCTGGTGCTCGGCCACACGGCAACCGGGCCAGGGCCGGCTTGGTGGCCTCGATGTGGTCCGCGACGGTGTTGGAGCCCGCGTTGCCGGGCCGCAGCAGGTCCACGACCGCCTCTCCGGACCCGCCACGGCCGTGGTCGACGAACCCCATCGGCGGGTGGTGTCCGAACGTCTTCTTCCAGGTCGCGGCGGCGTCCTGCTGCTTAGAGTGCGCCGGGACGCTGGACAAGGAGTGGAAGCGCGGTCAGTCCGCGCACCAGGCGGGTGCGCCGCCACTGCAGTTGATCAGGTGGGACGGCAAGCCGGAACTGAGGGAAGCGGGCCAGGACCGCGCGCAGGGCGATGTCGGCTTCGGCCTTGGCCAGGGGGGGCGCCGACACAGCGGTGGATACCGTGGCCGAAGCCGAGATGGCCGGCAGCATCCCCATGCAGGTTGAGCTGGTCCGGTGACGGGAACCGCTCCGGATCGCGGTTGGCCGCTCCAAGAGCGACCACCACAGGGACACCGGCCGGGATATCGGTGCCGCCGAGCGTGACGGCTTCCGTGGTGTACCGGAAGGTGGCCGTGCTGACGGGCGAGTCGAAACGAAGCAGCTCGTCCAACGATCCATTCGCCGACCGCCAGCAGCGAGGTTGCACCGGCCGGCACCGCTCACGCGGTGAGAGCGAGCACGACGGCCAGGCGGTGGCGCACCCCGCGTGGGTCACGCGGGTTTGGCACCTCGGCCAGCCGTTCCAGCAGACCCGGGGCCTCCTCAGGTCGACCTGCGGATTCTCGCGCAGTTGGTCAAAGGCGGGCGGGATCAGAGATATTGCGTCGGCCGGCACGGTCTTCCACTTGGATCACGGGGCGTAGAGAACTTCATGATCTTGGAAGTCGTGCCTGTCACGTTCCGAGAACACAGCCGCTGGGCTGACGGTCCGCCACGAACCAGGCGTCACGCAACTACGCCGAATCCCTGCCGTCAGGGAAGCCACTCGGGGGCGCGCACAGACGTCCAATCGTGCGCTCATGCGCCCCAGGAAATCTCAACGCGGGGATTGTCGACGCCTTCGATTTCTGCAAACATTCAGCCACGTCTCGTTGTTAAAAATTTCAGGGTGCATGGGGGCGTGGGGGAAGTTGAGCCGCAGCGTCAACATCAAAATTAGCCAGAGAATCCTGTCGGTCGGCGACAGCTCTTTCCCGATGCATAACATTTCAAGCACTCAGATAGTTGAGCCTGAATTCAAGTTTCCTCAAGTGCTAGCAGCTGGCCTGTCTGCTGTAGCCGGCTTGATATTCTTCACCATGACAAGAAATACGCGATCGTCTGCCGTGATGGGGGGCCCGCCAGAATTTGTGAGGGAACACGCGTACACCGTGGATCTCCCAACAACAATCTGCACGGCCGTCGCAGCGATTCTGTTGCCCATCGGGATCTGTCAGGTCGCCCGGCGCCTGTACGTCAGGTCTACCGTGAGAATCCTTGTCATAGTAAGCGCCGGACTATCTGGCGTCGCGATTGCATCCAGGAATCTCGCACAGCTGCGCAAGATCTCTCTGGAAATCACATCAGCGATCAATAACCCCCTGGCGGACTTCCAAATCACCATCGAGAAGTTTCACCTCGGTGACAACATCAGCATCAACGGCCCGAACGGCACGGCGATCAGGGTGATGAAATGAGCGACAAAGTACACATCGGCGACAATATTAAGATTACGGGAGACAATGCCACCGGCAAAGTCGTGAATAATATCCAGTCCGGTTCGGAAATCCGGCATCTCATCCGCACCGCACTGACTCTGCGGGATCACGTGTCGCCTGCAGAGCGCCAAGAGATCGACGAATCGCTGGAAGAAATCAGGCAGCGCCGACCGGGCCCGAGCACTCTGGACAGACTTCGCCGAGTCGCAGCCACAGCAGGAGAAGTAGGAGTGCCGCTGCTCACTGCTATCAGTCTCGCCATTCCGATGCTCGGCATCGGGTGAGTGAACCTCTTTCATCCTGAGTATTGGCAGGTCAAGAGGGTGTGCACGGCGGCGACCAGGCGTCTGATGCGGTTGTTGAGCGGCGTGCTCCTCGCAGCACTCTCCAGGACTTGAGGCGGGCGAAGGCGCGTTCGCCCGGAGCGCGGAGACGGGCATGGTCGCGGTTGTAGCGCTGATAGTGCTCCGGGAGTTCACGGTGGCCGTAGTAGGGGGTGCGGACGGTGGTGCCGGCGCCCTGGTACGCGCGGTCGGCCAGAACGAGGATCTGATGGGTGAGGCAGGCCTGGGCGGTCCGGAACGAGGGGTGTGAACGTGGTTTGCTCACGTGGTCTGAGTGAACCGGGCGGGGTGTGTTTCGCCGCGCCCGGTGACATGGCTGGCGTGTTGAAAGACGCCAGTTCATCGCACTCGGCCGCGCGGCTTCAAGGGTGTTGGCGGCAGCTCGGGGGCAGCTAGAGGCGCTCCCTCGTAACCCTTCACTTCCCCAAATCGCGAGCCGCCCATCCAGTCCTCCCGCGCCTGCGCGATCTCCTCCTGCGTACGCCCCACGAAGTTCCACCACATGATCAGCTCCTCCTCGAACGGCTCGCCGCCCAGGAGCATCACGCTCGCGTCGGACGCGGCGCGCAGGGGGAGTTCGGTGCGGCCGCAGCCGAGGTAGAGCATCGAGCCCGGCAGTACCGGCACCCCGTCGACGTGCACTTCCCCGGACATCGCCAGTACCCCGTACTCGAAGTCGGGCACGAGCGGCAGGCGTACGTCCGCGTCGGCGGCGAGGGTCAGGTCGGCGCCGACGATCGGGGTGTACGTCGTGCCGGGCGAGGCCGCGCCGTCGAGGGCGCCCAGGATCACGGTCGCCGTCACACCGGGCGCCGTGACCCTGGGCAGGTCGGCGTGGTGTTCGAAGTGCGGGTCGGTGTGGCGGTGGCTGTCCGGGAGCGCGACCCAGAGCTGCGCGCCGTGCAGGAACCGCGCGTGGGACCGGGGACTCTCCTCCGAATGGCTGATCGCCCGGCCGGAGGTCATGAGGCCCAGTTCACGCGGGCGGATCGTCTGGAGGCTGCCGGTCGAGTCGCGGTGCAGCACCTCGCCCTCGTGCAGCCAGCTCACCGTCTGGAGGCCCATGTGGGGGTGCGGCGGCACCTGCATGCCGGGTTCGTCGGCGATGTCGTCGGGCCCGTAGTGGTCGACGAAGGCCCACGCGCCGATCATGCGCCGGCCGAGGTTCGGCAGCAGGCGGCGTACCTCGGTGCTCTCCCCGAGCTTCACGCGCCGGGGACTCAGCAGCTCGCGCACGGGTTCGGCGACGACGAATCCACGGCCGCCACAGACGCTGGGGACGGGCGCACGGTCAAGGTTGCTCATGGGGCACAACCTAGTCCGGGAGTGAGCCCACGCGCACGGAGCGATGTCTCGGCATCCGTCGCGGAGACCCGTCCTGGCTGTTCGTCCAGTGAAGGTTGGTTCACTTCGGTACCGTGGGCTGGACCGCCATCGGCACGTGTCCTGAGGAGTCGGCGATGAACGCAGGAGAGTTTCCCGAGGTCAGGACGGCCGCGGGTGTGGTCCGGGGGCGCCTGGAGGGCGGCACCGCGGTGTTTCGCGGGATTCCGTTCGCTCAGCCGCCGGTGGGAGAGCTGCGGTTCGCGGCGCCCCGGCCGGCCGGACGCTGGGACGGCGTACGGGAGGCGTTCGCGTTCGGGCCGCCTCCTCCGCAGGAGGAACTGGTGCCCGCCGGCGCCCCGTCCGCCGGGGACGACTGGCTGACCGTCAACGTCTGGACGCCCGGCGCGGATCCGGCGGCGCGCCGCCCGGTGCTGGTGTGGATCTACGGCGGTGCCTACAAGCTGGGCTCCGCCGACGACCCGAACTACGACGGCGGCCGTCTTTCGCGCGAGGGGGACGTCGTCGTGGTCACCCTCAACTATCGCGTCGGCATGGAAGGGTTCGCCCGGATCGAGGGTGCCCCCGCCAACCGCGGGCTGCTCGACCAGGTCGCGGCCCTGGAGTGGGTGCGTGAGAACGTCGCCGGGTTCGGCGGCGACCCCGACCGGGTCACCGTCTTCGGGGAGTCGGCGGGCGCCGGGTCCATCGCCGCGCTGCTGGTCATGCCCAGGGCCCGGGGGCTGTTCCGGCGGGCGATCCTGCAGAGCGTGCCCGGCACGTTCTTCTCCGACACGCTGGCCGGGGACATCGGCGAGGCGCTGGCCGGTGAGCTGGGGCTGCGGCCGACGGTCGCCGACCTGGCCGGGGTGGATCCGCGCAAGCTGCCCGAGGCGGGGGCCGCGCTCGCTCCCCGGATGCGTGAGTACGTGTCGAGGTGGGGCGCGGTCGCCCTCACTCCCACCCCGTTCTCGCCCGTCGTCGACGGTGACGTCCTGCCCGCCGCCCCCTGGGAGGCGCTGGCGGGCGGTGCCGCGCGGGACGTGGACCTCATCGTCGGGCACACCCGGGACGAGTTCCGTCTCTTCCTCATGTTCGGCGGGCTGTTCGGCCGCGTGGACGAGGAGACGGCGGCCACGGCCCTGCGGTCGTTCGGCCCTGGGCCCGAACCCGAGCGGGCCTATCGCGCCGCGTTCCCGGACGCCTCGGCGGAGTACCTGTACGAACTCGTCCAGTCCGACTGGCTGTTCCGCATGCCGTCGCTGGACCTGGCCCGTGCCCAAGTGGCCGGCGGCGGCCGGGCCCATGTGTACGAGCTGACCTGGCCCGCCCCGTTGCACGGCGGCGCCCTGGGCGCCTGTCACGCGCTGGACGTGCCGCTGACCTTCGGCAACTACGACGGCATCGACGGCGGTCTCGGCGGCATGCTGGTCGGGTCCACGCCGCCGCCCGAGACCGAGGCGCTGTCCGCCCGCTTCCGCTCGGCCTGGACCGCCTTCGCCACCACGGGCGACCCCGGCTGGCCCGCGTACGACACCGAACAGCGCCTCGTCCAGCTCTTCGACACCGAACCGGCCGTCGCCCCCTACCCGGAGGAGACCTCCCGGCGCCTGTGGCAGGAGCACACCTTCGGCGTACTGCCCCTGACGGCGGACTGAGCACGGGCGGCTCGCCCGGCCCTACCGCGCGGCCAGCAGCCGCAGCACCCGGTCCGAGACCGGTGCCGGCAGGGCACGCAGCGTGCGGACCAGCGCCGTCGTCTGCCAGGGGAAGCAGGCCTGCGCCGGTTCCCGCTCCAACGCGCGTACGACATACCGGGCCGCGCGTTCCTGGCTGACCTGGAAGGGCTTGGGCAGGCCGTCCCCGCCGACCCGGTCCGTCCCCACGAAACCCGGGTGGATCGAGGTGAACCGTATGTTCCTGGGCGCCAGTTCGACGCGCGCGGCGTCCAGGAGGGTGCGTACGGCCGCCTTCGCCGCCGAGTACGGGCCCTGGCGGGGGATGCCCATCAGCCCCGCGAGGGAGTTGGTGTGGGCGATCAGGCCGCCGTCCGGCTGCTCGCCCAACCGCCGGATCAGCGGGACCAGATAGTTGACGACGACGTCGTAGTTCAGCGCCATGATCCGGGAGACGTCCGCCGCGCTCACCCGGTCCATGGCCATGTCCGGCCCCTGACCGGCGTTGAGCAGCGCGATGTCCACGCGGCCGAACTCCGCGACGGCCGCGGCCACGACCCCGGCCGCCGCCTCCGGGTCCAGGGCGTCGGCGGCGAGGTCCAGGCAGGCGCTGCCCGCGGCCCGTACCTCCTCGGCCACGGCGGCCAGTTCGGGGGCGCGCCGGGCCGTGAGGACGAGCCGGTTGCCCGCCGGGGCGAGCCGCCGGGCCACCGCCGCCCCGATGCCCGAGGAGGCACCGACGATCAGGACCGTCCGGCCGGTGATGGTGGTGGCCTTGGCGGTCACAGGAAGTGGTGGCCCTCACCGCGGTAGGTGGGCACGGTGTCGACCACCGCGCCACCGCTGACCAGGTGCAGATCGCCGATGCGCTCGCACAGTTCACCGGCCTTGGCGTGCCGCAGCCACACCCGGTCCCCGATGTTCAGCACGCTCGCGGCCCTGCCCACCAGCGGGGTCTGCACCTCCCCGAAGCCCTCGGTGGCGGTGACGCGCAGTCCGAGAGGCCAGGCCAGCGTGGGCAGCCGGTCCTTGCCGAGCGGCCCGGACGCCACCCAGCCGCCGCCCAGCAGCGTCGCCACCGACGACGAGGGACGGCGTACGACGGGCAGCACGAAGTACGCCGCCGGGACGGGCCGGAAGGCGCGGTAGAAGTCGAACAGGCCGGGACCGTAGAGGCCGGAGCCCGCCGCGAGCTCGGTGACGGAAGCCTCGGCCGTCGTGGTCTCCAGGCTGCCCGTGCCGCCGCCGTTGACGAACCGCAGCGGTGTGACGGCCCGTACGGCCGCGACCGCCGCTTCCCGGCGGTGGCTCAGCTCCTCGACGGACGAACGCTGCATCGCCCGTACGACGGCCCGCTTGACGGCGTTGCCGGGCTGGTTGTCACCCAGACCGGCGACCTGGCCCTCGTACCCCATGATGCCCGTCAGCTCGAAGCCCGGACGGGACACGACCTCGCGTGCGAACGCCGCCGCCTGCTGCGGGGTGTACACCGGGGACCTGCGCGGTCCGAGATGGATCCGCCCGCCCGCGAGGCGCAGGGCCGCGTCCAGCTCCAGGCACACCTGGATACGGGTCTCGCGGGGGCCGGTCGCCGCGTCGATCAGGTCGAGATGCTCGACGCAGTCCACCATCAGGGTGATCCGGGACGCGAGCCGCTCGTCGGCGGCCAGCCGGCGCAGCGCCGTGCGGTCGGCGGTCGGGTAGCCGACGACGATGTCGTCGAACTCCTCGGCCAGCCACAGGGCTTCGGGCAGGGTGAAGCCGAGGATGCCGTCGAATCCCGGGCGGTCCAGGGCGCGCCGGATGAGGGCGCGGGAGCGCAGCGACTTGCTGGCCAGCCGGATCGGCTTGCCGCCCGCACGGCGTTCCAGGTCACGGGCGTTGGCGTCGAAGGCGTCCAGGTCGATCACGCCGAAGGGGGGTTCGAGACCGGCGGTGGCCGCCCGCAGCCCGTCGAAGTGGCTCTGGGACATGGGATCCGAACCGGCCCTGGGAACGGTGGTGTTGACGGTCATCGGTTGGGGTCTCCTGGTTCGGATACGTCGGATACGTCAGACACGGCGGATACGTCGGATGCCGCGGATGTCGCCGCGGGGGCCGGTGCGAGGCCCGCGCTGTGGCGCCTGGCCATGGCCTCCACCCTGGGGATCACGAAGCGCATCAGCCGGGGGAACACACCGGCGGCCCGCTGTACGCGTCCGCCGACGGCGGGGTGGACGACCTCGACCGGCTTGCGCACGATGGCGTCGACGATCACCGAGGCGACCTTCTCGGCGGAGAGGGGCTTCTCGGCGAAGGTGATCACCGCGCTGGGATCGGCCATCTCCTGCTCCAGCATGGGCGTGCGGGTGCCGGGCGGATGGACGATGCTGAACGTCACGGGCCCGTCGCGTTCCTCGATGGCCACGCTGTGGTGGAAGGCGCGCAGTCCGTGCTTGGTCGCGCCGTAGGTCGTGTAGCCGGGCAGCGGCAGGAACGACGTCATGCTGCACACGGTGACGATGTGCCCGTGGCCCCGGGCCCGCATCCGGGACAGGGCGGCCAGTGTGCCGTTGATCGGACCGAGCAGGTTCACCTCCACCATGTGCCGGTGCTCGGCAGGCGACAACTGGTGTGCGTACCCGGTGTGGATGATCCCCGCGTTGTTGACGAGCACGTCCACCGGGCCGAACCGGTCCGCCACCGCGTCGAGGGCCGACTCCCACGCGGCCTCGTCGCGGATGTCCAGCTCGATCGCCTGGGCGGCGGGCCCCAGCCGGTCCGCGATCCGCGTCGCGCCGGGCAGGTCGATGTCGGCGAGGGCGACCCGGTGCCCCCGGCGCACCGCCTCGCGCGCGGTCGCCGCGCCGATGCCGCTCGCGGCGCCGGTGATCAGGACGACACTCACCGGTGGCTCCTGACCTGGGCGCCCGTGGGCGGGGGAGAGGGGCCGTCCGTTCGCTGTCCGTGCATGGGAACTCCCGGGGAGATGGGCCGAGCCGACGAGGGGAACAGAGGGGAAAGAAGGGAACCGAGGGGAACAGAAGGGAACCGAGGGGATCAGGGGAACGCTCAGGACGGCAGTACGTACGCCTCCAGCCGCGACCCGTTCAGCCGGGCCGCCGCCACCGGGTCGTCGGTCGGTGTGGTGGCCGCGTACAGGGTGTTGCCGCCCGGCCCGGCGACCAGGCAGCTCAGGGTGCGTCGGCTGGTGGCGACGCGGTCCAGGATCACACCGCCCGGCCCCACCCGGACACATTCGCCGCGCAGCGCGTTGGCGACCCACGCCGTGCCGTCCCGGCCCGGTGCGATGCCGTCGGGGGCGATGGGGCTCGCGGAGCGTTCGGCGATCGCAGGGCGGTCGAGCAGGGCGGAGACCCGCCGGGTGACACGGCCGAGCGGCCCGTGGTGGTTGAGGGAACTCCACAGCGCGGACGGGATCAGCGGGGCCCACGGCCGGGGCGGGCCGAGGCGCCCGTCGGGCAGTACGGGAAGGGCGGTGAGGCGCATCGCCAGGGTCTCGGCGACCAGCAGCGCCGGCTCCCCGTCGACCTCGACCGGGAACAGGCCGTTCGGGAACACCAACGGCTCGCTCAGGCCCAGCAGTTCACCCTCGGGGGAGAGACAGGCGAGGGGTGTGGCGGGCGGTCCCGGCGGGGCGTAGAGCATGGAGTTGGGGCGTCGGCGGACGAAGCCGTGGTAGTCGAAGCCGAAGTTGCCCACGTAGGCGCGGCCCAGCCGGTCGACGAACATGTCGTTGACGGGACCGCCCGCGATGTCCTTGAGGTCGGCGTGCACGACGAGGGAGCCGTCCGGCTCGCGCCGGTACACACAGCGCCCGTCCATCGAGACGACCAGCATCCGCCCGTCGGGCAGCCAGCCCAGACCGCCCGCCCGGCCGGGGACCTCCAGCACCGTCTCGGGCTCTCCCCGGGTGTCCCAGCGGTGCACCGTCCCGTGGGCGAGGTCGCAGAACCACAGGGAACCCTCGTGCCAGCGCAGTGACTCCAGGACGCCGAATCCGTCCAGGACGACTGTGGCCCTCGGTCGCACCCCTGCCTCCAGACGCTGCTCGTGCCCGTTCTGTCCACGCTACGGTGGCGCAGACCCGCGAAGTAAGTCAAGCGTCCTGGACAAGCGACTTACTTCTGTTCCGGCCGATTGGTTATCCTGACCGGCGAACCCACAGGTGAGACCGGTGCTGACAGGTGAGACCGGTGTGGAGAGGAGAACGCGTGCCCCGCATGGCGGCGAGCGACCGGAGGGCCGAGCTCCTCGAGGCGGCGATCCGGGTCATGGCGCGTGACGGCGTGGCCAAGGCCACCACCCGCGCGGTCGTCACCGAGGCGGACATGACCCTCGGGGCCTTCCACTACTGCTTCGAGTCCAGGGCCCAACTGCTCGAACTCGTCACCGAGACCCTCACCGAGCGGTACGTCGCCGAGGTCCGCGAACTCTTCGCCCCGCACAAGGACATCCGTGACAGCGTCCTCGACAGCCTGCACGCGTTCTGGAAGGGCTTCGAGGCCAACCCCGGCGAGCATCAGATCAGTTACGAGCTGACCCAGTACGCGCTGCGCAACCCCGGTTTCGAGGGGGTCGCCGCGAAGCAGTACGAGATCTTCCTGCGCGCCTTCGCGGGCCTGCTCGAACTCGCCGCGGACAACGCCGGGATCGAGTGGACCCGACCCGTGCCGGTGCTCGCGCGATACGTCCACTCGATGATCGACGGCCTCAACATGACCTGGCTCGTCGACCGCAACACCGCCGACAGCCGGGCGGCTCTGGAGCTGCTCGCCGACCACCTTCTCCTGCACGCCCGGCCACGAGCCGGCTGAGCGGAACGCGCAAGGACATATCGCGCATGACGAAATACAATAGGTGAGACGCTGTCATTGGACATGCTCGGGAGCGATGGTGTTCCGGAGGATCCATGGCCGGTTCAGTGATCCATCTCGAAGAGGCGGCCGACCAGCCGCGCACCCACGCGCTGGTCGTCGGAGTCGGCAAGTACCCGCATCTCGCCGGCGGCGAGTCACCGGTCGCCGACCCCGACGGGATGCGCCAGCTCAGCTCACCCCCGCTCTCGGCCCGCGCCTTCGGGCTGGTCGACCTCCTCGTCGTCACGCATGTCGACCAGGACCACATCCTCGGTGTGCTCGCCCTGCTGGAGGATTCGCAACGCCCGGTGGAGCTCGGGGACGTGTGGTTCAACGGCTTCGACCACCTGCTCGACACCGAGGGGTTCGGCGCACAGGACGGCGAGCGGCTCACCAGCGCGCTGCTGGCGCAGAAGGTGCCCTGGAACGACGCCTTCGGCGGGCGCGGCGTGGAGGTCGGACGGCAGCTCGGGTGGTTCGACGACGGGTCCACCATGGAGGTGCTCTCGCCCGACCGCGCGCAACTGGAGGCGCTGGCGCCGGTGTGGGTGAAGGAGTGCGCCGCCCATGGGCTGATCCCGGGCCGTGACCCGGACGAGCCGCCCGTCGTCCCCGGGTTCGAGCACTTCGGAGGCGCCGTGGACGTGGAGGCGCTCGCCGCGACGCCGTTCAAGACGGACACCTCGGCGACGAACGTCACCAGCATCGGGCTGCTCTTCGAGTTCGAGGACCGGCGGATCATCCTCACCGGCGACGGGGAGGCCGGCCGGCTCGTCGAGTCGATACGCCCCCGGGCCGAGGCGGCGGGCGGGCGGCTCCATGTCGACGTCCTGAAGGTCGCCCATCACGGCAGCGCCCACAACATCTCCAACGAGCTGCTCGGTCTCCTCGACTGCGACCGCTATCTGATCTCCACGAGCGGCGCCCGGCACGACCACCCCGACGAGATCGCCATGTCCCGGATCCTCCGGAACGGCGGAGACCGCAAGGAGATCGTCTTCAACTACCGGGACCGCGGGGCGCTATGGGACGTCACCACCCTCAAGGACCGCTTCGGCTACACGGTGACGAAGCCGGAGCCCGGCGCGCCGGACGGCCTGGTGACCTTCGAACTCTGAAGGGCTTCGACGAACGCCGACGAGAACGCCGACCCCGGGCATCGCCCGGATGGCGGCCCCGGCTCGACGGGCGGACGATGGAGGGGAGCAGGGGGCCGACAGTCATGGAGGGGGATGGGAGGCATGGGACATGCTGGAGATCAAGACGGTCGAGAAGCCGGACGAACGGCGTGACTTCCCACGCGGACACCTCGAAGCCGTACACATGACAGGCCTCGACTTCGCCGTGGGAACCTTCGAACCGGGCTGGCGCTGGTCCGAGTCGGTCGGGCCCATCGCGGGCACGAAGAGCTGCCAGATCCACCACAACGGCTATGTCGTCCAGGGCCGGATGGGCCTCCGCATGGATGACGGCGGCGAGGGCGAAGTGGGCCCCGGCGACGTCTTCGTGTGCCCGCCCGGACACGACGCGTGGGTCATCGGCGACGAACAGGTCATCGTCCACGACTTCGCGGGAGGCATGGCACAGGACTACGCGAAGGCACCGGGAACCTGACCGCCGGACCGCACCAGGAGCAAGCCGCCCAGCGGCACCGCGCGGCGGGGCCGAGCGCCGCAGCGCCCGGCCCCATGGGCACGTTCACGCCCGGTCGTCACCGCTCACCAGGACCACCTCCAGGGTGCGCGGACCGTGCACCCCCTCGACCCGGTCGAGTTCGATGTCGCTGGTCGCGGACGGACCGGAGATCCAGGTCAACGGCCTTGCCGGGTCCAGGAGTTCCAGGGCCTGCGGCACGGACGAGACGACCTGGTCCGGTACCCGGACGACACAGATGTGGTGATCGGGGACCAGGGTGATCCGGCGGCGCCCCTGGTCCGGGCCCCCGTCCAGGACGATGGTGCCGGTCTCGGCGACGGCGACCGCGCAGGCCGTGACGACGCTCGAGACGCCGTCCAGGTCGTAAGGGGTGCTCTTCGCGCTGTCCTCGACGCGGGCGATGTCGGTACCCTCCAGCCAGCCCGACGGCAGCCCCGGCGGTACGACCACCGACGCCGAGCCGTGCGCGGACAGGAGCCCGGCGAGCAGTGCCGGGAGTTCGGCGCCGGTGCAGCGGTGCACGAGCGCCCGGTAGTCCGCCAGGTTCTCGGCGAGGAGTTCGACCGTCTCCTCGACGCTCCGGTTTCCGTGCTCGCGCGCGTAGTCGCGGTCGACGGCCCCCTCGTACGGCGTGTCCTCGCGGGGTACGTCGGCGAGCGCGCGCCGCACGCGGTCCAGGATCAGTTCGCGGCTGTTCACTTGCTGGTGTCCTTTCCGCCGTTCGTGCGCTGCCACCAGTCGCGGAACGGCTCAGCCGGCATGGCAGGCAGATCACGGGTGGCGCTCCAGGCCTTGCCGGGGCCGGGCAGGGTACGGGGGTGGAAGCGGCGGGTACGGGAGGCGAGGCGCTGGCCGGTGCGCAGGGCCCCGGGGTGACTGAACGCCCAGCGGGCGGCACGCATCGCGGCCCGCTCGGCGGCGTGGCCCTTGGCGGGCTTCAGGACGACCTTGTTGCCCTCCTGGGTGACCGGACCGCCCTCCACGACACGCTCGCGCAGGTGCACCAGCACCTCGGGGATGTCGATGGCGACCGGACAGACCTCGTAGCAGGCCCCGCACAGCGAGGACGCGTACGGGAGCGAGGCGTCGATCTCGCTCTCGGTGCCCCTGAGCTGCGGGCTGAGGATCGCGCCGATCGGTCCGGGATAGACGGAGCCGTAGGCGTGACCGCCGGCCCGCTCGTACACCGGGCAGACGTTCAGACAGGCCGAGCAGCGGATGCAGCGCAGGGCCTGGCGGCCCACCTCGTCGGCGAGGGTGTCGGTGCGGCCGTTGTCGATCAGGACGAGGTGGAAGGCCTGCGGGCCGTCGCCGTCCGTCGTACCCGTCCAGGTCGTCGTGTACGGGTTCATCCGCTCGGCGGTCGAGGAGCGGGGGAGGGTCTGGAGGAAGACCTCCAGGTCCTGCCAGGTCGGCACGATCTTCTCGATGCCGACGACCGAGATCAGCGTCTCGGGCAGCGTCAGGCACATCCGCCCGTTGCCCTCCGACTCGACCACCACCAGGGTGCCCGTCTCGGCGACCATGAAGTTGGCGCCGGAGACACCCACCTTAGCGCGCAGGAACTTCTCCCGGAGGTGCAGGCGTGCCGCCTCGGCCAGTTCGGCGGGCGTGTCGGTGAGCCCCTCGGGAGCCGGACGGCCCCACTCGCTCATCTCACGGGCGAAGATGTCCCGGATCTCGCCCCGGTTGCGGTGGATCGCCGGGACGAGGATGTGCGAGGGGCGGTCCTTGCCCAACTGCACGATCAGCTCGGCGAGGTCGGTCTCGAAGGCGCTGATCCCCTCGGCCTCCAGCGCCTCGTTGAGCCCGATCTCCTGGGTGGCCATCGACTTGACCTTGACGACCTCCGACTCGCCCGTCATCCGCACCAGGTCGATGACGATCCGGTTGGCCTCGTCGGCATCGGCGGCCCAGTGCACGACACCGCCCGCCGCCGTGACCGACTCCTCCAGCTGGACGAGATAGCGGTCGAGGTGGCGCAGCGTGTGGTCCTTGATCTGCTTGCCGGCCTCGCGCAGTTCGGCCCAGTCGGACATCTCGGCGACGGCAGCCGCCCGTTTCGCGCGGATGGTGTGGGTGGCGTGGCGCAGATTGCCGCGCAGGGTCTGGTTGGCCACCGCCTCGTGGGCCGCCTCGGGGAAGGCCGGCATCCCGACGAACGTCCCGCTCATGCCAGGGGCTCCTCTTCCGTGCTCGCCAGGATCTCCGCGATGTGCACCGGCCGCATACCGGTGCTCAGCCGGGTCATGGTCCCCCCGATGTGCATCAGACACGAGTTGTCGGCGGCGCACAGCACCTCCGCGCCCGTCGACTCGGCGTTGCGCACCTTGTCGGTGCCCATCGCCGCCGAGACATCGGAGTTCTTCAGCGCGAACGTCCCGCCGAAGCCGCAGCACTCGTCGGCCCCGGGCAGCTCGCGCAGCTCCAGCCCCTTGACGGCCCGCAGCAGCCTGAGCGGCCGGTCGGCCAGCCCGAGCCCGCGCAGCCCGTGGCACGTCGGGTGGTAGGTGACCGTGTGCGGGTAGCAGGCGCCCACGTCCGTCACCCCCAGCACGTCCACCAGGAACTCCGTCAGCTCGTACGTCTTCGGCACGACCGGCGCCAGGGTGGCCGCGAGCGAGTCCCCGCGCCCCTCGGCCCGCGCCCGCTCACCCATCCGCGGGTACAGCTCCCGCACCATCGCGCCGCACGACCCGGAGGGCGTGACGATGGCGTCGTACCCCCCGAATACATCGGAGAAATGCCGGGCGAGCGGCTCGGCCTCGTGCCGGTACCCGGTGTTGTAGTGCGCCTGCCCGCAGCACGTCTGCGCCATCGGGAAGTCGACCTCGACACCCAGCCTGGTCAGCAGCTTCACGACGGCGCGGCCCGTGTCCGGATACAGCGTGTCGTTGACACAGGTAAGGAACAGGGCGACACGCATCGCGGCTCCTAGCGATCGATCATCGGATGAGTGCAGGGTACGCGGACCTCGCGCGGAGTGGGAATCCCTGTCTCACCGGGCGGCGGCGAGCCGGTCCTCGGCCGCGTCCCAGGCCGCCGCGTCGCCGGACGGCTCGTAGTGGGTCAGCGGCTGCGTACGGGCCAGCAGCCGGCGCATGTCCGCACGGTCGCCGACGAGTCCGTGGGCCCTCGCCTGGACGAGGACGTTGCCGAGCGCGGCGGCCTCGGCCGGACCTGCCACCACCGGCAACCCGCAGGCATCGGCGGTGAGTTGGCACAGCAGCGTGTTGCGCGCCCCGCCCCCGACGATGTGCACGACATCGACACCGTGCCCGGTGAGCCGCCGGGCGTCCGCCACCGCCCGCCGATGCGCGAGGGCGAGGGAGTCGAGGACACAGCGGGTCACCGCGCCCGGAGTCCGGGGCACCGGCTGCCCGGAGCCCCGGCAGGCCTCGGCGATCCGCTCCGGCATCCGCCCCGGCGCCAGGAACCCCGCGTCCTCGGCATCCACCACGGACCGCAGCCCCGGCGCCTCGGCCGCCGCCCGCAGCAGCGCGCCGAGATCGGGGTCGCCCCAGGCCCGTACGCACTCCTGGAGCAGCCACAGCCCCATGATGTTGCGCAGATAGCGGACCGTGCCGTCGAGTCCCAGCTCATTGGTGAAGTCGGCGGCCCGGCTCGCCTCGGAGAGGACGGGCGCCGCCAGCTCCAGTCCCGCCAGGGACCAGGTGCCGGTGCAGATGTAGGCGAACCGCTCGCCGACGGCTGGTACGGCGGCCACCGCCGAGGCGGTGTCGTGCGACCCGACCGTGGTCACCGGCACCGGCCCGGTCAGCCCGGTCTCCGCCAGCACCTCGGCCCGCAGCACACCCGCCGGATCACCGGGCTGCCGCAGCGGCGCGAACAGCCCGAGGTCGATGTCCAGTCTCCGCGCGATGTCATGGGCCCAGTCGCGGGTGCGGGGGTCGATGAGCTGGGTGGTGGAGGCGTTGGTCAGCTCGGTGCCGGCCTCGCCGGTCAGCCAGTACGTCAGCAGGTCGGGGATGAGCAACAGCCTTTGGGCGGCGGCCAGTTGGCGGGTGCCCTGGGCGGCTTTCAACTGGTGGAGGGTGTTGAAGGGCGCGTACTGCGACCCGGTCGCCGCGTACAGCTCGGCCGCCGGGACGGACGCCCACACCTTCTCCGCGACACCCTCGGTGCGGGCGTCTCGATAGTGCACGGGATTGCCGAGCAGCGCCCCGTCGCCGTCCAGCAGCCCGTAGTCGACGGCCCAGCTGTCGATGCCGACGGAGTCGACCGCCCCGGCGGCCCGCAGCCCGTCGAGCACACCGGCGTACAGCCCGAGAACGTCCCAGCGCAGCCCCTCGGGCACCCGCACGGGCCGGTTCACGAACCGGTGCGCCTCGGTCAGCTCCAGCGTGCCGGGCCCGACCCGGCCGACCATGACACGTCCGCTGGACGCGCCGAGGTCGACGGCGGCGTACGCCCTGGACGTCCGGCTCATCGGAGGAAGGCGGCGGCGACACCGGCATCGACCGGGACATGCAGCCCGGTGGTGTGCGTGAGCTCCCCGCCGGTCAGCGCGAACACGGCGTTGGCCACGTGCTCGGGCAGCACCTCACGCTTGAGGATGGTCCGCTGGGCGTAGAACTCGCCGAGCTTCTCCTCATCGATGCCGTACGTCGCCGCACGCTGGGCACCCCAGCCGGCCGCGAAGATCCCGGAGCCGCGCACCACGCCGTCGGGGTTGACCCCGTTGACCCGGATACCGTGCTCACCCAGCTCGGCGGCGAGCAGCCGCACCTGGTGCGCCTGGTCGGCCTTGGTCGCCGAGTAGGCGATGTTGTTGGGCCCGGCGAACACGGCGTTCTTGGACGTGACGTAGACGATGTCACCGCCCAGCCCCTGCGCGATCATCACCCGCGCCGCCTCACGCGAGACCAGGAACGACCCGCGCGCCATGATGTCGTGCTGCACGTCCCAGTCGCGCGCCGAGGTCTCCAACAGAGGCTTGGAGATGGAGATCCCCGCGTTGTTGACGACGAGGTCCACCCCGCCGAAGGCCAGCACGGCGGCCTTGAACGCCTCGGCGATCTGCTCCTCGCTGGTCACGTCCACGGTGACGGCGACGGCCTTGTCAGGCCCGCCGAGCTCCTCCGCGACAGCCGCCGCGCTCCCCGCGTCACGGTCGGCGACGACGACACAGGCCCCCTCGGCGACCAGCCGCCCGGCGACGGCCTTCCCGATCCCGCTGCCCGCACCGGTGACGAGAGCGACCCGCGCCGCCAGCGCCCTCGGCTCGGGCATCCGCCGGAGCTTCGCCTCCTCCAGCGCCCAGTACTCGATCCGGAACTTCTCCGACTCCTCGATCGGCGCGTACGCCGAGACCGACTCGGCCCCGCGCATCACGTTGATCGCGTTGACGTAGAACTCACCGGCCACGCGCGCGGTCTGCTTGTCCTTGCCGAAGGAGAACATGCCCACGCCCGGCACGAGCACGATCGCGGGGTCGGCGCCGCGCATCGCGGGGGAGTCGGGCAGGGCGTGGCGCCGGTAGTAGGCGGCGTACTCCTCGCGGTACTCGGCGTGCAGCTCCCGCAGCCGCGCGATCGCCTCGTCGAGGGGTGCGGAGGCCGGCAGATCGAGGACGAGCGGCCTGACCTTGGTGCGCAGGAAGTGGTCGGGGCAGGAGGTACCGAGCGCCGCCAGCCGGGGGTGCTCGGCACGCGAGAGGAAGTCGAGCACGACGTCCACGTCGGTGAAGTGTCCGACCTGCGGCTTGTCCCGCGAGGCGACGGCCCGGACGTACGGGGCGAGAGCGGCGGCCCGCTCCCGCCGCTCGTCCGGCGCGAGGGGCCCGTACCCCTCGGCAACCGGACCGAACGGCTCGGCTTTCCCGCGCCCGGCGAGGAACGCCTCCGCGGTACGAATGATGTGCAGCGAGTTGCGCTCGCACTCCTCGGAGGTGTCGCCCCAGGCGGTGATGCCGTGTCCGCCGAGAACGCAGCCGACGGCCCGTGGGTTGGCGGCCTGCACGGCGGCGATGTCCAGCCCGAGCTGGAACCCGGGCCGCCGCCACGGCACCCACACCACACTGTCCCCGAAACACTCGGCGGTCAGCTTCTCCCCGTCGGCCGCGCAGGCCAGCGCGATACCGGAGTCGGGGTGCAGGTGATCCACGTGCGCGGCGTCGACGAGCCCGTGCATCGCGGTGTCGATGGACGGCGCCGCCCCACCCTTGCCGTGCAGGCAGTAGTCGAACGCGGCGACCATCTCGTCCTCGCGCTCCACCCCCGGATACACCCCCTTGAGCGCGTGCAGCCGGTCCACCCGCAACACGGCCAGCCCACTCTCGCCCAGGGTCCCCAGATCACCCCCGGACCCCTTGACCCACATCAGTTCCACATCACCCCCGGTGACGGGATCGGTCCCGATTCCCTTCACGGACGTATTGCCCCCCGCGTAGTTCGTGTTCCGCGCATCAGCACCAAGCCGCCGGGACCGAGCGATGAGGGCGGCGGCTTCAGGATGGCTGGCCATGACGAGTCCTTACGTGACTTCCGAAACGAGGGATGTGTGGAGCGCCCCTAAAGGGGCGGAGCCCCCTTTAGGGGCGCGGGGAAC
>NZ_LIQQ01000379.1 GCF_001418565.1 Streptomyces graminilatus | reverse complement strand
ATCTGGGAGTCGTGGGGGGTCTGGGAGTCGTGGGTGGCTGGTGCGGGGGCGGAGTCTGCTCCGGTTCCCGAACTCAAAGGGGATCGCCTCCTTGCGGTGACTGCCTGGGCCTGCCTGGGCCGGCGTGGTCCTGCCCGGTCCGACGTGGTCCTGCCTGGTCCTGCCTACAGATGCGCGAGCTTCTCCAGTACGGGGGCGGCGGCGCGCAGTTTGGCCCACTCGTCCTCGTCGAGGTCCTCGACCAGACCGGCCAGCCAGGCGT
Source organism: Streptomyces graminilatus (assembly GCF_001418565.1). Classification (GTDB taxonomy): domain Bacteria; phylum Actinomycetota; class Actinomycetes; order Streptomycetales; family Streptomycetaceae; genus Streptomyces; species Streptomyces graminilatus. The sequence continues at coordinate 19,750 of NZ_LIQQ01000379.1, read as the reverse complement.
TCCGTCTGCGGCGGCTCTCTTCGAGCATCGCCTCGGCCCGCTCGGTCTGTGTGACGACCTTCTGGCGCCGGTCCTCGGGATGCGGCTCCAGCCGGACCAGGCCCTTGCCCTCCAGCAAAGCGACGATACGAGTCATCGAGGGCGGCTGCACATGCTCCTTGCGGGCGAGCTCGCCCGGCGTGGCCGAGCCGCAGCGGGCAAGGGTGCCCAGCACCGACATCTCGGTGGGGCTCAGCGACTCGTCGACCCGCTGGTGCTTGAGTCGGCGCGACAGGCGCATCACGGCGGAGCGAAGTGAGTTCACGGCGGCAGCGTCGTCGCCATGGGTTAGGTCCGGCATGTTCTTTAGCGTAACTCATTACTCTGACTAAAGAACACTCATGACACACCAAATGCCCGTGACAAGGACCACTGAACCTCCACATCACCCGTACGAGTGATTCAAAGGCAAAAAGCCCCCCATCGCCCCGCATAGGCCCGCGACCCTCATCTACATGGGGACCAGCGTGCTCAGCCTGCGGATAGACGGGGAGCTGCTCGACCGGCTCCGGGACCATGCGGCGAAAAGGGGGATGAGCGTGCAGGACTACGTGGTCCGCACGCTCGTCCGCGACGACTTCGACGAGCGGTTCCAGGCCGCCGTCGAGGAGACGGAGAAGTTCTACGGGGTGCCGTAGGGCACCCCGCAGAACAGATGAAACACGGGGATCAGGTCAGTCCCAGCGCCGGCATCAGGTAGTAGAACCCGAAGACGGCGGCGACGACGTACATGGCGACCGGGATCTCACGCCCGCGCCCGGCCGCCAGCCGCAGCACCACGAAGGTGATGAAGCCCATGCCGATGCCGTTGGTGATCGAATAGGTGAACGGCATCATCACCATGGTCACGAAGGCCGGGATCGCGATCGTGTGATCGGCCCAGTCGATCTCCTTGACGGACCCGGCCATGATCAGGAAGCCCACGGCGAGCAGGGCCGGGGTGGCGGCCTGGGACGGCACCATCGTGGCGACCGGGGTGAGGAACAGCGCGACGCCGAACAGGGCCCCCGTGACGACGTTCGCGAACCCGGTCCGCGCGCCCTCGCCGACACCGGCGGTGGACTCGACGAAGCAGGTCGTGGCGGAGGAGGAACTGGCGCCACCGGCGGCGACGGCGATGCCGTCCACGAAGAGCACCTTGTTGATGCCGGGCATGTTGCCCTGGGCGTCGGTCAGCTTGGCCTCGTCGCCGATCCCCATGATCGTGCCCATCGCGTCGAAGAAGCACGAGAGCAGGACGGTGAAGACGAAGAGGGTCCCGGTCAGCACGCCGACCTTGTCGAACCCGCCGAAGAGACTGAACTTGCCGATGAGCCCGAAGTCGGGGCTGGCGACCGGGTTGCCGGGCCACTTCGGCGTGGTGAGCCCCCAGGAGGGCACAGTGGCGACCGCGTTGATGACGACGGCCAGTACGGTCATGGCGACGATCGAGATCAGGATCGCGCCGGGCACCTTGCGGGTGATGAGCGCGAGGGTGAGCAGGGTGCCCAGGACGAAGACGAGCACCGGCCAGCCGTTGAGGTGACCGTCGCCGCCGAGCTGGAGCGGCACGGTGGTGTGCGCGGCGTCCGGGATCCGGGTCACGAACCCGGAGTCGACGAGCCCGATCAGCATGATGAACAGCCCGATACCGATCGCGATGCCCTTGCGCAGCCCGAGCGGCACGGCGTTCATGACCCGCTCACGAAGCCCCGTGGCGACGAGCAGCATGACAATGAAACCCGCGAGTACGACCATCCCCATGGCGTCCGGCCAGGACATGCGCGGCGCGAGCTGGAGCGCGACGACGGTGTTGACCCCGAGTCCGGCCGCGAGCGCGATGGGCACGTTGCCGATGACGCCCATGAGCAGCGTGGTGAACGCGGCGGTCAGGGCGGTGGCGGTGACGAGCTGGCCGTTGCCGAGGTGATGGCCGTACATGTCCTTGGCGCTGCCGAGGATGATCGGGTTCAGCACGATGATGTAAGCCATCGCGAAGAAGGTGGCGAAACCGCCGCGGATCTCCCGGGACAGGGTGCTGCCCCGCTCCGTGATCCGGAAATGGCGGTCGAGAACGCCGGGGGCAGCCTTGGCAGGGGCCGAGGGGGACATGCGTGACCTCAGAGGATTCGTTCTATGGGGGTTGCGCTGGAGCTTCACCGAAGCTCCAGCGGAGCTTCATTGGAGCTTCATACGAACGAAAAGAGTCAGACCCAAATCGTTTCGGTATGAACATACATGGGCGTGCGGGGCACCCACCGAGCGGCCTCGTAAGCTGTGCGCATGGCGAAGTGGACACCGAAGCACGAGGCGCCGGAGCCCCTGGAGGGCCCCGTCGTCGCCACCATCACGGGCGGCACGATCCTCTGGTTCGTCCTCTTCCTGGCCCAGCTCCCCTTCTACGGCTGGTACGCGGACCACCACCACGAGTGGTGGGTCTGGACGTGCCTGGCGGGCGCGGGTCTGGGCCTGATCGGCATCTGGTACGTCCGGGGGCGAGACGCGGCAATCAAGGGGGCCGATTCAGCCCGTCCGGCGCTTGAGGACAAGGCCCCTTCAGGGCCGTAGGGGGCCTCCCCACTCCTCACCGTCACCCCCACCCCGTCCTCCTCCTCAGGTCGGATCTTTGCCCCACTCACCGGGTGAAGCCATAAATCCGCACGTAACGTCGAACACATGACGGACACCGGCGCCGGCGCCGAACTCGATCCTGTGCACCCCGTCCCCCTCCCCGGCACCAAACCGGGCAGGGCCTCCGGCTCAGGCGCACCCGGCGCGGGCGAGGGCGCCCGCGCCCGGGGCCTCACCGCCACCGAGGTGGCCGATCGCGTCACCCGCGGCGAGGTCAACGACGTCCCGGTCCGCAGCAGCCGCACCGTCGCCGAGATCGTCCGAGCCAACGTCTTCACCAGGTTCAACGCGATCATCGGCGTCCTCTGGCTGATCATGATGTTCGTGGCGCCGTTCCAGGACAGCCTGTTCGGATACGTCATCCTCGCCAACACCGGCATCGGCATCGTCCAGGAGTGGCGGGCGAAGAAGACCCTTGACTCCCTCGCCGTGATCGGCGAAGCCAGGCCCACGGTCCGCCGCGACGGCGTGGCCACCGAGGTGAGCACCTCCGGGATCGTCCTCGGCGACCTCATCGAGATCGGCCCCGGCGACCGGGTGGTCGTGGACGGCGAGTGCGTCGAGGCGGACGGACTCGAAATCGACGAGTCGCTGCTCACCGGCGAGGCGGACCCCGTCGTCAAACAGCCCGGCGACGAGGTCATGTCGGGCAGTTTCGTCGTCGCGGGCGGCGGCGCGTTCACGGCCACGAAGGTCGGCCGCGAGGCGTACGCGGCGCAGCTCGCCGAAGAGGCCTCCCGTTTCAGCCTCGTCCACTCGGAACTCCGTACCGGGATCTCGACGATCCTCAAGTACGTGACCTGGATGATGATCCCGGCCGCGATCGGCCTGGTCATCACCCAACTGGTCGTCAAGAACAGCGACTTGAAGGACTCGATCGCCCGCACGGTGGGCGGGATCGTGCCCATGGTCCCCGAGGGCCTCGTCCTCCTGACCTCGGTCGCCTTCGCGATCGGGGTCGTCCGGCTCGGCCGGCAGCAGTGCCTCGTACAGGAGCTGCCCGCGATAGAGGGCCTCGCGCGGGTCGACACGGTCTGCCTGGACAAGACGGGCACCCTGACCGAGGGCGGCATGGACGTGACCGAGGTGCGCCCCCTCAACGGCACCGACGAGACGTACGTACGACGGGCCCTGGGCGCGCTCGGCGAGTCCGATCCGCGCCCGAACGCCTCCCTCAAGGCCATCATCGACGCCTACCCGGACAGCGAGGAGTGGCGCTGCACGGAATCGCTCCCCTTTTCCTCGGCCCGCAAGTACAGCGGCGCGTCGTTCAGCGAGGGCAACGGCGAGACGAGCACCTGGCTGCTGGGCGCCCCGGACGTACTCCTCTCCCCCCAGGATCCGGCCCTGACGGAGACGGACCGCCTGAACCAGGCCGGCCTGCGCGTCCTGCTCCTCACCCGCGCCACCCGCGAACTCGACCACCCGGAGGTGGCCACCGGCACCACCCCCACCGCCCTGGTGGTCCTGGAACAACGCCTGCGCCCCGATGCCGCCGACACCCTCCGCTACTTCGCCGAGCAGCAGGTCGACGCGAAGGTCATCTCGGGCGACAACGCGGTGTCGGTGGGCGCGGTGGCGGACAAACTGGGCCTGACAGGCGCGACGCTGGACGCCCGCGAACTCCCCACCGGGACAACGGAATTGGCAAGAGCGCTGGACGAGGGCACGGTCTTCGGCCGGGTCACCCCGCAGCAGAAGCGGGAGATGGTGGGCGCGTTGCAGTCACGCGGACACACGGTGGCGATGACGGGCGACGGCGTGAACGACGTACTGGCCCTGAAGGACGCCGACATCGGCGTGGCGATGGGTTCGGGCTCGGAGGCGACACGGGCCGTGGCCCAGATCGTGCTCCTCAACAACAGCTTCGCGACACTGCCGTCGGTGGTGGCGGAGGGCCGCAGGGTCATCGGCAACATCACGCGAGTGGCGACCCTGTTCCTGGTGAAAACGGTCTACTCAGTGCTGCTGGCCGTCCTGGTGGTCTGCTGGCAGGTCGAATACCCCTTCCTGCCCCGCCACTTGACCCTGCTCTCCACCCTGACGATCGGCATCCCGGCCTTCTTCCTGGCCCTGGCCCCCAACAGAGAACGCGCGAAACCCCACTTCGTACGGCAGGTGATGCGCTACTCGATCCCGGGCGGCGTACTGGCAGGCCTGGCGACGTTCGTCACCTACCTGACGGCCCGTCACTACTACACGGGAAAGGGCGCGTTGGACGCGGAGACAAGCGCGGCGACGCTAACGCTCTTCCTGATCTCCATGTGGGTACTGGCGATCATCGCCCGCCCCTACAACTGGTGGCGGATCGCCCTGGTCGCGTCGATGGGCGCGGGTTTCCTGCTGGTGCTGATCATCCCTTCCCTCCAGCAGTTCTTCGCGCTGAAGCTGGTGGGGGTGACGATGCCGTGGATCGCGGTGGGCGTCGCGGCGGTGGCGGCGGCCACCCTGGAGATCCTGTGGAGATGGGTGGACCGCCGCTTCCCGGCGTAGCGGAGGAGCTACTACTTCACGTCGACGAAGTCGGCGGCGGCGCTCGCGCCCACGGTGGTCGCGGTACCCGCGAAGACGTACCGGAAGAAGCCGTCGGCGGTCGCCTTGACGGTGGTCTTCAGGGCACCCGTGGCCGACGTCTTGATGGTCTTGACGACGGTGTAGGCGCTGGTGCCGTTCTTACGGAACTGCAGCTGCACCGGCTGGTTGGCGTACCCGGTGTAGTTGGGCCCGTCCCAGTTGGCGCGGGTCAGCTTGCCGGTGACCGTGATGGTCCCACCCTTGACGACGGGCTCCGGCGCGGCGTCGACCGTCAGCTTGGAGATGCGGCGCACGGTGGTGGTGCCGAGGTCGCCCTGCTGGGCGACGCCGATCTTGGACGGGTCGAAGTCCTCACCCAAGGGGTCCTGACCGTTGAACGCGACGGCCGCACCACCCGCCGTCCAGCGCGCGCCGGCGTCGTCGTTGGTCAGGTCGCCCTCGCCGGGGTAGATGTCGAGGTTGGCCTTGCAGTTGGCGGTCGTCGTCGACGTGACGGTGCAGGTGCCGGGGTTCTCGGAGCTGATCCCGAACGAGTCGATGTCACCGTCCCTGTAGAGGAAGGGGACGGTCAGGAAGTCGGAGGCCTTGATGTTGACCTCGACGCCGTGGGTCAGCGTGTAGGTGACCGGCACGACAAGGTGCCCGCCGGCGCCGACGTTGATCGACTTGGTGACCTTGAAGTTGGAGAAGGTGACGTTCAGCTTGTACGGCTGGGCGGCGGCGACCGGCGAGGTGACGAACGCGCTCTTGCCTCCGTTGCCCAGGATCTTCGCGACGGCCGCACGGTAGGCGGAGGCGCTGCCGGACGCGTGGACATCGGCCTGCGCGGCCGGCACGGCGAGAGCGGAAAGGGCCAGGGCGCCGGAGACGGCGGCCACAGTGGCACGTATACGCATGCGTGTTCCCCACATGGAGAATGGGCCCGGCGGCGATCGTCCGCATCGATGCGTACTCATCCCGGGACCCGGATGATCGTGGAGCCTGTTGGCCCCCATGATCAGATTCATAACGGGAGTGGTTGGTTGTGCGGAAGAGATGTAATTTTGCACACCTCTTACGCACACCCTCGCGACTGCCGACGCTTACGCACCCTTCGCCCAACAAACTGACTATTCGCTGACCTTCAACCCATAAAGTCCAAATCCGGCGTCTACTTCACGTCGATGAAGTCGGGAGCGGCACTGCCGGCGCCGGTGGTCGCGGTCCCCGCAAAGACGTACCGGAAGAACCCGTCGGCGGTCGCCTTGACGGTGGTCTTCAAATCACCCCTGGTCGACGTCCTGACGGTCTTGACGACGGTGTAGGTACTGCTGCCGTTCTTACGGAACTGGAGCTGCACCGGCTGGTTGGCGTACCCGGTGTAGTTGGCGCCGTTCCAGTTGGCGCGGGTCAGCTTGCCGGTGACCGTGATGGTCCTGCCCTTGACGACGGGCTCGGGGGTCGCGTCGACCGAGAGCTTCGCGGCACGCAGGAGGCTGGGACCGGCGATGAGGTCCTTCTCGGCGCGCCCGACCTTCGTGGCGTCGAAATCGTCACTGCCGGGATCCTGACCGTTCAGGGCCTCGGCGTACGCGAACGCCTTCCATTTCCCGGCGCTCTCGCTGAACAGGTCCCGGGCCGGGTGGATCACGATGGACTGGACGCAGTTGGCGACGGTCGCCGACGCGGCCGTGCAGTGGGCCCAGTCGTCCCCGAACAACCCGGAGTCGGAGTCGGCGTACGAGGCGCCGTAGTACAGCTCGACGTCGGTGAAGAAGTCCTCGGCGGTGATGTCGACGTCGGCGCCATGGGTCAGCGTGTAGCTGACCGGCACGGTCAGCGCACCGGTGATGCCCGCCACGATCGGCTTCCCCTTGTTGACCTTGACGTTGGAGAAGGATGCGTTCAGGGGGTACGGCTTGCCGGTGCCGTCGGCGTACGCGGCCGGAACAGCGAGGGCCGAGAGAACGAGGGCGCCGGAAGCGGCGGCCACGGTGGCACGTATGCGCATATATTTCCAAAACGTTGGTCATCGCGTCCGGCGGTCCTACACGGCTGGCCACATGCTACGACTCGCCGCCAGTCCACCCTTGCCGTCGCCGGCGAAGAAGCGCAGATCGCCCGCAGCACGCACAGCAACGATGTCTGCCTTGCCGTCGCCGTTGAAGTCGCCGCCCAGGACGGGGCGTTCACTCGTCCACGTCTTGTCGGGCCACATGGAGCGAGGCTGGTCGAAGGAACCGTCGGCCCTGCCCGGGTAGAGATGCAGTGCGCCATCGGCGGCGACGGCCGCGATGTCATCCCGGCCATCCCCATTGAAGTCTGCTGTGGCGATGTGCTTCTTCTTCCACGTCTTGTCGGGCCACATCACCTTCTTCTGGTTGACGAGCTTGCCGCCGGCATCCCTCTTGTACGTGTACAGCGAGCCGTCGGGCCACTGGTACAGCACGGTGTCACGGCCGGTGGAACCGGTCCGCAGCCGAGCGGCGGGCAGACCGTTCTTCCAGGTGGCGTCCGTCCACAGCCTGTCGGACTCCCAGAAGTTCAGCATGACGGGGCCGCCCCACAGGGCTTGTCGCTTCACCAAGGACAGCGTGCCGTCGTCCCTCACGCCGACCATCTCGATGCCCTTGGCCTCGTCGAAGTCACCAGCGACGAGCTGCTGGCCGGAGAGCCGGCCGGCGCCGTTCAGCCGATCGCCGAATTCGAGGGTGCCGTCCGGTCTGCCGTGGAAGACCTCGACGTTGTCGTCCTTCAGACGAACCGCGATGTCCGTACGGCCGTCGCCGTTGAAGTCGGCCGCCGTCATCACATCGGTAATGTGCGCCTTCCGGGACGTCAGCCGAACCTGCTGCACCCAGCCCGCGACATCGTCGACACGGGTCGCGAGGGCACCGGTGCGGGTCTCGTCGGAGTTGAAGCAGCCGCCGTCCCAGGCAGCGGTGACCACACCGACCACCTTGTCGCCGCGCAACACCGGAGCGCCGGCATCGCCCTTGCAGAGGGCAGCCCCATCGGCGCCTGCGGGCGATATGGCGAGAGTGGAGGGATTCACGGTGTTCACTTCGAAGGCGCCGGTGTGCGCTCGCCCTGGAACCCACTCGTCCTTCGTACGCCCGAAACCGACGGCCCTCACCTGGTCGCCCTGGGCAGACGGGACGCCTCCGGCACCAGCGGGGGTGATGTCCGGGAACGGTCCGTCGAACGGCTCCTGAATCGTGGCCGCGTCACTGATGCGGGCCATGACCAGGTCCCGGTCCGGGTGCGGAACCAGTTCCAGGACTTTCTGCTTGGCGATCTGGGCGGCCGTGGGACGGTCACCGCCGAGAGTTACGACGGTGATGTCCACCGGCGCCCCCTTGGTGATCTTGAAGCCCTGCTGGGGGTCGGCCGCGAAGCAACTGGCGGCGGTGAGCACCCAGTGCTGATCGACCGGCGTGCCGGAGCAACTCCGCTCCCTGTCGGTACCGGTCCCGATGTGCAGCTTGACGGCGAACTGGCCCTCAGCGTCACTGGCTTGGGCCCCTGTGACGGACTGGGCCGACGGGGCTACCAGCAGGCCGGTCGTGAGACCGGCGGCCAGGAACCCGGTGGTCCACACCGTGCGCGTTCCGACCGTGCGCGTCCTGCGCGGGTGGGCATTCATCACGTTTCCCTCGAATCACAAAGTTTTCTCTGCGCGCGCCGAAGAGCCTGCCGATCACACGCCTCACGTGGCGCACGGCCACGGGCCATCGCCCGGGCAATCCGCTGCCACACCCGCTCCCCGCACCGCACTGGCACCCGGCGGCGGATCAACCAGTCACTCGGAGTTCGACGAGCACCGACTTGGCACCCCCGGGGGCGGCTTCTCCGACGGACTCGGTCTCGCCCTTGGCCACGTCGACGGTCGTGGTCCTGCCGTTGGCCGTGAGGTCAGCGCTGATCGGGTGATCTGCGGCCTGCACCACGAAGACCCTGGGGAGTTCCAGGGTGAGATAACCGGCCTTGCCGAGGGCCTTGAAGCAGTACGCCCCCTCGCGACCCACGGAATCGTCAGCAACGGTCAGGACTCGAATCTGCTGGGCCGCCTGGTCACATTCGGCCAGCACGATACGCCCGTCGCCCTTCTTCAGCTTGATTCCCTTTTCGGCCAGGATTCGACCGGCGCCGGGGTAGTCGTAATTCTCGATCGCCGCAGGGGGAGTCGCAGATGTCGGCGGCTGAGGCGGATCGTCCGCTGACGCGATAGAGATTCCTGCCAGAGCGACAAGGATCCCCAAGGCTCCGGAAATGGCGAGACTTCGGGTACGGAAAGGCAACGAAAACCCCCTCGGGCACAGGTCTCCCAACGCAGGAGCCCTCGCCAAGATGCGATGGAACGGTGAATCCCCCAAGTGAGCGCAGAAGCGCGGCCTCTACAGGCATCACAACGACCCAGGGGAGAGAGGGGCCAGGTCAAGGCAGCCCTCTCGACGATCGTCCCACCCAAGGAGGCAAAGTGAACGTAAAGGCAGAGCATACCGTAACCATAGAGATGGCCATCGTCAACACCTTTCCTCCACGCATGGCACCGATAGGACCTACCTCACAACGAGCATCCCCACACCGGGAACACAAAACACCCAAAGCGACTATTTTGGCCACCCTGTCCCCTCCCATTCATTTGTCGGCCGAATATCTGACACCGTCGCCGAGACCGAGGAAGTTATGCTCTCTCCTCCAATATTCGGCGACATGCGTCTGGGGGCGTCACCGATGATCGAAACGGGTACTCAGTGAATCGAAGAACCGACCAGTTCAACGCCGCCGGTAAGGCGGCACGGTTGATACGCAGAACGACGTTGAGTTTGTTGCCGTTGGCTCTCAGCGCCGGCCTGCTGAGCTCCGCACCCTCAGTGGCCGCGGAGCTGCCTGCGGGGGCAGCGGCGTCCGTCGGCGCCTCGGAGGTGACCTCAGCCGACCGCAGCATGGTCGTCGACTACTGGCGAGACGGCGGCCCCATCGTCAGGGAGGCTGCGCAAGCCGCTCTCACCGGCAGCAACGCCGACGTGGCAGCCTTCCTCGCGAGCACGGACGACCTGGCCCTCCAGGACCGGCGCGTGGCCGCCGCCCGGGTCGCCTCGATGGGCGGTTCCGAGCTGATGACCGCAGCTCGCACCGCTCTGTTCGGAACCTCTGACGACCTGACCGACTTCCTGTACGACGGCTGGATGGCTCCGATGGAGCAGGACAACCGGGTCCGAGTCGCCCAGATCATGGGGGTGAGCGGCCCCAACGTCCAGGACGCCGGCCGCGCCGCCCTCAACGGCACCCCCGAAGACGTCCTGAAGTTCCTCCGCGAGGGTCAGTTCAAGCAGCGCGAGCAGGACGAGCGTGTCCAGGTGGCCCAGATCATGGGCACCGGCGGCACCAACATGCAACTCGCCGCGCGCCTCGCGCTTGGCGGCAGCGCCGCCGACATCCGGGAGTTCCTGGAGGTCGGCCAGTACGTCGCGCTCGCCAAGGACCAGGAGCACGCCACCGTCGCGCAGCTCGCCCAGCAGGCGAAGGAAGCCGGCAAGCTGGCCGCCAGGGAGACCACGGCGGCCAAGACGGAGTCCGCCAAGGCCGTGCAGGCCTCACAGTTCGCCAAGGAAGCCGCTCTGAAGGCCGCCACTGAAGCCGAGGCGGCCAAGGGCGACACCGCCAAGGCGGCGAGAGCCGCGGGGCGGGCCGCCACCGCGGCGACCCAGGCCGCCGCATCCGCCCAGACCGCGATCGAGGCCTCCCGCGCCGCGAACAGTTCGGCGCGGGTCGCCGCGAACGCCGCCTCCCAGGCCGCCGCGGCCGCGGCAGGTGCCGCCCAGGCCGCGTCCAAGGCCCGTAACGCCGCCGCCGACGCGGCGGTGGACGCGAGTGACGCGCATGCCGCGAACGTGGCCGCCCAGGCCGCACGTACCGCGGCCGCAGGCGCGACTCTCGCCGCCGACGCCGCCGATCAGGCGGCCGTCGCGGCGGACGAGGCCGGGAAGGCCGCCCATTCCGCCGCGAGTGCGGGTGCCAACGCACAACTCGCCGCCGACGCCGCAGTCGAGGCCAGTGGCTACGCGGGCCAGTCCAGTGACGCCGCCGCCGAAGCACGCGCCGCCGCCGCGACCGCCCGGCGCCATGCCGCCGAGGCCAATCGTGCCGCTGCCGCCGCCGAGGCCCTGGCGGTCAAGGCCGCCAGGGCGGCCCGCGAGGCAGGCGTGGCCGCCAGGTCGGCCGCCACACACGCGAACAACGCGGCCACCTTCGCCGAGGAGGCGGCCAAGGACGCGGGCAACTCCGCGAAGGCCGCAGGCCGTTCCACGAGTCACGCCAAGGCGGCCACCGACGCCGCGAACGCGGCAACCGCCGCTGTGGCCAAGGCCCAGGACATCTACAGGATCGCCCGCGAGGTGGAGGCCGAGGAACTGCTCGGCCGTACCAACGAGGGGATCGAGCGCGCCCGGGACGACCAGGCGAAAGCCAACGCCCGTACAGCCGGAGAGGCCGCGCTGGAGCAGGCGGCCAAGGACCGGGAGACCGAGCGGAACCGGCTGGTCTCCGAGGCGGCGAAGCCCGGAGCCGACCTGTCCGCCGTCGCCGCCTCGGGCCGCAAGCTGGCCGTCCTGGTGATGCAGAACGGCACCGCCTGGGCACGGGCCGCCGCCGAGGACGCTCTCGCCGGCACCGACGACGACGTGATCGACTACCTGCGCAACGGCTGGGCGACCGCCAAAGAGGGCGACGACCGCGCCTACGTCGAGCGCCTGGCAGAGGAGAGCGAGACCGAGGAGGTACGGAACGCCGCCGAGGCCGCTCTCGACGGCAACGCCGCCACCGTCACCGAGTTCATCGACAACGGGCAGTACAAGGTCGCCGCGCAGAGCATGCGCGTCGCCATCGCCCGAGTGATCGGCGATGCCGGTCCCGTCCTCAAGGAGTCGGGCGTCGCCGCCCTCAACTCGGACGACCCCAAGAAGTTCAGCAAATTCCTGACCAGGACTCAGTTCACCGCGCGGACGCAGGACGAGCGGGTCCGTGCCGCGCAGTTGTTCGGCACCGGCGACCCGGAGGTGAAGTCGGCGGCCCGGATCGCTCTGGAGGGCTCCCCGCAGTCGCTGCACACCTTCATCGTCTCCGGCCAGTACCAGGCCCAGCGCAAGGACTATCTGGCCGCCACCCACGTGGCCCAGATCCAGAAGATGATCTCGGACGCGGCGAAGGTCGCGGCCACCGCTCAGCAGAACGCCGCGACCGCCCAGAAGGTGGCCGCGACCGCCCGCAAGGCGGCCGCCGAGGCCACCGAGTGGGCGAAGAAGGCAAGCGACTCCTCGGCCAAGGCCAAGGCGTACGCCGACGAGGCGGCCAAGCACGCCAAAGCCGCCGAGGCTTCCGCGGCAAGTGCCGCCACATCCGCGAAGACCGCCCGGGACGCGGCCAACAGCGCGAACGTGGCTGCCTCCGACGCCGCGAGGTCGGCGGCCGACGCCACGCTCTCCTCGGAGATGGCTCAGGTCAGCGCGTCGACCGCCTGGCGCTACGCCGACGAGGCGAAGCAATCGGCCATCGACGCGAACAAGGACGCCGAGGAGGCACGCAAGGCAGCCACCGAGGCGTTCACCATCGCGGTCAAGAAGGAGCGGGAAGAAGCCGAAGCCCGGCGCAAGGCCGCCGTCGCGGCCAAGGAGAAGGCGAAGAACGACCCGGGGGCCCGCGCCCGCCAGATGTACCGCTGCCAGCAGGGCTTCGTGCCGTGCGACCCTCCGGGCTTTGCCCGCTGGTGCCAGCACAACGAGACCTACTGCGACATCCTGGCCTACAGCGATGAGCTCGCCGCCGCGGTGGATGCACTCTGGAACGTCGAGAAGGAAATCCTCGGCCTGAGCGAGCTCGAAGCCTGCATGCAGGAAAAGGACTTCGAACACTGCAGCGGCCTCGCGGTGGACGCCCTCATTGGTGCCAAGCTCAGGCTCCTGGATAAGGCCTACGACAAACTGAAGCTGCTGAGGCGCATCTGCACCAAGTGCTTCCCGCCCGGCACCAAGGTGCTCATGGGAGACGGTTCCAGGAAGAACATCGAGGATGTCCAGTCTGGTGCCCTCGTGTTGGCCACCGACCCGGTTTCCGGGCGGACAGCCGTCAGCCGGGTGACTCGCCAGATCGTCACTGCGGGCGACAAAAGATTCAACGAGCTCACAATCGCCACCCGTAGCGGACCCGAGAAACTCACCGCGACCCACGAGCACCCGTTCTGGAGCCCGTCACAGCAGAACTGGATCGAAGCTGGTGAGCTGACGCCTGGAACGACCCTCCTAAGCAGCGACAAGTCCACGGTCCGAGTTCAGGAGAACCGCTCCTACGTCCAGCGGCAGACCACTTACAACCTCAGCATCGCGGACATCCACACGTACTATGTACTGGCGGGCGAGACTCCGGTTCTTGTGCATAACTCCACATGCACTCGATTCGGTGGGATTCTTGGAGTTGCGGAGGCAGCAAACCCGCTGATGGAGAGTCTCCGGGCGACGGGAAAGCTGCCCGGTAACTATGTGACCAAAGCACAGGCCGCTGCTGCCGGCTGGGAACCCGGAAAAGCACTGGGGAATAGGATACCCGGCGCCCAGATCGGCGGAGATGTATTCGAAAACGCCGACGGCCTTCTGCCGCATTTTCCAGGGCGCACATGGAGCGAGGCGGACGTGGGGCTCAACAACATGATGAAACGGTCGAAGCAGCCGGGGACTCGGTTGGTTTATTCGAATGACGGGCTCGCCTACGTGACCAACGACCACTACAAGAGCTTTTACGCGCTTCCTAACTGGAAATGAGGTCTCATGAGAGTTGAAATCGACGGTGCGACAATTAACTCCGAGAGAGACCTGCACGAGTTCTTGTCGCTCGCTCTAGATTTTGGCCCCTATTATGGGGCCAATCTGAGCGCCCTGTGGGATCGACTGTCGACAGATGTGGAGCGGCCAGTCGAAATCGTCTGGAAGGCATCAGAGCTCAGCAGGACAGCTCTGGGAGACCAGGAATTTGAAAGCATTCGCGATCTCCTCCTCCGTGTGCAGTCGCAGGATCAATCCTTCGGATGGTCCAGCCGTTTCACGGTGACTTTCGAATAAAGCAATGTGGGCCGGTGCCGCCCTGGCTGGGCGGCACCGGCCCTCGTTCGTCATTCGTCGTTCGTCGTACGAGCCCTGCGGCCCGTACTCCGCCTACTTCACGTCGACGAAGTCACCAGCCGCCGTGACAGCCGCCGTCGTCGCCGAGCCCGCGAACGCGTAGCGGTAGGTGCCGTCGACCGTTGCCTTGACCGTGGTCTTCAGGGCGCCGGCGGAGCCCGTCTTGATCGTCTTGAGGGTGGTGAAGGTGGTGGTGCCCTTCTTCTGGAACTGGAGCGCCACGGGGGCGTTGGCCAGGCCCTCGTACTTGCGGGTCTTCCAGTTGGCGCGGGTCAGGGTGCCCTTGACCGTGATGGTCGCGCCCGCCGCGACCGACCCCGGGGTGGCGTCGGTGATGGTCAGCTTCGAGTCGAACTTGATCTGGGTGGTGCCGAGGCCACTCTGGGTCTTGATCCCGCCCCTGTCCGTGACGGCGATGGCGGCCACGTTCCACTTGCGCGCGTCGGTGTTGAGAAGCCTGCCTTCGCCGCTGGTGTGCAGGTCGATGAAGGCCTTGCAGGTCGCCACGGTCGGCGAGGTCGCCGTGCACGTACCCGGCTCGTCACCGCTGAGGCGGACCTTCTCGATGTTGAAGGTGCCGAAGTAGAGGCCCGGACCGGTGGCGAGCTTGTCCGGGCCGATGTCCAGACCCCTGGCGTGCTTGAACGTGTACGTCACCGGGACATGGGTGGTCCCCGAGGCGCGGGCGACGATCGGCTTGCCGTTGTTGACCGTCACCTTGGTGAAGGTGACGTCGGGCGCCGACGGAGCGGCCTGCGCGGCGGGCACGGCGAAGGCGGACAGGGCCAGGGCGCCGGTGACGGCGACCACAGTGGCACGTATGCGCATGTGTTTCCCCACGTGGAGAGGGGCCCGGTGGTGCGCGTCCGTACGGAGTCCATCCGCACGGACGCGCAGTCGCACCCGGGTCCCAAGCGATTGGGAGTCTCTTGACTCGCTCGCCCACTCAGATCCGTGACGGGTGGGAATGGATGTACGGAAGTTGCGGAATGTGGTGTGGAACACAGAGATCCACACGGGGATCCGTGCTGGTGCCCGTGCAGGGATCCCCGTGTGGACCTTCCTCTCAGTCGAACCAGCGGTCCCGTGCCAGTTCCGTCGTCCTGGACGGGTCCTCCATCAGGGCCGCCACCTCGAACCGTCGTGGCCACTGGCCCGCCGCCCAGGCGAGGCCCGCCGCCACGCCCTCCAGGGTCGCCGCGTGCACCACCCCGTCCCTGGTGCGCCGCCAGTCCAGTTCCACTCCGTCGACCACCAGTTCATCGTGTTCCACGTACGTGGCCGGCGTCGCAGGGCCCAGCAGCACCCGTACCGAATCCGGTACGTCGTGCTCCGTGCCCTCCGACGTCACCTCGCCCGTGACCGACTCGCTCAGCCTCCGCACCTGGAACAGTTCCGCCAACTCGGCGGCCCTCGCCGGGCGTACGGGGAGCAGCGGCACCCCCGCCGTGAAGGGCAGCAGGTCGGGTGAGTCGACCACCACGGCGTCCGCCGCGTCCACCACTTCCACGTGGCCGTCGACCACGGCCCGCAAGTCGTCGGGCAGCGTGACCTGTTCGGGGTCGAGGTCGGCCAGCGCCCCGTAGAGGGCGTGCAGTTGGGCGCCGCTCACCTCACGGTCGGGGTCGGCGAGGCGGTCCAGGAGTTCGGCCGCGCCGCCCGGTTCGTCGAGGAGGGCTGCCACCGACGTCCGTACGCCCAGCGCCCGCAGCACCTGCTCGTCGTCGAACCCGGTGGCGTCCGCCTCCTCGTACAGCCCGCGCAACAACGGGTCGCCGCCCGCCGCCAGGAGACCGGCGGGCCTGCGCCCGTCCAGCACCGGGTTTCCGCGCAGCCACCAAGCCGTGTACGGGCGTACGAGCTCGTGCGTGCCGTCGGGCAGCAGGACGCGTACCGGCTGGACGATCGCGTCCCGCAGGGGCGGCTTGGCCAGGAGGGCGAGGGCCTCGGGCCAGTGGTCGTCGTCGACGAGGTCCAGGTCGCGGACGGCGACCAGTTCCGTTGCTACGGGAGGTACCGGCGAGTCGGGGAAGCGGTCGAGGATGTCCTCGCTCCACACGTCCACGGCGTCGAGCAGGCCCGGGTCGTCGGGCTCGGCGAAGTCGCTGTCGCGGGGGTCGAGTTCGTCCGGGTCGAGGACCACGTCCGTGGCGCGGACCAGGGCGAAGTTGGCCAGGACTCCGCACGCCGCCAGCGGCTGTTCGCCCCACCTGTCCGCCAACTCAGCGTCCACCGAGGACAGTTCGCCCTCCCGGATCACCTGGGCGAACGGGCTGCCGGGCAGGACCAGTTCACCGGCGGGGGCGAGCTCGCCGTCCTCGTCGGGGAGGGCGAGGGCGCCGAGCCAGGGCTCGTCGCCCGGTTCGAGGCCCGCGTCCCGGACCAGGGCGAGGACCGTGTCCGCCAACTCCTCGGCGTCCGGGGCGTCTTCGTCGTCCCAGGAGAGGGCAGCAGCGTCCTCGTCCAGGGAGGCGGCGACCGCGGCGCGTACCTGGGGGGTGGTGAGGATCGCGCGCGGGGTGGCCGGGAGGGCGCCGAGCTTCTCCAGGAGGGGGTGCGCGGCGTCCGGGTGGGCGACCTTCAGGCCGAGGCGGGCCAGCGTTTCCGGGGCCGCTGTCTGCACATCACCGCCTGCGGGCAGCAGGACCTGGCGGGGGCCGATGGTCGTACGGCCGTCGGCGAGCGGCACGGGCAGGCCGGTCAGCCGGTCGGGGTCGACGCCGGCCAGGCTGTCGTACAGCCGGTGCCACCACTCGGGCGCCTTCTCCAGGCCCGCGAGCCGGTCGACGGCGTCGGTCAGGGGAACCCGGGCGACGCCCAACGTCCGTAGTTCCACCCGGCGTTCGAGCCCGGCGGGCAGCAGCGTGGGCAGCACCTCGGCGAGCACGCGGACCGTGTCGGCCCCGGCGCCCTCGACGACCTCGGCGTCCCGGGGACGCAGGGCGGAGGGCAGTTCGTCGTCGTCGCCCGGGTCAAGTGCGGGCGGCAGGAAGGCGGTTCGCGGGAGGCGTTCGAGGATCGCCTGGCGGAGTTGGCCGTCCAGCTCGCTCTTGCCCAGCGGACCAGGGACGAGCGCGATGATGCCCTCGCCCACCGGGTGCCAGTCGGCGAGGAGTCCGGCGTAGGCGTCGGCGGCGCGCTGCACCAGGAAGTCGGTGAGCGGGCCCGGCGCCGCATGCCGGCGGGCGGTGTCCAGCGGAAGGGAGGCGATGAGCAGCGCCGGTACGCCCAGCGGCTCGTCGCTCGGTGTGGGCGCGTGCACGACGGGGCTGGTCCGGGGCGGTACGGGAGCCCCGTCCGCGTCGACGGGCACGGCCCAGGTGACCGACCAGTGCGGGCGCAGCCGCTCCTCGACGGGACGCCCGGCCAGCAGCGCGGCGTCCAGGGGCCCGTGCGCGGAGGCGGTGCGCCAACGGCTCGTACGGCTCGTACCGTCGTGGGAGTCCTCCACGAGGGTCAGGGCGCCGTCGGTACGGCGGCCGATCGTGCGTGTCCGCTCCCCCACCTCGATGACGACCTCTTCCAGCCCGGGAAGGGTCAGAAGCAGCGCGTCGTCCACGCCGGTCAGGAGCCGTTCGGCGAGGTCCTCGGCGGCGGTGTCGCGGAGCGGGAGGATGACGGCCGTGTCGTACGGGGCCGGGGCGGTGCCCTCGGCTGCGAACGGCAGCCGGAGCAGAGGCACATGGCCGTCGCGGCGCCGGACCTCGTCACCGAGACCGGGGCTGTGCCGGGCGGTGTCGGCGGCCAGTTCGCGGGCCTCGGCGAGCGACCACCGCACACCCCCGTGCCGCCCGACGACGGCGGGCTCGTCGCTCACCGCGAGCACGGCGGCGAACCCGACCCCGAACCGTCCGACCGCAGCGGCGGCGGCCGTCCCCTTGCCGGGCTGGAAGTCCTGCGCGTCCTGGGCACCCTGGACCTCGCGCTTCGCGGAGGCGCGCAGGGTGGAGAGCGACTCGACGCCGGTGGCGTCCAGCGGGGCGCCGGTGTTGGCGGCTACGAGGACGCCCTCGCGGAGGGTGAGCCGGAGTCTGCCCGGCACCTTGGCCCGCGCCGCGGCGTCGGCGGCGTTCTGGGCGAGCTCGACGACGAGCCGGTCCCGGTACCCGCCGAGGACGAGATCCTCCTCGGCGTTGGCGTCCTCACGGAACCGGGCGGGGCTGGTGGCCCACGCGTCCAGAACACCACGGCGCAGACGGGCCGTACCGAAAGGATCCGCGCCCTCAGCTGCCGGTCGCACGAACTTGCTCACGTACGTTCACTCTCCTCGTCGGCGTGAGCAAGAAGGTACCGCGCGCCGCAGGGCGCGCCCGCCACCCGCCGGTGAGGACTGAGGGATCAGGGAGAGGGGAACACTCCGGTCTTCATCGTCCTCAGGAATGGGGTCCACGCGCTCGACACGAACACGAGGCGGGGGCCTGCGAGGTTCTTGCTGTCGCGTATGGGCACGATGCCCGGGAAGCCGTCGGCTCGGCTGTCTCGACGCGCTGCACCGCGTCTTGAAGTGTCCGACGCGAACGACGAGCAGCCGAGACCGAGGCACACCACGGCCGACGACGAGTCGGGCCGAGGCCTCGCCCTTGTGGAGGCCCTGGCCTACGCGTGGGGCACCGAACCCGCGCGACAGGGTCGGCAAGGTCGTACGGGCGCTCCTGGAGTGACGTCCCACCGCACGCCTGGAAAGCGCACCCTGCTACACCACCAAGACCGGCCCGTCGCCGGCCGACATGGTCGCCAAGCTCCGACGGGTGATCATCGCCGCCTGATTTATGCCCACCCGCCCAGGTCAGCCCACCGAGCAGGAAATCCGTACTGCTCAGCAGGCATGGGCCGTCAGCACCAACAACGCGGCGTGAGTCAAACACCGAAAGTCGAGTGACCACCAAGACCGCAAAAATCACGATCTACGGCTGCCGTGCGGAGTTCATGTCCAGCGCCTTGCCAGGCCCCCGAATTGCTCAGATCATGACAAGCGCCTTCCGTGGTCGCGGTAGGTCGGCGCAGTGCGTCCGCACTCCTGGCGACGCATGCTTCCTTCCAAAGAATGGAAAAGAATGCGCATAGCCTTACGAATGGCTGGTCTCGTAGCGATGGCCATGGCGTTTGTCGGCCTGATCCCACCGTCCGGAGCCCTCGCGGAGACACCGGCCTCCGCCGGCCAGGCCGCCCCACAGGCCGAGTGGGCCTGGTCGGACCAGAGCACACCGCCCGGCAGCACGGTGACCTCCGACATCGGCACCATCACTGTCAAGGATTCGCCCAGTTCCGCCCAGCGGCCCTACGTCTTCGTCCGCGGCAACGACGGCCACCTGTGGGTGAACTGGTGGAGCGGGAGCAAGTGGACCTGGTCGGACCAGAGCACACCGCCCAACGTTTCCGTGGCCTCCGGCATCGGCGCCATCACCGTCATGGAC
>NZ_LIQQ01000378.1 GCF_001418565.1 Streptomyces graminilatus | reverse complement strand
GGCGCCCCCGGCGACCAGCGCGGCCACCTTGGCGTACCCGGCGGCGCCGAACCAGCCGAGGACCGCGATCGGCACGACGGCGGGGATACCGCTCGCGACCTCCTTGATCTGGCCCGCGGCCAGCCGGCACCTGGCGCACTCCTCCAGGTGCTTGCGCAGTCCCCGTTCGGCGCGGGTGCGCAGCCCGCCCCGGGCGTAGGCGCCGAGCCGGTCGGCGTAGCGGGAGCACTCCTCGTCGGTGGTGAGGGTGGCGCTGACGTGGGCCTGGAGGTAGGCCTGCTTGAGCCCTTCGCGGGCCCGGCTGGCGAGCACGCGCGTGCCGTTGGCGTCGAGCCCGAACAGGGTGGCGACCTCGCTGGGCGACTCGTCCTCGACCTCGGTGTGCCACAGCACCGCCTGCCACCGCTCGGGCAGCGACCGGAACGCCCGCATGGCCATGGACCGCTCGGCCTCGTGCATCGCGCGCACATCGGCGCCCAGGTCGAGGGTGTCGTTGTCGGCGGACACCGCGCCGAGCCCCTCCGAGCCGTGCGCGGCCTGCGCCGCGAACACCGCGAAGTCGTCGACCAGTTGCTCACGCCGCGCCGACGTCGTCCAGTTCGCGGCCACCCGGCGGACGGACGTGAGCAGATAGGCGCGTACGGCGTACTCGGGCCCGGAGCCGCCGCGCACCGCCTGGAGCATGCGGGCGAAGACCTCGGCGGTGAGGTCGTCGGCGGTGTGGCCGTCGCGGCAGCAGGTGCGCGCGTACCTGCGTACGGCGCCGGCGTGGCGCCGGTACAGCTCCTCGTACGCCGTGTCGTCGCCCGAGCGCATCCGCCCGATCAGGTCGGTGTCGGACGGCGGCAGCTCGATGGGCGGCGGCAGCACACTGTCCGCGCGGGGCGGCAGCACACTGCCCCCGCGCTGCGGCGGCACGCTGCCCTCCATCGGATCGTCGAGGTACTCCGGGTACCCCGAGTCGTCCGACCGGCCCACCGAGCCGCCCAGGTACTGGACGTACTGGACGCCTCCGGGACCACCCTGGTTCGGCACCTGTGGCGAGACCTGTGGGTGTGGCGAGACCTGTGGCGAGGACGGCCCGCCGCCGGCCTCCAAGTCACCGTCACCGAGTGACTCGTCCCGTCCGTCAACGCTCATCGCGGAAAGCCCCCGCCGCCTGCACAGCCGCCTGCACATCGAGTCCCGAACACCGGCACCGGGTCAGAGTGCCATATTGGCTTTTGTTCAGGGCACTTGGAGACGAACCAACCACTCGTCCGTGGGGACCTACCGCACCGAGGTACTAACGTTCACCCGAACGGGGAATGCTCAACCAGCTTTCCCCGCAGGGGAGTTGGCCGCTCCACCCGACTTGCCCGGCTTCGTTCGACCAACCCCAACCCCAACCCCAATCTCAATCTCAATCCCAGCCCCAATCCCAATCCCAACCCCGATCCCGATCCCGATCCCGATCCCGATCCCGATCACAGCGTCCGCGACCGCAACCCCTCCAACAGGATGTCCAGCAGCCGCGACGAGGCCGCCGCCTGCTGCGCGGCGTCCGGCAGCGAGGGCGCCGCCGTCGCGATCACCAGCAGTACGTCCGACACCGACACGTCCGGCCGCAGCGCGCCCGCCTCACGCGCCCGGTCCACGAGCCGGCCCACGACTTCGAGCAGCGCCACCGCGCCCGCGTCGTCCGCGCGCGCGCCCGCCGAGGCATCGCCGGACACCAGCCGCAGCTCCCCGGGACCGATACCGGACCCGGACCCGGACCCGGAACCGGTCTGCTGGTTCCGCTGCTGAGGCACCCGCGGCTCTTCGAGCCCAAGGCCACCGGAACCACCGGAGCCGACAGAACCGAGAGGACCACCAGAACCGAGAGGACCACCAGAACCGACAGGACCACCAGAACCGACAAGACCACCGGAACCGTCCTCGTCCGCCACGCCCACCCGCAGTATCTGCGGCGGCAGCAGCCGCCCGGCGCCCGAGGCCACCGACGTCCGCAGGAAGCGCGACAGCGCGGACCACGGCTCGTCCTCCTGCCCGAGAGCGGCCCGCGCCTGGTCGGTCAGCCGGGCGGTCTCCTCCTCGGCTATCCGCCGGACCAGGACGTCCTTGCTCGGGAAGCGCCGGTACACCGTGCCGACACCCACCCGCGCGCGCCGCGCCACGTCCTCCATCGGCGCGCCGTACCCCAGCTCGCCGAAGACCTCACGTGCCGCGCGCAGTACGTGCTCCAGATTGCGCTGTGCGTCCACCCGCAGCGGCGCCGAACGCGATGAGTCACCGCGTCCGTTGCCCGCCGCCGCGCCGATCGGTCCGCCTGGTCCACCTGGTGCGATGGTGGACGCGGATGTCCAACGAGAATCCTGAATGTGCATAATGTTCCCCCGGTAATGAAGTCTCCCCCCGGAGACTCCCCGCCATTGGCAGCCGGAGCGTGCGGAACAGCACTGAACAACGGGCCCACCCGTCGCGGCGGACCCGAAAGAGCGCATCCCCCTACACCCCGTCGACCTACGAACATAGTTGAGCGAGGGTCAATTCAGAAGGGGCACGTTCCGCACAGGGTGCCGCCCGATCGGAGTACGCGCCGGTTACGTCCCGCTTGCGCCCCCCACCACCACCCCGCTCACACCCGCTGACCTGCGCTTGTGCCCCGCAGGCCGACGATTCGGGCAACGTTGCGACCTGGTGGCCGAAGGTCACACAAATTGCCGGGCCTGTGGACAAACGCGAGCGCCGGGTGCGTCATGGGATGGTGAAGGAACGTGCGCGCATTCTCGTTGTCGGCGGCGGCTACGTCGGGATGTACACGGCCCTGCGTCTCCAGCGGAAGCTCCAGGAGGAGCTGAAGCGGGGCCGGGCCGAGATCACCGTCGTCACTCCGGACCCGTACATGACCTATCAACCGTTCCTCCCGGAGGCCGCCGCGGGCTCCATCTCGCCCCGCCACGTCGTCGTACCGCTGCGCCGGGTCCTCGACCGGTGCCGGATCGTCGTCGGCGAGGCCATCGCGATCGACCACGCCAAGCGCACGGCGACCCTCCGCACCCTCGCCACCGAGGAAGAGGGGACGGGGGCCCAGCAACTGACGTACGACGAACTCGTCCTCGCCCCCGGCTCCGTCTCGCGCACCCTGCCGATCCCCGGCCTCGCCGAACACGCGATCGGCTTCAAGACGGTCGAAGAGGCCATCGGCCTGCGCAACCACGTCATCGAACAGATGGACATCGCCTCCTCCACCCGCGACCCCGCGATCCGCGACGCGGCCCTGACCTTCGTCTTCGTGGGCGGCGGCTACGCGGGCGTCGAGGCCCTCGCCGAGCTGGAGGACATGGCCCGCTACGCCTCCCGCTACTACCACAACGTCAAGGCCGAGGACATGAAGTGGATCCTCGTCGAGGCCTCGGGCCGCATCCTGCCCGAGGTCGGCGAGGAGATGGGCAAGTACACGGTCACACAGCTGCGCCGACGCAACATCGACGTACGGCTGGAGACCCGCCTCGACTCCTGCGCGGACCGCGTCGCCGTCCTCAGCGACGGCGCCCGCTTCCCCACCCGTACGGTCGTGTGGACCGCCGGCGTCAAACCCCACCCCCTGCTCGCGGCCACCGACCTCCCGCTGAACGAGCGCGGGCGCCTCAAGTGCACCGCCGAACTGAGCATCGAGGGCACCACGCACGCGTGGGCCGCGGGTGACGCCGCCGCCGTGCCCGACGTCACGGCGGCACCCGGCGCGGAAACGGCCCCCAACGCCCAGCACGCGGTCCGCCAGGCCAAGGTCCTCGGCGACAACATCGCCCACTCCCTGCGCGGCGAACCGCTCGAAACGTACTCCCACAAATACGTCGGTTCAGTAGCCTCCCTGGGACTCCACAAGGGCGTCGCACACGTCTACGGGCGCAAACTGAAGGGCTACCCCGCCTGGTTCATGCACCGCGTCTACCACCTGAGCCGGGTGCCCACCTTCAACCGGAAGGCCCGGGTACTCGCGGAATGGGTCTTGTCGGGACTCTTCAAACGGGAGATCGTTTCTCTCGGTTCACTCGAACATCCCCGCGCGGAGTTCGAACTCGCGGCCGGTGGAAAGCCGTCGCGGCACCCCAATCAGGACCCGAAGGGGTCGTCCTGACCCGATCCAGGAACTCCACCGACGCGGCCGGCGTCTGAAGGATGCCGGCCCGGTCGGCCACCCTGCCAGACTGACTCCACGCCCCTCTTCTCTACCCACGAGGCATTCCGTACGTGCTGTATCTCCCGGGGACCGCCCCCCGTACCTCCGGCCGACCCGCTGCCGGCCTGTGCCGACGAACACGAGGCAAGGATTCGTGAACTTCACGCGCTGGAGCGCCCGACTTCCCGGAACGCAGCGCCGTGCGGCGGCGCGGGCCGATCACACGATCACTCCGGACCGGCTGCCGGACCGACTCGGCGAGGGCACGAGCTCCGGCTCGGGATCGGGCTCCGTGCCCGCCGCCCGCGCCGAGCAGCTCACCGACGGGACACCCTGCCTCCCCGCCGTCGACGACCTGCCCACGCGCGAGATCCTCGACCGGATCCCGGCCCTGGTCGCGATCGTCCACGGCCCCGACCACCGCATCGCGTACACCAACGACGCCTACACGGCGGCCTTCGGCGTACGCGCTGAAGGCGCCCCCGCGCGGGACGCGGCCCCCGAACTGGACGAGCTCGGCCTGCTGCCCCTCCTCGACCAGGTCCTGCGCAGCTCCAGGCCCCGCACGGTCAAGTCCCGCAAGGCGCACAGCGGACGCTCGTACACGATCACCTGCACCCCGACCGAGGTCACGGCCACTCCCGAAGGAAGTGGCGGCGTCCTCATCTTCGCCGCCGACGTCACCGACCACGCCGAGGCCGCCGAACGCCTGCGCGCCAGCGAACGCAGCCAGCGCGAGACCGCGGTGACCCTCCAGCGCTCCCTCCTCCCCCAGGAACTGGAGGAGCCGGACGACCTCCGCGTCGCCGCCACCTACCACCCCGGCGGCACGGAAGCGGCGGTGGGCGGCGACTGGTACGACGTCATCACCCTCGGCGGCGGCCGCACGGCCCTCGTCATCGGCGACGTGATGGGCCGGGGCGTGCGCGCGGCGGCGGTCATGGGCCAGCTCCGTACGGCGGTCCGCGCGTACGCCCGGCTGGACCTGCCCCCGCACGAGATCCTCCAGCTCCTCGACGGCCTCGCCACGGAGATCGACGCCAACCAGATCGCCACCTGTGTGTACGCCGTCCACGACCCGAACGAGGGCAAGCTGGTGTACGCCTCGGCGGGCCACCTCCCGATCCTGGTCCGGGACGAGAGCGGCGTCGTCCAACGGGCCGACGAGCCGACGGGCCCGCCGCTCGGCACGGGCGGCTGGATGCACGCCTCGGGCTCGATCCCGCTCACCCCGGGCTCCACGGCCGTCCTCTACACCGACGGTCTGGTGGAGCGCCGCAACGAGGACCTCGACGAGGGCATCGCCGCCCTGGAACGCGCCCTGTCGGGCGCCACGGGCAGCCCCCAGGTCGTCTGCGACCGCCTGGTCCGCTCGGCGGGCGTCACCGCCGACCACGACGACGACGTGGCCGTCCTGGTCCTCCAGCACCCGGCCCGCACCGGCCCCGACAGCGACCTGTTCCGCAACGCGGCCCTGGATCTCCTGGGCGGTGTGGAAGCGGCCCCGCGCGCGCGTGCGTTCGCCTCCGGCGTCCTGACGAGCTGGCGCTTCCCCGTCGAACTGCACGACGTGGGTGTCCTGGCGGCCAGCGAACTCGTCGCGAACTCCCTCCAGCACGGCACACCCCCGATGCGGCTGCGCCTGCGCCGTACCGACCGCCGCCTGATCGTCGAGGTGACGGACGGCGACGACCACCTCCCCCTGCGCCGCACGGCGGAACCCGGCGACGAATCGGGCCGGGGCATCGCCATCGTCGCGACGGTCGCCACCAGTTGGGGAGCCCGCCGGACACCGGGAGGCGGAAAAGCGGTGTGGTGCGAGTTCGTACTGCCCGGGGGCAAGGTCGCGCACATCCCCTAGTCGAACCCGCTGCCGCCTGCTAGTAGCTCCTGCATGGCAGATTCGGCAGATCCCACAGGGTTCCCCCTCCAAGACAACGCCACACACGACGCCACGGAACACTACGAGCGCTACAGCGCGCCCATAATGGCCCCCTTCGTCACCGCGGCCGTCGAGGCCACCGACCTCTTCCCGGGCGCCCAGGTCCTCGATCTGGCCTGCGGCACCGGCTTCGTGGCCCGCGCCGCAGCCGCCCAGGTCGGCCCCACGGGCCACGTGGCCGCCGCCGACCTCCTGGAGGCCATGCTCACCACCGCGGCCCGCCACGCGCCCCGGATGTACCCGGACATCGAGTTCACCCAGGCCCCGGCCGACAAGCTCCCGTACCCGGACGACTCGTTCGACGCGGTCGTCTGCCAGCAGGGCGTCCAGTTCTTCCCCGACCTGGAGGCCGCACTCACCGAAGCGGCCAGAGTCACCCGTCCGGGCGGCCGGTTCACAGCCACGGCCTGGACCCCACCCGCGGACCGCAACCCGTACATGGCAGCCCACCTCAAGACCCTCACCGAACAAGGCATCCCGGAGGCGATGGCACGTTTCGCCACCTCCCTCTCCTGCCCCGCCGACCGCCTCACCACCGCCCTGACGACCGCCGGCTTCCACGACATCACGACCCGCGAGATCACCTTCGCGATCGCTTTCCCGGACCTCACGGACTTCATCACCGGCCACCTCAGGGCCGTCCCCTGGGGCCAGTCGCTGGAACAGGCGGGCGGCCCGGCGGGCTTCACCGAGGCAGCGCGGACAATCCGCGAAGCCCTGGCCCCCTACACGGCCCCCGACGGCTCGGCGACCCTCCCCTTCACCACGACCCTGGCCACAGCCACCAATCGCCCCACTACGCGCTAGCGACGGCGGACTCCACCGGAGCCCCGCCCCGCACGACCACCCGGCTCCGCCGCGCCAGAGACGGCTGATTCTGTACGGGGGTCAGTTGCCGTCCCAGCCGTACGGCGAGGACGCTGATCCCCAGCGAGAACAGCAGGAACATCACGATGTACGGCCCGTGCAGCGAAGCCCCGAGCGGCCCGCCCACCGCCGGACCGACAGCCAGCGCGAGCTGCTTCACCAGGGCGAACGCCGAGTTGTACTGCCCCGCCATCCCCTCCGGCGCCAGATCGGCCACCAGCGGCGCGACGGTCGGCGACAGCATCGCCTCGCCGAGCCCGAACAGCGCGTACGTCGACACGAACGCGGCGGTCGCCATGGCCTGGCTGCCGTGCCCGAGCCCCGCGTATCCGGCCACACCCCACGCCACGGCCCAGAGGATCCCCACGGCCGCGATCACCCGGGACCGCTTCTGCCGCTCGACGAACCGGAGCACCGCGAACTGCGCGACCACGATCACCGCGGTGTTCGCGGCCAGCGCCGAACCGAGCGCGGACGTCGAGATCCCGGCGGCCTCGACCCCGTACGCACTCAGCCCCGACTCGAACTGCCCGTAACAGGCGAAGAAAAGAACAAACCCGAGCACGCACAACTGCACCATCGCCCGGTTCCCGAGCAGCTCCCTCCAACTGCCCTTGGCCTGAGCCGGCGCCCCGTCGATCCGTACCGAACGAGGCATCCGAACGCTCGCCATGATCACGGCGAGCAGCAGGAACATCGCCGACTCGATGGCGAACAGCAGGGTGAACGAACCGACCCGGGTCGTGTCCACGAGATGCCCGCCGATGAGCCCGCCGACGCCGAGCCCGAGGTTCTGCAGAAAGAACTGAGTGGCGAAGGCCCGCGACCGCGTCTCCGCCGACGAGAAGTCCACGATCATCGTGGCGAGCGCCGGCTGCATCACGGCCTGCCCGGCCCCCAGCGCCACGGCGGCGAGGAGTACGGCGGTCGCGTCGGCCGCGAGCCCGAGGCCCATCGAGCCGACGGCGGCGGTGACCAGGGCGACGAGCAGCACCGGCAGCGGGCCGCGCCGGACGATGGCCCGCCCGGCGAACGGCAGCACGATCAGCGCCGAAACGGCGAAGACAGCGAGCACCAGCCCCGCCGTCATGGCTCCCAGTCCCCGCACCTGCGCCACATAGACGTACAGGTAGGGGACGGTGAAGCCGAGCCCGAACGCGCTGAGTGCGTTGCCCACGTGGATCCGACGCATCTCCGCGCCCATCGCCCTGGTCACCTTTCACCTGCCTTGATCGTGAAGTCGTACGCCTAGCGAAAGGGTTAGGAGTGAAGACTTCGAAGCTAAAGTTAAGACATGAACAGTACATCTCGAAGGACTTCGACGCCAAGCGCCCGCGATGGGATACTGCGCACATGGGTGACACCCCCGCCGTCGGCGAACCGACGCTCGATGAGCAGATCGCCGCCTACCAGCGCGAGTTCAGGGACCTGGACCCCCAGGTCGAGAAGATCGTCGCGGCCCTGGGCCGCCTGAACCGCCGTATGAACGTCGCGTACGGCCGCCAGACCGCGACCCTCGGCATCAGCAACGCCGAGTGGGAGGTCCTCAAGGCGCTGGTGCTCTCCGGTGCTCCGTACCGCATGGGCCCGGGCGAGCTGGCGAAGCGGCTGGGCCTGACGCCGGCCGCGATGACCCACCGGATCGACCGCATGGTGACGGAAGGGCTGGTCACCAGGGAGCGCGACGAGTCCAACCGGGTCCGGGTGATCGTGGAGCTGACGTACGAGGGCCGCGAGAAGTGGCTTGAGGCGATGCGTCTGGCCACGGTCTTCGAGGAGGACCTCCTCCAGGACCTCTCCCAGGACGAGCGTGCACGCCTCGGCGATGTCCTGACCCGCCTCCTGCGCCGCGTGGAGCACGCCCAGCCGGACGCCGGCGGACGACTCAGCGACCTCGACTAAAGATCTTGACAGGGGTGGTCGGGGGTGAGAGGGGGGCGCTTGACAGCCCCCTGCCCGATCCGTAAAGTTCTCCGGGTTGCCACGGGGCCGTAACGGTTCTGCGGAAGCACCTCCGCCGCAGCAGCGGCAACCCAAACCATCAGCATGATCTCCCAGCCGGGTTGATTTCGGTGTGCCCGAATTCAATTCGAATGGGGCTCGATGGAGCTCAGCGGCCCGATTGGGAATCGCCGAGAGGATCCGCTAAGGTTTGAAACGTCGGAACGGCCCAACAGCCGGGAAGACAAGCCCAACTGACTGGGAATCAGGCCCGAAAGGATCTGATAGAGTCGGACTCGCCGGAAAGGGAAACGCGAAAGCGGAAACCTGGAAAGCACCGAGGAAATCGGA
>NZ_LIQQ01000377.1 GCF_001418565.1 Streptomyces graminilatus | reverse complement strand
GCGCCCGGCCGGGCGCCCCTCGCGGTTCCCGAGCGGCTTCGCTCCAACGGCCGTGTGGACGCGGGGGAACTGGCCAAGGTGGTCCACGGGGCGGGGGCTCGATCGCGCCTGGCCCAGCAGCGGATGACCTCGGGGCTGCACAGTTGGGCTGACGCCGGAGTCTCAGCCCTCGTGGAAGCACCGACAGGCACGGGCAAGAGCTTCGCCGTACTCGCCGCGGCCATGGACTGGCTCGGCGGTGCCCCGGATCGCAGCGTCGTCATCGCCACCTTCACCAAGCACCTGCAGAGCCAGCTCGCCCGCGACGTCGACACGCTGAACCGTGCCATGCCCGGTCTTCTGGAGGCCGCGGACCTGATCAAGGGCAAAGCCAACCGGCTCTCGCTGCGCGCCCTGGTCACTGCTCTGTCCGACGCGACCGGATCCGGCTCGCAGAGCGACAGGCAGGGCCGCTCGCGGTTCGTGGAACAGCTGAAATTCCGCGAGCTGGCAGTCTTCCTCGCACTCCGGCTGATCAGGTCCCCTGCCGCCCCCGAAGCATGGACCGCCAGGTCGGTGGATCCGGTCGATGTGCCTGCGTTCCTGGACTCCTACTGCGGACCGTTGCTGTCCCTGTGGCTGCAGTCGCTCTCCCAGACCGGCGGAGACTACTCCCCCACCGCGAGCTCGGCATTGGCCGTACACACGAACACGGTGCACGAGGCAATCGCCTCCCACCGGCTGGTGCTGGCCAACCACGCGGTACTGCTGGCCCACCTCGAAGACCTTCGCACCCTCCCCGGCGAGACGATGCTGATCGTCGACGAGGCGCACTTGCTGGAGGACGCCGCCACCTCTGCCTTGACGGTGTCCCTCGACTACGGTGCGGTGGAGGAACTCGCGGGGTCCTGCCGGACCTGGCTGAGGGACGCCTTGGCCGGCCCGGCCCGGCACCGGGTGACCGATGCGGCCGCAGAACTGGAGACTCTTCTTGACCACGAGTCCCTCCCGCAGGCCGCAAGTCGGGCCTTCGACGTACTAGGTGGCCAGGACTCCTCGGTCGTCGGTTCCCGTTCCGTCACGCTGGCCAGCCCGTACGGCAGCGGCATCGGAGTCTCTCAGGTTCGAACTCTCAAGCTGCTGGTCCGCCGGCTGTCGTCCGTGTGTGTCAGGCTGGAGCGGGCGCTGGCCGGCTTTGCGCAGGCTCACTCGCCGTCCCTCGACTTCTTCGCCCTCGAAGCGCTCAACGCTCTGCTGACGCATGTGTCCCAGATACGCGAGGCCGCCGATGTCCTGTTGGCCGACCTCCGGGAGATACTCGGGGGCGCCCCCTCAGACGCCGCGCGCACGACCGACCCGACGCCGGCCGACACCGAGGCTTCCGACACGGACGCCGAGACCGATCTCGGTGATGCGGCTGACGAGAGCACGGGGACCGACTCCGACGAGAGATCCGACGCCTTCCAGGACAGGCTGTTCCCCTCTCCGCTGCCCAACCGCATCGTGTGGGGCGAAGAACTCGCCATCCCGCTCACAGGACTGCGCCACTACCGCTTCCGTCTGTCCTCCAGCCCCGTCGAACTTCCCGGCGATGCCCGATGGCAGCGTTTCCTGGGCTCCTTCCCCCGTACGTACTACGTGTCGGCAACGCTGCGTGTGGCGGGAAACTGGGACTTCGTCATGGGTCGCTTGGGACTGTCCGGGCTTGCGACGCTGTGCGTGGACAGCCCGTTCGATCTCGGGCAGCAGGCGGAACTGGTCTGCTTCTCCGACTTCCCTTCCTGGTCCGAGCAACAGGAG
The DNA here is from genome assembly GCF_001418565.1 of Streptomyces graminilatus. Taxonomy (GTDB): domain Bacteria; phylum Actinomycetota; class Actinomycetes; order Streptomycetales; family Streptomycetaceae; genus Streptomyces; species Streptomyces graminilatus. Next base: position 7,262 of record NZ_LIQQ01000377.1, on the reverse strand, counting down.
GGTGCCATGCGGACCGCCGCCCATCAGCTCGCCGGTTACGCGGCCGAAGCGGCACGGCCGCGCTTCGCGGACGCAGGCACCGACGGAGGAGCCCTCGTCCTCACCACTGCGCGCTCGACCGCCGGTGGCATTTCGGAGTTCGTGGCCGCTGAGCTACGCCGACGCGGCGACCCCACTCCGGTGATCAGCGCACTCGCGACGGGCAACGCCCGAGGGTTCGAGCAGTTCGCCGACCCTCAGAGCGGGGGTGGAATTCTGGTCGGCACCAAGGGTCTGTGGCAAGGAGTCGACGTCTCGGACCCCGAACGGCTACGCCTCGTGTGGATCAACAAGCTGCCCTTCGCACCGTTCGCGGCGCCACTGGTGGAGGCCCGGCGCGCTGCGCTGTGCGCAAAGGCCGAGGCAGCAGGGCTGGAAGACCCGGACGCTCATGCGACGGAGCACTACTACATCCCACTCGCCGCCCTTCAACTGCGCCAGGCGGTGGGACGCCTGATCCGCTCGGAGCGTCACCGCGGTGTGATCGTGATCAGCGATCGGAAACTGGCGGGGCACACAGCACTGCGCCGCGCCTATCGCCGCGCCTTTCTGGGGAGCCTCGACGAGGGACTGCTCCGCCCAGATCCCCGGACCGGCGAGCCGGGAGGGGGCAACGTCGTCACGATGGCCCGGGGGTGGGCGCGGATCTGGGATTTCTACGCCCGCCACGGCATCGTCTCCCCGCAGCGCGCGAACGAGCTCTCCGAGCCCGAAATGCTCCAGCGACACACTCTGTTGCCGCAGACCCTGCGCATCAGGCAGCTGGAACTGTCAGCGGAGGAGGCCGGGAAACTGTCGGCCGACGGCCAACTGGAAGGGGAGGTACTGAAGAGGGCGGCAGAGGTGGCGGGGTTGCTCCGGTTGATGGACGATCCGAGCCAGTTCCGCCTCAAGGCCGCCCAATGCGCCGTCATCAAGGCAGTCACCCAAGGACGCAACGTGCTGGGGCTGCTCCCCACCGGCTTCGGCAAGAGCTTCACGTTCCAGCTCCCCGCACTGGTCCTCCCCGGTGTGACCCTTGTCGTCAGCCCCCTCGTGGCGCTGATGCAGGACCAGGCACTGGAGCTCAACCGCTCCATCGGCGGCGCCGTGCGTGCGCTGATCGCGCCCTTGCGGGACTCCAGCAGCAGGGCGGGCAAGACAGAGGTCGCGGAGCAGTTGCTCAATCGGGCGGACCACGGAATCAAGATCATTTATGTCAGCCCGGAGCGCCTCTGTCAGCGCAGGTTCCGGGAGCTGGTCCGCGCCGCTGTGGCAGCTGGCACCGTTGGCCGGATCGTGCTGGACGAGGCGCACACCATAGTCCAGTGGGACGACTTCCGGCCTAGCATGCAGCGGGTCGAGCAGTTCCTGAGTGAGCTGCGCCAGACACACGCGCTGCCGGTATCCGCTCTGACCGCCACTGCCAACCACGCCGTACACAGTGGCCTGCGGACAGGTGTCTTCGAGGTGCCCGAGATCCCGCCGTCGCCCGGGAGTGACGCTGCCCGCTCGGAAGCCACGAGCCCCGTGACACAGGGCGGCTTGGTGACCGTCCGGGAAAACCCCATCCGCCCGGAGCTGGCGCTCTTCCGGCGTTCCCTCAGGCAGTCGAGTCCGGCCGTGGTGGCGGGCCTGGCTCGGCATGTCCTGGAGGCGCTCACGGGACACGCGGTGTTCTACTGCCTCACGGTCAAAGAGGTCGTGGCCCTTCACGCGTACCTGCGGGAGTACCTCGGCGATTCGGGCCTCCGGATACGCCGATTCCACGGCAGGCTCACGCAGGCCGAGAAGTCGGCCGTGATGACGGAGTTCCGTGAGGCTCCTCGCCTCGGAGAGGAGGGGTTCTCGCCCCTGGTCGTCGTCGCGACCTCCGCGTTCGGCCTGGGTATCGACCGCGACGACATCCGGACCGTGTTCTGCGTATCGGCCCCGACCGACATGGCGTCGCTTTATCAGCAACTGGGGCGCGCGGGACGCGATGTGGCGGGCAGTGGATCAGCGGCGGACGACGCCGCCCCGGCCAACGCCGCTCTGGCGCTCCTGACCACGAAGGGACTGCGCACGGTGGCCTTCATGACCGGGCAGGATCTGCACCCCGGTCTGCTGACGCGCATGGGACGCGCCGTACTGGCCTGCGACACAGTGCTGGATGCCCGGGAGATCACCGATCGTCTGATCGGCGAGGATGTGCGGTCGGGCCGGATCTCCGAGCAGGAGGGACGTTCGGCTCGCACCGCCGACACGTATGTGGCCGGCCTGATGCGCGCCTTCAGTCAGCTGTCACGGCTGGGAGCGGTCACCGACCATGGCGACTTTCCGCCCTTGTGCAAGGTTCGCCGGGGCGAGCTGGCTCCCGAGGACGACGAAGAGCCCGCCGTTCTCGAAGCCCTGAGCGTGGTGAACAGCCTGTCCGATCGAACCCTCGAAGCACCCGCACTGACCTTGTCCCGGCTCGATGTCAAGGCCCTGGACCACTGGCTCGCCGCGCGGGCGCGAGAATATCGCGAGCTGTCCGAAAGCCCGGCCGGTACATGGCAGTTGCTCAGCGATCTCCATGACCGCGGTCTGCTGGACGTCTCCGCCGCCCCCAGTCGTCACTGGGTGAGCGGGATCGAGGTCCACACCACCGAGCTCCCGCGGGACTTCCTGACGGCCCTCTCCGGCAAGGCGCAGCGGGCCGCCGCGGAGATCGACCGGCTGCGCGACTTCTTCGATGATTCCTCCACCTGTGCCCACCGTAAGTTCGCCGACTACTTTGGGGTAACCGAGCTTCCGGCGGCCTGCTGCACCACAGCCGCCAACCGGTGTGGCGCGTGCTGGGGAAAGCCCGACTGGCCGGTCGGCGAGACCATGCCGTCGGCCGCCGAGGCGCTGTTGACACCTAAGCCCCGTCCGATCGACAGCGCCGCACAGCCGGAGTCCCGGCGCAAACGCCTTGACGAGCAGGTCTTCCGGCTGGTCTGGGCAGTGCCGCGAGGTGTCCACCCGCGCAGCGTGTGGCGGGCCCTGCGCGGTGAGGACAGCTCGTACTCACCCAAGCTGGGCCGACGTGTTCGGCTGCCCCAGGGGCTCATCGGCAGCCGCTACTTCGGAGCACAGGCCGACCTTCCCCTGCGTGCGGTGGAGGACAGCATTGCCCGGCTGGCGGAATCCTCACGCCTGACGTCGTCGGGCGGGCTCTGGCGCAGTGTGCCGCTGGCCGGCGCGCGCTTCGCCACGCCGACGGGAGGAGGAGCATGACGGCCGCGGCAGAGATCACTTCCGGCCGGGTGTGGCGGCCGTACGACGACGACCCGCTGATCACCCAGGACATGGTCACCGGCCTGGACGCCTGCGATCCCGCGACGCGGGAGCGACTGCTGGTCTACCTTGGGGCGGTCGTGGCACACCGAGCTGCCCCCGTCCACACGACAGTCGCCTTCAACGCCCTTTACTTCGGCTACGACGTCGAGGCCGGCGGATACGTGGGAGGTCCGCTGGACTTCGGGGACTTCCCCTCGGTCGCGCGCGGCGACCGCCCGGACGCGCTGCCCGTCGGCGCGATGATCAACATCCGCACGGGCGGTGACCTGCTGCCCGCAGAGATCGTCTACAAGGAGGGGGCTCACCCCGCTCTCGATCCGTACGGAGGGGTCCCCGGCTGGATCTCTGGTGCGCCCTCTGGTGCCCGGGGGCCCGCGCTCCTCGTACCCGACGAGGCTCCCTCCCTTTTCGAGCGGCTCGTTTTCGACAGCGCGGCCTTCGGGCAGGGGATGGCACCCACAGCGGAGCGCCTCCAGCGGCTGCGCCGCCAAGGACGGACCGATTCGTTCGGGCACCTGCTTGTCGAGTCCAGGTACGACTTCGCGGACGCCGACCTCGGTGACACCGACTATTACGCCCGGTATCTCGTGACCCGCGGCCGTGATCAGCTGACCAGCGCCCTGGCGCCGACTCCTCTCCCTCTGCTGCTCGCTCCGGGATGCTCGGACGACGAGCTCATGACGGCCGTCCGGGGGTTGATGGGCACAGTGCGGCAGGCGCTGGCGTCGCTCGATGCGGCTCGGGTGTGGGGGGAGTACGCGTTCACTCAGGCCTCGATGGCCCAGCGGCTCGGGGATCCAGGCCCTCTGGGCCGGCACGACCTGGTCCGCCTGGCCGAGTCGACGGCGGGTCAGGCCGTTCCCCGGGCGGGCCGCCGTGCCACCCTCTCTGAATCGCGGCCGGTGTACACCGCGCTCGGCCAAACGTTGCGGGCTCGTCCGGAATGGCAGGACGCATTACGCGGCACCGGCTACCCGCTGGCTGTCTGCCATGCCAACTCCGTCCTGGCCGACTACGCACGGCGCGAGCACGAAGAGACAACCGGACTGCTCTCCTCCGGCGTCCGGCTGACCCTGGACGACCGCTGGCAAGGGGGCGGCGTGTGGCGTGCCGTGCTCGCCAAGGACCGTACGGAGACCGAGCCCTGGGGTGGCTTCACGGACGAACCGGCAGGCTGCGGCTGGGCAGAGAGTTTCCCTCCGTCGAGGGCCCGCGGGCCACAGGCTCCCGGGCCGGACATCGAGGTGCGGGCGACGCACCTCTCGGAAGGCGAAACAACACTTGGGGCCGACGCAGGGCCGGCCGGCTCGGCGATCGCGCCCGTTGCGGCCCCTGGGGAAGACCCCGTGAACCGAAGCGAGCCTGCGCGGGAACACCCGGACAGGCCGACTCCTCCGGCCTCCGCCGATGTCGGGGCTGACAGCGGTACGGGGGGCAGGACCGACGACAACACCGAAGGCAGCCCGCCGGACGCGGAAGCCGGGCAGTCGACCCCCGGCCCGCTCTGGCCCGACGACAGCGATCTTGGCGCTCCCCACCTGCCAACGGCGCATGACAGCCAGGCCGAGTGGTATCAGCCGCTCCGGCTGGCGCATGTGATGCAGGAGTACCTGCCGATCCCCGGGCACATCGGTGACGAGTTCCTTCTCTCCGGCTCTCCCGCCCGCCCTGTACGGGTCGTGCTCCAACACGCCGGAGTCAAGCTGCCCGCTGCCGAAGCCTGTCACGACACGCGTGTCACTGCGAGCACGACAGGAACCCGGTTGGACGGGATCGCCTGGCCGCTGGACTTCTTTCCCGGGATCTGGCTCTCGTTCACCTGGCAGCGGGGCAGCAACGTGATACATGCGCGGACGACGCTGCTGCCCCAACCAGTAACTGTCGACGGAGACCTCATCGAGCACCGCTACGACCCGATGGTGCTCACCCGTGATGGCTCCGCCGGAGTCCCAGCCGACATCGAACCGATCGAGGGTCCGGCTCCTCGTCAGCTACTGCTGACCGCGATCCGTCGGCTCGGCCTGCTGGACCGGTTCGGACAGGCGATGCTGGCCCGGAGGGATGTTCCGGCAGCCGTCAACGCCGTCATGAACGGCGCCCCCGTCGAGGCCGGCCGCATCGAAACCGCCCTCACCGGACTGCTCGCCACTCGGCAGCTGACCATCGCACGGGGCAGCCGGGACGAGGGGGGCCATACGCATCATCCGCCCCGACGAGGTGAGCCGATCGTGCAACTCGTCTGCTACCGGCCGCATCGGATCGATGTGCGGGCAGGCTCCTACGCCAATGACCTGCACCAGCAGGCGTCGGCACGGCCGGATCAACCAGTACAACTGCACGGCGTTGCCGGTTTCCTACGACGCATCGGGCATCTCGGACATGAGGCGACCGATGAGCAACGCGTGCTCTACAGCGAGGACCACCGCCGGTTCCGGTTGAGCGGTCCTCCCGAGTTGCCACGCGGTTTCACCTACGTACGCCCGCACAAGCGCGGGCGCTGACCCTCCGCCCACGTCCACGGGCGTGTCCACACCATCGATCGGCCATGTTGGAGCTTGTATGAGTTTGTCCCGGCAATCCCGCACCACCCCAGCCGGGGAGAGCGATACCCCCTATCCAGTCGACCTCGGACCTCTGCTGCGGAAGGGCATCTCCCCGGACCTGCTCGCGGCCCTCGAAGCGCTCTCCACCGCGCTCACGGAAACGCGATCAGCGACGCCCACGCCCTTGGCCGGCGCCTTGTCCAGGCTCACCGAGGCGGACGTTGAACACTCGCTCAATTCCACACCTGTGCAGCGGCGTCGCAATCTGCTCAGTACGCTCCGCATCCCCATCGACGGCACCCGGGTCAACCGAGCGCTCTGTCATGACGTACTGACTCGTATCCAGCGAGATCCGGAAGGTCCGCGAGCGCGGCAAGCAGCCTGCCATCTGACCCAGCCTGTCTTCCATGACCTGGCACTGGCCGGCTTTGAGCACACCGGTGGTGTGCCGGAAGAAGCATCGCGGCCCCTCACACATCGTTGGAGCCCCGCCCTCCTGCGCCTGACCGCTTGGGCACAGCTCGGGGCAAGGGTGGACAGCGCTCACATCTGGTCGTGGGCACTCATCCAGCCCTGGATGACGGACATGGGTGTTCCGGTGGAGGAGGTCCTGTCGGCCGCGCGACGGGTGGTGGAGCTGGCTCCTGACGCGGTTTCGACAGCCGAGGAGGAGGAAGGGGAAAAGAAGCAGGACGCAGCCGATGGCCCGCCTCGGATCGATGTCGAGCTCGTCGCCGAGCGTCCTGACTCAGACCAGCTCGGCGCTGCCTTGCAGTCCGTCAAGGAAACGCTGGAAGCCGCTGCCGAACCGGCTCGCCGTACGGCAGCGGCCATCGCCGCCGAAGCCCGCCCGGCTGACGCCGATCTGAGCGCGCTGCGCAGCGTCGCCGAGGCCTTCGATGTCGCGGCACGTGGTCTGCGGGCACACGGAGCACAACCGGCACAGGCAGATCTGGCCCATCTCCGGAGGGAAACCGACGCGGCGCTGGACCGGCTGTCCACCGCGCCCCTGCGGGAGCGGCTCGCCCAGGTGGCACGGCTGGCATGCCGACATGCCGATGCCTCACTCGCCCAAGATCTCGTGACCGCCTGGGAACGCGCACGCGCCATTCTCGACGTCTCCGACTGGGAAGCTGCGGACCTTGAGGATGCCGAGGCCCTCGACGCGTTGCTGACCATGGTGGAGTTGCACGCCGACGAACACGACCCCGCCGAGATCCTCGCTCTGCTCCCCACCGCAGTGAAGAGCCGGTGGCTGGCGTATCCGGCTGGAAACTACACGCAGCTCCTGTTCCGCCCCACAGACGAGAAGCCGCCCGTCGAGGCCGCCGTACAAGGCGCGGAATCCGTCCCCGCGGAATCGGCCCCCAAGGTGATCCCCCCGGAAGCCTACGC
>NZ_LIQQ01000376.1 GCF_001418565.1 Streptomyces graminilatus | reverse complement strand
AAGAACGGTGAGGTGCTGGTCGGCGAGGTCGCCAAGCGCCAGGCGGTCACCAACGTCGACAGGACCATCCGGTCGGTCAAGCGCCACATGGGCACCGACTGGAAGATCGAGCTCGACGGGAAGAACTTCAACCCGCAGCAGATGAGCGCGTTCATCCTGCAGAAGCTGAAGCGCGACGCCGAGGCCTACCTGGGCGAGAAGGTCACGGACGCGGTCATCACCGTCCCGGCCTACTTCAACGACTCCGAGCGTCAGGCGACGAAGGAGGCCGGCGAGATCGCGGGCCTGAACGTCCTGCGCATCGTGAACGAGCCGACGGCCGCCGCTCTCGCGTACGGCCTCGACAAGGACGACCAGACGATCCTCGTCTTCGACCTCGGTGGCGGCACCTTCGACGTGTCCCTCCTGGAGATCGGTGACGGCGTCGTCGAGGTGAAGGCCACCAACGGTGACAACCACCTCGGTGGTGACGACTGGGACCAGCGCGTCATGGACTACCTGGTCCAGCAGTTCCGCGCCGGCCACGGTGTGGACCTGGGCAAGGACAAGATGGCCCTCCAGCGTCTGCGCGAGGCCGCCGAGAAGGCCAAGATCGAGCTGTCCTCGTCCACCGAGACCTCGATCAACCTGCCCTACATCACGGCCTCCGCCGAGGGCCCGCTGCACCTGGACGAGAAGCTCACGCGCGCCCAGTTCCAGCAGCTCACGGCCGACCTGCTGGAGCGCTGCAAGACGCCGTTCCACAACGTCATCAAGGACGCGGGCATCAACCTCTCCGAGATCGACCACGTCGTTCTCGTCGGTGGCTCCACCCGTATGCCCGCCGTCGCCGAGCTCGTCAAGGAGCTGACCGGCGGCCAGGACGCCAACAAGGGCGTGAACCCGGACGAGGTCGTCGCCATCGGCGCCGCGCTCCAGGCCGGTGTCCTCAAGGGCGAGGTCAAGGACGTCCTGCTCCTCGACGTCACCCCGCTGTCCCTCGGCATCGAGACCAAGGGAGGGATCATGACGAAGCTCATCGAGCGCAACACCACGATCCCGACCAAGCGTTCGGAGATCTTCACGACGGCCGAGGACAACCAGCCGTCCGTCCAGATCCAGGTCTACCAGGGCGAGCGCGAGATCGCGGCGTACAACAAGAAGCTCGGGATGTTCGAGCTGACGGGCCTGCCGCCGGCCCCGCGCGGTGTGCCGCAGATCGAGGTCGCCTTCGACATCGACGCCAACGGCATCATGCACGTCACGGCCAAGGACCTCGGCACCGGCAAGGAACAGAAGATGACCGTCACTGGCGGCTCCTCGCTGCCGAAGGACGAGGTCGACCGGATGCGCCAGGAGGCCGAGCAGTACGCGGACGAGGACCACCGTCGCCGCGAGGCCGCCGAGACCCGCAACCAGGGCGAGCAGCTCGTCTACCAGACGGAGAAGTTCCTCAAGGACAACGAGGACAAGGTCCCCGGCGACATCAAGACCGAGGTCGAGGCCTCGATCGAGGAGCTGAAGGCCGCGCTCAAGGGCGAGGACATCGCCGAGATCCGCACTTCCACCGAGAAGGTCGCGGCCGTCTCGCAGAAGCTCGGCCAGGCGATGTACGCCGACGCCCAGGCCGCGCAGGCCGCCGGCGGCGACGCGCCCGGCGCCGAGGCCCCGAAGGCCGACGACGACGTGGTGGACGCCGAGATCGTCGACGACGAGCGCAACGACCGCAAGGACGGTGTCGCGTGACGGAGGAGACTCCGGGCTTCGAAGAGAAGCCCGACGTCCCCTCCGGCGCCACCCCCGACGACGCCGAGCCGAAGGCCGCCCCCTCTTCGGAGGGGGCGTCCCCGGCCGGGGACGCAGCAGCAGCACAGGTCGCCGGTCTGACGGCACAGCTGGACCAGGTGCGTACGGCGCTCACCGAGCGCACCGCGGACCTCCAGCGGCTCCAGGCCGAGTATCAGAACTACCGCCGCCGGGTCGAGCGGGACCGGATCACGGTCAAGGAGATCGCCATCGCGAGCATCCTGACCGAACTCCTGCCCGTGCTCGACGACATCGGCCGCGCGAGGGAACACGGCGAACTGGTCGGCGGGTTCAAGTCCGTCGCCGAGTCGCTGGAGACCGTCGCCGCCAAGATGGGCCTGCAACAGTTCGGCAAGGAGGGCGAGCCCTTCGACCCGACGATCCACGAGGCCCTGATGCACTCGTACGCGCCGGACGTCACGGAGACGACCTGCGTGGCGATCCTTCAGCCGGGCTACCGGTTCGGCGAGCGCAACCTGCGTCCCGCGCGGGTCGCGGTGGCCGAGCCCCAGCCCGGGGCGACGCAGGCCGAGAAGGGCGACTCCCCGGAGTCGGCGGACGGCAACGGCAAGGAGAACGGTGGCCCGGAAGAGGGCTGACGTGAGCGCCGCCGGCACCGATGGCGCCGGCGGCACGGTTGACGCGGGGAAGGAGGGACGTCGGGGATGAGCACCAAGGACTTCATCGAGAAGGACTTCTACAAGGTCCTCGGCGTCCCGAAGGACGCCACCGAGGCCGAGATCAAGAAGGCGTACCGGAAACTCGCCCGCGAGTTCCACCCGGACGCCAACAAGGGCAACGCCAAGGCGGAGGAGCGCTTCAAGGAGATCTCCGAGGCGAACGACATCCTCGGCGACCCCAAGAAGCGCAAGGAGTACGACGAGGCCCGCGCCCTCTTCGGCAACGGCGGCTTCCGCCCGGGGCCGGGCGCGGGCGGCGGCTCCTTCAACTTCGACCTGGGTGACCTCTTCGGCGGCGCCCCCCAGGGCGGGCCCGGGGCCGGCTCCGGCGCGGGCGGCTTCGGCGGCGGCATCGGGGATGTCTTCGGCGGCCTGTTCAACCGGGGCGGCGGCGGGACCACGCGTACGCAGCCCCGGCGCGGCCAGGACATCGACACCGAGGTCACGCTCAGCTTCACGGAGGCGGTGGACGGCGCGACGGTCCCGTTGCGCATGACGTCCCAGTCACCGTGCAAGGCGTGCTCGGGCACGGGCGACAAGAACGGCACACCGAGGGTCTGCCCGACCTGCGTGGGCACCGGCCAGGTCGCTCGCGGCTCGGGCGGCGGCTTCTCCCTCACGGATCCCTGCCCGGACTGCAAGGGCCGGGGCCTGATCGCCGAGCACGAGTGCCTGGTGTGCAACGGCTCGGGGCGCGCGAAGTCGTCCCGGACCATGCAGGTGCGCATCCCGGCCGGGGTGGCGGACAACCAGCGCATCCGCCTGCGCGGCAAGGGAGCACCGGGCGAGCGGGGCGGCCCGGCGGGCGACCTCTACGTCACGGTCCATGTGGACGCCCACCCGGTGTTCGGCCGCAAGGAGGACAACCTGACGGTCACGGTGCCGGTGACGTTCGCCGAGGCGGCACTCGGCGGCGAGGTCAGGGTGCCGACCCTGGGCGGCCCGCCGGTCACCCTGAAGCTGCCCCCGGGCACGCCCAACGGGCGCACGATGCGCGCGCGGGGCAAGGGCGCGGTCCGCAAGGACGGCACCCGGGGCGATCTGCTGGTCACCGTCGAGGTGAGTGTCCCGACGGAGCTGACGGGGAAGGCTCGTGACGCACTGGAGGCGTATCGCGAGGCGACCGTGGACGAGGATCCGCGGGCGGAGCTGTTCGAGGCAGCGAAGGGAGCTTGACCGAGATGGACGGTCGTCGACGCAACCCGTACGAACTGACGCAGGAGACCCCGGTCTACGTCATCTCGGTGGCGGCCCAGCTCTCGGGCCTGCACCCGCAGACCCTGCGCCAGTACGACCGCCTGGGCCTGGTCTCCCCCGACCGCACCGCCGGCCGGGGCCGCCGCTACTCGGCCCGCGACATCGAACTGCTCCGCACGGTGCAGGCGCTGTCGCAGGACGAGGGCATCAACCTGGCCGGCATCAAGCGGATCATCGAACTGGAGAACCAGGTCGCCGCGTTGCAGGCACGGGTGGCGGAGATGGAGTCGGCACTGGACGGCGCGGCCGCGGCGATGCAGCAGCGGGAGGCTGCCGTCCACGCCTCGTACCGGCGGGATCTGGTGCCGTATCAGGAGGTCCAGCAGACGAGTGCGTTGGTGGTCTGGCGGCCCAAGAAGGCCAAGGACTAGGCGACGAGCGTGCGTGTGAAGGGGCCCGGAGATTCGGTTCGAATCTCCGGGCCCCTCTCGCGTCAAGCCTGATCGGTCGGTCTCCCCTTGAGGTTCTCGATGGCCAGCCGGTCCGTGTCCTCCGGGTCGCCGTTGAGGCGGTGGATCAACACCCACCGGCCGTCCTCCACCGCTCCGGCGAAGATCGAGTCGTGGAGCGTCGCACCGTTGTGCCAGAGCAACCGGCCCAACTGCTGCCAGCTCGGCGCGGGTTCTCCGAGGCGGCGCTCCACCAGGAGGCGTACCAGCAGGTCGGCCGCCGCACGCGGGGTGGCCCACAGGCCTCCCGCCGGCAGGATCGCGCCGTCCATCGTCCACGGTCTGCGGGGCCGGCCGCCGGGCCCGGGGGCCAGGAGACGCCGTCCGGGTTCGGGGTGCGCGGTCATCTCCGTGATGCCCAGGGGCCGCAGGACGTACTCGGCCACCAGTTCCTCGTACGTCGTTCCGGCGGCCTCGGTCAGGGCCGCGCCGAGTACGGCGTAGCCGAGGTTGGAGTACTCCTCCTCCTGCCCGGGAGGTGTGGTGACGAGCGTGTCCAGGCGGGGCAGCAGCCGGTCCAGCGCGGGGCGGTCGAACGGCGCGTACGGGTCCCGGTCGGAACCGAGGCCGGGTGGCAGGCGGGGGAGGCCGGAGGTGTGCCGGGCCAGGTGCAGGAGCGTGATTCCTGTTCCAGAGGCCGTCGTCGGGAGCCACCGCTCGACGGGATCCTCCAGCGCGAGCGCGCCGGACGCGGCCATACGGGTGAGCACCGTGCCGGTGACCACCTTGGTGAGGGAGCCGATCTGGACGAACCGGTCGACGGCGTGACCGTCACTCACGACAGGCGGGGCCGCGTCGCTCAGGACACAGGTCGGTATGGGAAGGGCGGCCGGTTTCACGGCGCTGTCCTCCCGGCGGGCCGGAACCGCTGGCGGGCGGGCGGAGGAAGTCGCGGGTAATGGCTCGACGCCTGAATCGGTCACAGGTTCTCCGTCAAATGTTGTCAAGTGTTGTCAAGTGTTGTGGTGGGGCTTCTGGTTCGGCCGGGGGAAGGGCATCTGATCAGAGTGATCGGCTGATCATCTTGTCGGGGTCCCTCCATGACGCATCGAGTAGTACGGCCCCGGACGGCAGATCGTTCCGCCCTCACTCCGTCGGGTGATTCCGAGGAGAAACGCCTGTTCAGCCGAACAGTCCTACCTGGTGTGACTGGGTTGCTTGTGCCTCAAGGACGCCAAGCCCACACTTGAGGAGGAGGTGCCGCCATGACCGCTCTTGCGCACGAGAGGCCCGAGACCATGTCCGAGTCCCAGGCCGAATTCGTGAACGAACCCAACCTGGACGAGGTCGTGTGGCAGGCATGGAAGGCCATGGAACTCCCCGAGGGCTACCGCGCTGAGATCATCGAGGGAGCCATCGAGGTGTCGCCCACCGGACGTTTTTCGCATGCCCAGGTTGTCAACCGCCTGCGCGACGCACTGGCGATCTTTCTCCAGGGCAGTGAGTACGGCGCCTGGAACGACACGAATGTGATCCATCCACTCAGAGCTTGGGTACCGGACGGGTTCGTGGCGCCCAGGGACGGTGAACTGATCGAGGCGGAGGACAGCCTCGGCGTCAACGCGTCAGCGGTTCACGTGGTGATCGAGGTCGTCTCTCCCGGTAAGCGCAACCAGGATCGCGACCGGGTACGCAAGCGCCGGGAGTACGCCCGTGCCGGAATCCCCGTGTATGTGATCGTCGACGACTACGACAACCAAGGAACGGTGAGCATTCTGACCGCTCCCGTGCCTGAGCACGCCCGCTACGAGGACGAGCACCGGGTGCCTTACGGCACCGAGGCCGTGGTTCCGGAGGGCCCCGCCAAGGGATTTGTCATCGGGGAGTCGATCACGGGTCCCAAGCGAAGCTGAGGAGCGGGAGTTCAGGTTCCGTTCGGCATGGACACGCTGGAGCCCACGTTGCTGAAGGTCTCCGAGCCGTCGGCCGCGACGACCGAGAGCAGGTAGTAGACGGTCGTGCCGTGGGGCACGGTGCGGTCGGTGTAGCTGGTGACGGTGGGGCGCAGCGGGACGTCCGTCACACGGACGTAGGTGCTCGTCGCGCGGTCCCAGCGGTACACGTTGATGCCGACGGCCTTCGTGGCCACCGAGTCGGGGCAGTCGATGTACATGCCGCCCTCGTGGCCGAGGGCCGTGTAGGTGGTCAGGGAGCAGGGGGCGGTGTCCTCGGGGACCGTCGTCGGCCTGAGGTCGAGTTCGGTGGCGGTGACCGCGGAGACGCTGTTGTCCAAGGGGCCGTCCGGCACGTCGGCGTGGTTGTAGTAGATGTCGGACGGGATGACGACGTACGTGTGCGACCCGCCGTTGGCCGCCTCCGGGCCCACGACGAACTCAGAGGTACCGGCGGGCACCGTACCCAGAAAGTCGGGCGTGCAGCAGGAGAAGTACTCCCAGACCGTGTACTCCTTCAGGTCCGCCGCCGGACTGTCGTCCCAGTCGAGTTTGAAGCCGTACTCCAGGGGAGCGGCGGTCAGATTGGTCACCGGTGGCGGCGGGACCTCGTCCCCGGGCCGGGTGACGGTCATCTCGGCGGAACCGGTGGACCAGCGGCCCGCGGTGTTCTTCCGGACCATCACGTAGTGGTAGGTGGTGCCTCGGTCGCCTTTGTAGTCGACGCAGGTGCGGATCTTGTCGCCGGCCGCGTCCGTACGGGTCTTGCGGGCGCTGCAGGTGATGGGCTCCTCGTCGGTGGTGTCCACCGGGGAGGTCGTCGAGCGGTAGACGTTGTAGGCGGTGGTGTCGCCGCCAGGTGCCTCGGTCCAGGTGAACACCACGCCGTCGTCCGTCACGGTCGCCGTCACGTCCTGCGGCGGGAGGATGGACCGGGTGCTGCGTACGACGTTGGAGGACCGCGCGTTCCTGGCCGCGTCGAGCGCGTCGACCTCGTAGTCGTAGGCGGCGCCGTACTCCGCCTCGGTGTCCGCGTAGTTCCTGGCGGTGGTCTCGGCGATCCGGGTGTACGAAGTATCCGGCTCCGACTCCGCCTTGCGGTAGACCCTGTAGCGCACGGCGTCGGCGGGAGCCGTCCAGGTGAGGTTGTTGGAGGCCTCCACGGCGGTGGCGGTGAGGACCGCCGGGGCGGGGGCGATCCAGTCGTACGTGGTGATCCCCTGATCGACGGAGCCCGCCGACTCGTTGCCCGCCTTGTCGTAGGCGCGGATCTCGTAGAAGTACGACTGTCCTGTGGGCGGTGGCTGGTCCCAGGCCGTGAGCTTGGTGGCCGGGGCCGTGGCCACCTTGGTCCAGGTGCCGGTGCCCTGTAGCCGACGGTAGACGCGGTAACCGGCGAGGTCCATCTCCTTGTTGGCGGACCAGGCGAGGTCGGTGTACGAGTTGTCCCTCCCGTCGGGAACGTAGATGCCCACCACGTTGGTCGGGGCGAGGGGCTTGACCTTGTCCGCACTCGCCGAAATGCGGGGCGAGTAGCCGACCTTGACCTTGGCCGCGCCGGTCCGGTTGACGTAGTCGACGCGCAGGGTGTGCTTGCCCCTGGGGATCGTCACGTTGACGGTCCTGGAGTGCGAACCGGTCGTGTCGGACCAGAGGTTGATCTCGCGGCTGTTGTCCAGGTAGACGCGGATGCCGTCCGTCCCGGAGGCGGTGAGGGCGAAGGGGCCGCCGGAGCCGAAGTCCCGTGTCACCGACCACCGCACCCCGAAGTTGTCCCTCGGGAGGCCGGTGGCAGGGGCGTTCGCGCCCCAGTTCTCGGCGATGGCGGCGTCGCAGTCGGTCTTCCTCGGGGTGCCGGAGAAGTTGGTGTTCGCGAAGAACTGCCGTGTGTAGACGGGGGACGCGCAGGTCACCGGCGCGGCCGAGGCCGTCGGGGCCGTCGTGCTGAGCAGGGCGCCGGTGGTGGCGAGCACGAGGGCGGTCGCGGTGGTGGCCGTGACTGTCGTGCGTCTGGCTGGGTTCACAACGGTCGGTCCTTCGCGTCCTGATCGTCAACGGCGTGAAGTTGGCCGTTGACGATCAGGACTCACGAAGGTGTGGATTGGTTGTACGGCTGGTGTGAGTTTGTTCGGGAAACGCGAGCGGGCTCAGGCCACCTTGAAGCTGACCGAGGTGAACGGGCCCCTCCGGCCGCCGTAGTAGTCCACCGTCCGTACCTCGAACAGGTAGAGGCCGTCCGAGGGCGGTGTCCATGTCACCGTCGGGTCCGTGGTCGAGATGTACCCCGTGGCGCCGACGAACCTGTACTCGTAGCCCCAGACCAGGCGGTCCGACGGCGGGGTCAGGGTCAGAGACAGGGGAACGCCCGCACCGCCGTGCGCCGCGCAGTCGTTCGCCGTGCACTGCGTGTACGGGGCCGCCAGGGTGACCGTCGGCGGCGGTGGCGCGGTGGGTGTGGCCGGGGTCGCCCGGTTCACCGTGACCACGCCCTCGGGGGCCGACTCGTTGCCGTACTGGTCGAGGACGACCACGTAGTAGGAGGCGGGGCCGACCGGGGCCGTCGTGTCGTCGTAGCTGAACCCCGGCACCCCGTCGCCGCTGATCCGCGTCCAGGCGTCGTTCGTACCCGTGCGGCGGTAGACGCGGTAGCCGAAGCGGACGTCCGGCGAGTAGGCCCAGGTGAGTTCGGTGTCGCTGTCCCGGACGGTGCCCGCGAAACCCGTGGGCGCCGCCGATTCGCCGGGCGCGGGGCGGGTCGCCGTCACCGTCTCCGACACCGGGGAGACGTTCCCGTACGCGTCGACCGCCTGGACCGTGTACGTGACCGGGACCCCGGCCTGCGCCGTCTCGTCGTCGAAGGAGGTGCCGAGGGCGATGTCCGGGCCGTCGGGGTCGGTCTGGCCCGCCGGGGCCGCCCAGACCTCGTAGTGCTCCACATCGGGCGAGGACGCCTGCCAGTGGACCGCGTTGCCCGCCGTCGTGCCCTGTGCCGTCAGGCCCGTGACCTGGTCGGGCGCCGTCGTGTCCGGCTCACCAGGGTCGACCGTCGCGGACGGCACGGACTCGTTGTCGTACTTGTCGACGGCCGTGACCCGGTAGTACGCGCGCTGCTTGATGTTCGCCGTGACGTCCGTGTAGTACGTGTCGCCGACCGCCCACACGATCCGGGTGTACGGGCCCTGAGGCGCGCTCGCGCGGTACACGCTGTAGGAGAACGCGTCGTCGACCGCCTTCCAGTCGAGCCGCAGGGTCGACGCCGCGACCGTCACCCTGACCCCGGTGACCTGGGCCGGTGGCGTCCTGTCGACGGTCGTCGCGGTCACGTCGGGGCCGGCGGCGGACTGGTTGCCGGCCCTGTCGTAGGCGCGGATCTCGTAGGCGTACGTCTCACCGGTGTTCGGGACGGTCGAGTCCGTGTACGTGGTGGCGGTGGTCGTCGCGAGGGGGGTGGCGCCGAACGGACTTCCGTTCAGGGTGCGGTAGACGCGGTAGCCCGCGAGGTCCAGCTCCTTGTTCTTCGCCCAGGTGAGCCGCGCCCTGCCCGTCGTCCCGTCGTACGTGACCGAGGGGCCCGTCGGGGCCAGGGGCTTGACCTTGTCGACCGCCGCCGACGTGCGGGGCGTGTAGGTGAAGGCCGCGTTCGCGTTGCCCGTCCAGGCGGCGTAGTCGACGCGCAGGGTGTGCCTGCCGGACGGGATCGTGACGTCGACCGTCTTGGTACGGGTCGTTGTGACGTTCGTCCAGAGGTTGACCTTGGCCTGGCCGTCGACGTACACGCGGATGCCGTCCTGGGCGGTGGCCGTGAAGGTGAACGGGCCGCCCGAACCGAAGTCCCTTGTCACCGTCCAGCGGACGCCGAAGTTGTCCTTCGGGAGGCCCGTCGCGGGGGCGTTCGCGCCCCAGTTCTCGGCGATGGTGGTGTCGCAGTCCGTCCTCTTCGGGGTGCCGGAGAACGTGGTGTTCGCGAAGAACTGCCGTGTGTAGACCGGGGAGGCACACGTCACCGTCGCCGCCGTGCCCGCCGTGGTCGCGTAGGCGGGTGTGGCGGCGGTGGTGACGGTGGTGGCGGTGGCGAGCACGACGGCGGTCGCGGTCGCGGCACCCAGGGCTCCCGCAGACCTCTTGCGGCTGGCTGAAATCATTCGTTCCGTCGCATTCGTGCTATTTCGTGCGTGTTCATTCGATGGCGTTCGAGAGTGGCGGAATCAAGCCGTCGATGATCAGGACCCGCGACAAGTGCGCCCGGTTGTCCGGACCTTGGTCAGGACTCCGTAAACACGGGCGAGTGCCCCATGGGGAGATGGAGAGTATGTGAAGGCTGTTTGTGCAGGTCTCCGCCGTTCGTTCATGTCGGCGACGGAGTGTGATGTTGCCCTCCGGATCAGTAGTTCCGCTTGACGTCCAGGGGCTCGCACGCGTTGTCTTTTCGGACACATGGGCCGCACTGCTGCGTCCGCGTCCGGAAAGCACCCGAAGTGAGCATCCGAATGTTTCGTCTGACTCGTCCGGCCCGTCCGATTCACATGAGTCGTGTGGCTCGTTTGCGCCGTTCCGCCACCGCTGTGGCCGCCTCGGCGGTCACGGTCTCCCTCGCCGCGGGCTGCGGCGCGCTCGACGCCGGCGGGGGAGCCACGCAGGCGACCCCGGTGAAGGGCAACGACGTCACGGTGGGGCTGCTGCTTCCGGAGACGGCGAACACCCGTTACGAGAAGTTCGACTACCCGATCATCAAGGCCAAGGTCGCGTCGCTCACCAGCGGGCAGGGCAGGGTCGAGTACGCCAATGCCGGGGCGGACGCCGACAAGCAGGCCAAGCAGTTGCAGAAGATGATCGACGAAAAGGTCGACGTCCTGCTCCTGGACGCCGTGGACGCGCACGCCATCGCGGGCGAGGTCAAGAAGGCCAAGGACGCCGGGATTCCGGTCATCGCGTACGACAGGCTGGCCGAAGGGCCCATCGACGCGTACATCTCCTTCGACAACGAACTCGTCGGCGAGGTGCAGGGACGTTCCCTCCTGGAGGCCCTCGGCTCCGCCGCCAACGAGTCGGCGAAGATCGTCATGATGAACGGGTCGGTGACCGACCCGAACGCCGCCCAGTTCAAGGCGGGCGCCCTCGCCGAGCTCAAGGGCAAGGTGACGGTCGCGCAGTCCTTCGACACCAAGGACTGGAAGCCGGAGAACGCCGAGGCGAACATGACGAAGGCGATAGCCGCCATCGGCAAGGACAACATCGCCGCCGTCTACTCCGCCAACGACGGCATGGCGGGCGGCATCATCAAGGCCCTCCAGGCCGCGGGCGTCACCAAGCTGCCGCCGGTCACCGGGCAGGACGCCGAACTGGCCGCCGTGCAGCGGATCATCTCCGGCGAGCAGTACATGAGCATCTACAAGCCGTACCCGGAGGAGGCCCAGACGGCGGCCGAGATGGCCATCGCCCATATCCAGGGCCGCGACATCCTGTTCGACGCCCTCACCCGGGACAAGGTCTCCAGCCCCACGACCAAGGACGTCCCCTCCCAGTTGGTGAGCGTCGTCGCCCTGACGAAGGACAACATCAAGAGCACGGTCGTCCAGGACGGCATCTACAAGGCGTCCGAGATCTGCGTCCCGAAGCTGGCGAGCGAATGCGCGGCCCTCGGCCTCAAGTAGCCCGCCCAAGCCGCCGCGAGCGGGCCGGGGCCGCGCCCACACCCCTCCGCCGGACATGCGTGTACCCCGGGGCACCGACCCGCCCCGGGGTACACGCATGTCGTACGGGAGCCGACGGAGGGAGCCGCCGTACGGAGTCGCAGTACGGGAGCCGCCGTACGGAGTCGACGAGCGGGTGACCGCCGTACGGGAGCCGCCGTACGGAGTCGACGAGCGGGAGGACGCCGTACGGGAGGCCGCCGTACGGTCGTTTTCAGGCCACCCGCGTGAACTCCACCGTCACCTCCGGCGGCCCGCCCGCCACCCCCCGGTACACGCCCTTGTGCGGGGTCACGTCGTCGTAGTCGCGCCCCCGCCCGACCACCACATGGGACTCGTCGGCGCGCGTCCGGTTCGTCGGGTCGTAGCCGCGCCAGTCGCCCGCCCAGTACTCGATCCAGGCGTGGGACTGGCCGGGCACCGGGCGGTGCAGTTCCGCCTCCCGCTCGGGGTGGAGGTAGCCGGAGACATAGCGGGTGGGCAGGCCGAGGCCCCGCAGCAGCGCGATCGTCACATGGGCGATGTCCTGGCAGACGCCCGCGCCCTGCTCCCACGCCTCCGCCGCCGACGTGTTCACCCCCGTCGTACCCGGCAGGTACGACACCCGGTCCGCGACCAGCGACGACACCGCGACGGCCGTCTCGTGCGGGTCGAGACCCCCGGCGACCTCGCGCGCCCGCGCCACCAGCTCGGGCGGCACCGTCGTCCGTACCGTCGCCGTCGCGAACTCCAGCAGCCGGGAGCCCGCCGTCCGCTCGGCGACCTCGGCCCAGCTCGGCGCGGGCTCCAGGGGGCCCGGCGGTGCCGTCTCCACCAGGCTCTGGGCGGTGATCGTGAGGTCGGCATGCGGGTCCATCAGGTCGAAACCGGTGACCTGCGTGCCCCAGTAGTCCCAGTACGACCAGGTCGGCGTCGTCGGGTTCACGGTGACCCGGGCGTCCAGCGTGGTCTGGCCGGGAAGCGTGAGCGGGGTCATCCGGACCTCGTTGTGCGAGGAGACCGCCGCCTGCGCGTACGCGACCCGGGTGATGTGCCGGATGCGGAGCCGCCGGGTCATCGGCGCGTTGGCCGGCATGCCACTCATCACGTCACCCGTACCGCTGCTCGTCCTGTATCCCGTCCCGTTGCTGCTCATACCGCACGCGTTCCTTCCTGAGCCCACTCCACGGGTCCCTGGTACGGGAAGAACCGCTCCGCGACCGCCTCGGCGGAGGCCATGCACGCGGTCTGCAAGTCCCTTAGAAGTGAGGGGAGTTGGTCTTCCAATGCCTGCGAGTCCAGATATTCGAGTCTGGTGCGCAGCCGCCCGATCGGGCGCCGGGCCGGATCCTGGCGCGGGCGGCCGAGCGCCGAGAGGCACTCCTCGGCGGTGGTGAGGGCGTGCAGCGCCGAGCGCGGGAAGTCCCGGTCCAGGAGCAGGAATTCGGCGACTCTCGGGGTGTCACCGAAGCCTCCGTACACCCGCGCGTACGCCTCGTCGGCGCCGGACGCGCTGAGCAGGGTCGGCCAGTCGGGCGCGTGGGCGGCGTCCAACACCCGTACCGACAAAAGCCGTACGGTCATGTCGACCCGTTCCAGGCTGCGCCCCAGCACCACGAACCGCCAGCTGTCGTCCCGGCTCATCGTGGAGTCCGCGAGACCGAAGAAGAGCGCGGATCTGCGCCGGACCAGCTCCAAGTAGGCGTAGGGGCCGGTGCGCCGGGCCGCGAGGCGCTGGTCGGCGAGGGCGTGCCAGGTCGAGTTGAGGCACTCCCACATCTCCGAGGAGACGGCCTCACGGGCACTGCGGGCGTTCAACCGGGCGGCCCCCAGGGCGCCTTCGATCGAGCAGGTCGAGCGTGCGTCGAAGGCGAGCTGGTCCAACACCTGCTGCATGTCCACGGGTTGGCCGCCCGCGTCGACACCCAGGATCGCGTACAGGGAGCGGCAGGCCGCGTCCTCGTCGCGCCAGGGGTCCTCCAGCAGCCGGTGCAGATAGGCGTCCAGGATGCGGCCCGTCGCGTCGGCCCGCTCCACGTAACGGCCCGTCCACGTCAGGGCCTCGGCTATCCGGGAGAGGATCACGTCGTTCACTGCTGTGCTCCTTCCTGTACGAGGGTGTGGTTGCCGTCGGGTCCGTGTTGGCGCGGGGCGACCTCGGGCGGCGCACCCGTGGGCTGTACGGGGTACGGGGTCTCGGCGGGCCCCTCGGAGAGCACCCAGGTGTCCTTGGAGCCGCCGCCCTGGCTGGAGTTGACGATCAGGTTGCCCTCCTGGAGGGCGACCCGGGTCAGCCCGCCCGGCAGGACCCAGACCTCGCTGCCGTCGTTCACGGCGAACGGGCGCAGGTCGATGTGGCGCGGCGCCATCCGCTCACCGGCCAGGGTCGGGGAGGTGGAGAGCGCGACGGGGCGCTGCGCGATCCAGCCCCGGGGATCGGCGGCCACGGCCGCCCGGCACTGCTCCAGGGTCTCCCGGTCGGCCTTGGGGCCGATGACGATGCCCTGGCCGCCGGCGCCGTCGACGGGCTTGATGACGAGCTGGTCGATCTGGTCGAGCACGGCCTCCAACTGGCCCGGCTCGTCGGGACGGAACGACTCCACGTTCGGAAGAATCGGTTCCTCGGAGAGGTAGTACCGGATCAGATCGGGTACGTACGTGTAGAGCAGCTTGTCGTCGGCGATGCCGTTGCCGACCGCGTTCGCGAGGGTGACGGTGCCCGCCTGGGCGGCGCTCAGGATGCCGGGGCAGCCGATCACCGAGTCGGGCCGGAAATGGAGCGGGTCGAGGAAGTCGTCGTCCAGCCTTCGGTATACGACATGGACGGGCACCTCACCGCGCGTGGTCCGCATCCACACCCGGTTCTTGCGGCACACCAGGTCGTGCCCCTCGACCAGCTGCACGCCCATCAGCCGGGCCAGCAGCGCGTGTTCGAAGTAGGCGGCGTTGCTCGGCCCAGGGGTCAGGACGACCACACGGGGATCGGCGACCCCCTCCGGCGCGGCGGCGCGCAGCGCGGCCAGCAGGCGCTGCGCGTAGCCGTCGACGGGGACGACGTGCTGCTCGGCGAAGAGGGACGGGAAGACGCGGGTCATCGCCCGCCGGTTCTCGATGACGTACGAGACCCCGGACGGCACCCGGACGTTGTCCTCCAGCACCCGGAAGTCCCCGGCCTCGTCCCGGACGAGATCGATGCCGGCGACATGGATGCGTACCCCGCCCGGTGGCTCGATGCCGTGCGCGGCGCGATGGAAGTGCGCCGAACTGAGCAGCAGCCGCCAGGGCACGACACCGTCCTCGAAGGCCCGGCAGTGCCCGTAGGCGTCCGCGAGATACGCCTCCAGGGCCCGCACCCGCTGGGCCACCCCGCGCTGGATGAGATCCCACTCCAGCGCGTCCAGGATCCTCGGCACGAGGTCCAGCGGCCAGGGCCGTTCCTCGCCCGCGAAGGCGTAGGTCACCCCCCGGTCGGTGAAGGCTCGGGCCATCTGGTCGGCCCTGAACCGCAGTTCGGTGGGTTCGATGGGCTGGAGCGCCGCCAGTACCGGCTCATAGGCGGTCCTGACCTCACCCGGCCGCACAAACATCTCGTCCCACGCATCGGCCAACGCGTACGCGTCAAATATGTCCGCCATGGCCTGAAGGTAGGGGCGGGACGTAACGGGACGATCTCCGAGTGGTTTCCGGCAGCTCACGCGCAAGTTGGGGTACGCGCTTTCCCCGCAGGGCGACCGCGCAGCCGTTCTCCGGGTACCCGTCGGTAGGTGTTTCTGCCGGGCGGTCGCCCGGCGGGACGCTTGTCATGATCGGGGACGGCCACCCGCGAGCTGTGCCCGGGTGAGCGTACGGAGCAGCCACTCGGCGGGGCCCTGGCGGAATCGCCGGAACCATGCTGCGCTGACGGCGAGTTGGAGGACGTACACGAGGCATGCCAGCCCCACCACCGTGGCCGCGCCGGTACGTCCGTACAGGGAGAGTCCGTACGACGTGGCCACAACGGTCATGACAACGGACTGTGTCAGATAGTTCGTCAGCGCCAGGCGGCCTGCCGGGTTGAGTAGTTGCTCGGTGCGCTCACCCCATGAGGAGCGCAGCAGAAGCAGGATTCCGCAGGCGTACGCGGCTGACAGAGCGGGAGCCGTCAGGATGCCCACGCCAAGCCCCAGGTACTGCCATCGTTCATCCAGTGGTCCCTGCGAAGTGGAGGCGGAGAAAACGGCCCCGGGGACTCCCAACGCGAGTCCTGCGGCCGTGATCCTGACCAACTGGGGGCGGCTCGGGGCGTTCAGGGTGAGGATGCCGACCTTGCCTGCGGCCAGCCCCAGGAGGAACGCGGCGAGTACCCCGGGGGCCATGAGGAAAAAGCCGAGGAAAGCATCGGGCAGCCGGTCCACGTTTGCCTGAAGGACCGTGGCTGCGGTGCCGCGGTACGCGCCCACAGCCACGGCGATCTCCTTCTTGTGGCCGTCGATCTCGCTGTTCTCCCCTGCAGGAAGGGCACCGAGTGTGGTGAGTAGGACGCCGTAGACCACGTAGATCCAGGAGGCGGCCTTGGTGGCGGTCGCCGGGGTGATCCGCCGGACAGCCAGGAGAGCCAGTCCAAGAACGCCGTACGTCATGAGGATGTCACCGTTGTAGAGCAGCACGGCATGTGCCAGGCCCAACATCAGCAGGCCCAGCGACCGGCGAAGGAATCGAGGCGTGATGTTGGCCCCGTTCCGGTCGGCGGAGCTCATCTGCAGGGTGAAGCTGTAGCCGAAGAGGAACGAGAACAGGAGGTAGAACTTGGAAGCCGCCAATGCCATCACCAGCCACACGGCGACCCGGTCCAAGAGCGCCGCACTGGGCTCTCGAACCCCCTCCGACACGTAGGGGTCCATGATCTGCAGGCTGTTCACCAGCAGAATGCCGAGCAGCGCGAATCCCCGCAGCGCGTCGACTGCGGCCACCCGTCGGACAAGCACGGGTGTACTCAGGCTCATGAAGCCTCCTGTCGTCGATAGGCGAGCCATCCACAGGTAGCCACGAGGGCTGAGAACGAGCAGAACACCCCGAGGCCCGGAAGGGGAGCCAGATCACTGCCGATAAGCAGCCGGGTCAGTTCGTCGGGATTCGCCACGCCGCTCATCGCCGCTCGGGCCGCCGCGAATGGAAGCCAGTCCTGGACCCCGGCCATTCCTGGGATCCGCTGGATGACCAGCCCGAAGACCCGTTCCAACAGGAGCGGCCACAGGACGAGTGTGAGTACCGACAGGAGCCGGCTCCGAATGAGCGCGGTCAGGCTGCCTGCCAGAACAGGCAGAAACGTCATGACAATCAGGTACCTCAACAGCGGGCCGCAGGCCCCTGACCAGTGGGGCTGGGCAAGTCCCGTGACGGCAAGGGCTGTCGCACCTCCGATCGCGCTCAGTGCGAGGCCGACGACGCAGATCGCCAGGGAGCCGCCCGCGCCCACAAGGAGTTTGGCCGCGTACGACAGGCCGCGCGTACCGATGGTCAGCCAGGCTGTTTGCGCAGTGCGATGCCTGAACTCCGTCGCGAACGGACCGCTTCCGAGAACAAACACCAACAACCATGCACTGAGGGGTATTTGCATGCCAATCGGATTGAACTGGAGAGAGTCGACCAACTGGGTGACTTCGAGGGAAGGTTGCCCGCTCACCTTCGGTTCGACTGCCTCGGTCGGCAGCAGCACGCCGTTGAGCAGACTCAGGGCGGCCATCGTGGCAATCGCCACCCAAGTGGATCGCAGGCCCTTGAGCCTCATGTATTCGAAGCTCAGAGCGCGATTCAGCGTGGTCCCGGCCAGGGGGGTACCCGGGACCACGCGTTCAGGGGAGGCGGCACGCACCTCGTCGACCTGTGCAGTACTCATCGTCTCTGGAACTCCTGATCAGCGACGGACAGGTAGAACTCCTCTAGGGAGACCTGCCGTTCGTCGAGCCAGTGCAGGGGTACGTGGTGCTCGGCCGCGAGATCTCCGACCTGAGATCGGGAGATTCCGGTGATTTCCGCGGCTCCCGCAGAGGTCGCCCTGAGTGCTCCGCCGTGCTGTTCGACCAATGATTTCAACCGGTCGAGCAGGGGACTCTGAACCCCGATACGTCCTTGAGAGATTCCGGAAAGGTCCGCTATGGATGTTTCGGCAACGATCCGTCCTTTCCCGAGTACGACAAGTCTGTCGGCCAGGTGTCCCATTTCGGCCAGTTGATGGCTTGACACCAGAACAGCCCGTCCCTCGTCGGCGAATCCTCTGAGTAACGTTCGCAACCAATGGATGGAGTGAGGGTCGAGTCCGTTGGTGGGCTCGTCCAGGATCAGGATGCGTGGGTCTCCAAGTAGTGCCTGTGCGATTCCCACGCGTTGGGCCATGCCGAGTGACAAACGCCCGAGGCGCAGCCCTGCGGCTTCCAGCATTCCGACCTGATTCAGCACTTCGGCCACGCGTCTGCCGGGTACCCCGGCTCCGGAAGCCACCATTTTCAAGTGTGCCTGAACCGAGTGTTTGGGATGTCCGGAAACACCACTGAGAACTGCTCCAACGATGCTTGCGGGGGACCGCCACTGCACCAGAGAGCGACCCATGAAAAGTGTCTCGCCACGGCCGCGTAGGAGACCGAGCATCATTCGGATTGCCGTGGTTTTTCCCGCCCCATTCGCACCAAGGAGACCAGTAACCGTAAACGCAGGCAAGTCTAGAGAGATGTCTGACAGTACGGGGTGGCCACAGAATTCCTTGGCGAGGCCATGTGCAGCCAAGAGCGGAAGGGTCTCCTCGCAATCAGCCATGGTTCAACCAGAAGAAGAAGCCGGAGAGTATGAGCAATCCGATTGAAAATGCGCCGCCGACGCCGGGTTTTTGATGTTTCGCCAGACACCGGATCGTCATGGCGGTCGGGGGGATCCAGCCGCAGAAATAGAAGATCCATCCAGCCGCTCTTGCGCTATCGGTGTGGAGCAGATTGAATGAAACGAACGCAGCACAGACGAAGAGTGCCGCTGATCCCCACATATTGTCTGCCACTATCTGGCCGCGCGACTTCTTCACTCGTCTCCCTCGTGGAACGGAGTTCCTCCCGAAAACGTTCGGGAGGAACTCCGATTGTTCGAATCAGATGACCTGGTTAGCCAGCCATTCTATGAGCTCCTGGACGACAAAGCCCGGAGATCCCTTGATCGCCCACTTCACCGGATTGAAGTTCGAGAGGCTGTTGACCCAGTTGTTGAAGGCGACTGCACCCCGCTTCGCGGCCTTCACTGCCGCCTTGAAGAGCGGCTTACTCTTCTCCAGCAGCCTCTGCAGCGCCCCGAGCCTGCCCAGGGCGACTCGCTGCCCTTCAGCCTTGGCCTCAGCCTCGGAGCTGAGTTCGACCTCGGGGTAAAACTCCACCGTGGCCGACGTCGTCGTGGCACTGTGCACCGCCGCGACGGGGGCGCCAGTCGGATGGGCCGTAACGGCCGACGCCGCGGGTGCGGCGATACCAAGGGCTACTGCGGCTGCCACTGAAGTGGCGATGATGCGCGTCTTCTTGCGCATGGTTCCTCCCCGTAATTCCGTTCGGCCGTGCTGCTCGTAGCGCGGCCCGCAGCCGGCCTTCCCGGCTGACAGGAACTACATTTCCGCAGAGCGAGGAGATTTCCCATTGGACTTTCGGGCATTGCCCCTAAGGGCAGTATTTCAAGGTCTAGAGCGCTTTGCCATGCAGGTTGGATATCAGGGCCGCTTCGAGTCGTGATTCCACTCCGAGTTTTCGCATCAGATTTGTCAGGTGAGCCTTTACTGTTCGTTCGGCTATGCCAAGCTTTCTGGCGATTACGCGATTCGACGGACCGCCAGCAAGAAGCGAGAGGACCTGTCTCTCCCGGCTCGTCAACAGATCGAAATCGGGAATCTCTGATGCCGATTGAAAATTTCTGGCAGCCTGATACGGTTCGGTATTTTCCTGCACGCTCAGTCCCTCTGTGTCCTTGTTCCCTGCTGGTGTGTTCGCAGGTCTTGTGCTGTCAGACGGTTGCCTGGCATCCCATCTGGTCGCACCGGTGCGCACCTTCGTCATTCGTATGCGCACACCAATGGGCGATCGGTCCCGCGGGATTCCGCCCGTCCAGGTGTTGGCGGGCGGGCTGTCGGCTCGGCCCCGGCCGGATGGGGACCACCCGGCCGGGGCTGCTTCGGGCGTTCCCCCGTTTCACGCCTTGCGGCGCCCCCGTCTCGCCCTCTTGGAAGCACTGTCAACAATGCCTCTGCGAGCAACGCCCCACCACCGTCAGCTTGTTGCAGGGGCATGGGCGGAGGGGTGGCGAAAGCAGACATAATGCTGGAATTAGGAGGCGTGACGGACCTGGCTGTGTTGCGGACCACGTCCCGGGCCGCGCATAGTGGCGCTGCGAAGTGCTGGAACCAGCGGTGGGACGGTGTGATGGCCGGGCACAGGACGGACGAGCATCCACACGGTGCTGACCGACTGTGCGAGGCCGGGGAGCGCGTGTACTCCCGGGCCGTACGGCGGGGCCGGGTGCGGCGCGAGGACGCGGGGGCGGTGCCGTGCCTGCTCGAACTCGCCCTGCTGCACCCCGACCCCGACGACATGGCCTGGCTGGTGCCGACCTCCCCGCAGGAGGTCATGACCCGGCTGCTGCGCGGTGTCTACGACGAGGTCAGCGCGAGCCAGGGCCGGGTGGGCTCGGCGGTGGAGGCCTTCGAGCGGTACACCGCCCTCGGCGGGCAGAGCCGGCGCGTCGGCTGTGGATCCGGTGCCGGTGAGGCTTCTGGCGGCGGCTCCGGTTGCGGCTCGGGTTCCGGTTCCGGTGAGGGCGCTGCCCTGCGGGTCCTGGACGGGCTCACCCGGATCCAGACGGCGATGGACGAGGCGACCCAGGCGTGCACCACCGAGGTGCTCACCGTGCAGCCGGGCGGCATCCGCCGCGAGTACGAACTCTCCGAGGGCCTGCACCGGGCACTCGAACTGCGCGGACGCGGTGTGCGGATGCGCGGCCTGTACAACCATGTGGCCCGGCACGGCCAGGGACTGCTCAACTACCTGGAACTGGTGGGCGGAGCCGCCGAGGCGCGCACCCTCGACGAGGTGGTCGAGCGGCTGATCCTCTTCGACCGCACGGTGGCCTTCATCCCGGCGAACGCGGACCGTACGGTCGCCCTGGAGATCCGCCACCCGGCGCTGGTCGCGTATCTCGGCACGGTCTTCGACCGCCTGTGGCGGCTGGCGGTCCCGCTGACGGCCGACCTCCCCGACACCGGCATCGAGGGCATCTCGCACCGGGAGCGGTCCATCGCCGCTCTGCTCGCGGAGGGCCACCAGGACGCGGTGGTCGCGGAACGGCTGGGCATCAGCGTACGAACGTGCCGGGCGCACATCGCACGGCTCTCGGAGACCCTGGGGGCGGCGAGCCGGACCCAGTTGGGGGTGCGGATCGCGCAGGCAGGGCTGGACGGGCCGCCGGGCATCGCAGGCCCGGGCGGCGGTGCGCTCAGCCTTCCGGCGCCGATGTCGGCTCCGGAGCTCGCTGACCGCCCTGAGGCTGTTCCGGCTCCAGGATCCCCGACTGCCCGATGAGGTAACCGAGCTGGGCGCGGCTCTGGCTGCCGAGGACGGCGGCGAGCTTGGCGATGTGGACACGGGCGGTACGGATGTTCATGCCGAGGCGGGCGGCGACGGTTGCGTCGGTGTGCCCTTCGACGAGCAGGGCGGCGATGGCTCGTTGGCGGGGGGTGACGCCGTTCACGGTCGGGGGCTGGAGCGCCCGGGGGTACATCGGGGTGGCCAGGCTCCACAGCCGCTCGAAGGCTGTGACGAAGTAGTGCACGAGGGCTGGGTGGCGGACCTCAAGGGCGAGGGAACGGTCCTCGCTGGCGGGGATGAACGCGACGGTCCGGTCGATGACGAGGAGCCGGTCGGTGAGTTCGTCCAGGGAGCGGGCCTCGGCATCGCCCTTCAGCTGTTCGTAGCGGGCACGGACGGCTGGGGAGTGGCGGACCGTGTGCTGGTAAAGAGTGCGGAGCCGGGCGCCCCGGTCGAGGAGGGCCTGGTCGCGGTCCAGGTTGGCCAGGGTCGTGGTGGGGGTGCCCGTGTGGGGCTGGATGGCCAGGAGTTCACCGGTGGCGTCGGCCATGGTTCGGGTGATGACCAGGTTGATCCGGTCGAAGCCGCTGAGGACGCTGATCACGGGTGTTTCGGCCGCCGCGTCCGGGACGTCGACGCGCATGAGCGGCTCGAACGCTTCGGCCAGCAGTGCCTCTTGCCGCCGTTTCCTGGCCGTGTCCTCCGCGCACTCGCGCAGCAACCGGGAAAGAGCCAGTGCGGGGGCCAGCGGGCGCATCTGGCGCGGATCTTCGAGGTCGGGCTGGAGCAGCCCGAAGTCGATCAGGCAGGGGGCCGCCGCGGCCTTGTCTGCTGGAACGAGGCCCTCGCGCAACGCGCTGACGTACAGGCGCATGCCTTCGTTGCACAGTTCCTCGGCCCCGTGTGGGTGCTCCTCGGTCATAGGTGACTTCCTTGTTCCAGTCGCTCTCAGCGATTCTGGTCCAAGATCCCCGACTGGGCGATCAGGAAGCCGAGCTGGGCGCGGCTGCCGCTGCCCAGGGCGGTGGCCAGCTTGGCTATGTGGGCGCGGCAGGTGCGTACGTTCATGCCGAGGCGGCGGGCGATGGCCTCGTCGACGTGGCCCTCGACGAGGAGCTTGGCTATGGAGTGCTGGATGTCGGTGAGGCCGTCGGGCGCGGTTTCGTAGGGGGCGCCCGCGCTCAGCGGGACCGCGCGGTTCCACATGAATTCGAAGACCTTGATGAGATACCGGACCAGGCCGGTGTGCCGCAGTTCCAGGGCGACCTGCCGGTCGTCGCGCACGGGGATGAAGGCGACCGTTTCGTCGCAGACGATGAGGCGCTCGACCAGCTCGTCGATTGTCCGGTACTCCACCTTGCCCTCGGCGAACTGATCCACGTATGCGAGGCGCTCGGGGTTGTAGCGGGCGGTGTGCTGGTACAGCGTGCGCAGCTTCACACCACGTTCGATCAGCGGGCGGTCGCGTTCCAGCCCCTGGAGGAGGCTGCGCTCGGGGCGGGCGCCGCCCTGGCTGGGCTGGACGGTGAGCATCTCGTTCTGGCACTGGGCCGTGGCGAGGTTGAGTGCGGCGTTTATCCGGTCGTTGCCCTCCAGCACGGTGATCCCGTGCGTGCCCTCGGCCGGCTGGGCGGTCAGGGCCATGAACGGCTCGAAGGAGTCGACCAGCTCGATCGAGTGCCGTCTGCGCTCGCTGATCTCGCGTTCTATGGGATCCAGCCGCTGGGTAAGAGCCACTGACGGGGGTACGGGTCGCAGCCAGGTGGGATCGTCGGGGTCGGGCTGGAGGAGGGAGAACTCCATCAGGCACGGGGTGCTCGAAACGTCCGAACGGGCTATGCGCCCGGTGCGCAGAGCGGCTGCATAAAGACGGCTGCCGTCCTCACACAACTCGGTCACCGCATGGGGATGTGTCGCTTTAGTCCGATTCATCGCCAAATCTCCACCCCCCAGGGTCCTGAACGTGCAGGAACATGATGCATCGATTGTGTGGCCATGACGTGCCCGAATGAGCCATCGTCTTACTCGACGGGGGAAAGAGGGACCTTCAAGTGAGGACGAAGCCGATTATGCGTAAGAGAATGCTTCGCTGGGTGCTTGTCGCCGCCTTCTCTGCCGTTGCGACCTTCGGGGCAGTGAGTGGCCTGTCCGGTACGCACGGTGACAGTAAGGCGGACAGTACCTGGCCGCCGCTGGGCACGCATTCCGTGGTTGCCGGTAGCAGTGTCGCGAAGTCTCCCATCGGTCCGTTTGACAGCGTTTGGGAATGACATGACGACTCCACCCGATGATCGTTCCTTCCGCCGCGAAATGGCCACCGCCTACCGCTCCGGCTGGCACTTCATCGACCTGGTCACCGCCATCCCCCACAGCGGTGACTCGCTGATGGTGACCGTGTTCGGAGAGCCGGTCGTCGTGACGCGGGACGACGAGGAGGACGTGAGGGCATACCGGTGTCTGCGGCGGCCTCGGGGGGCGCCGCAGCCAGTACGGTGTGCGATTCGGTACGGAATGATCTTTGTGAACCTGGACCAGCGCGACCACCGGCTGGACCACCCCGACATCCCGGATGTCCCCGGCATCCAGGACGTGCAGACCATCTCAGCCACCCCCCGCAGTGCCTGACGCGATTCCCCCGTCGCAGTAGATCGCTCAGGTGCTTCCCCCCAGCAGCGGCGTCACCGTGACCTGAACACGGTGACGCCGCTGCTGTTTCCGGGGAAATATCAGGACTTGGGCGGGCCGTGAGAGCTCTTGCCCGCGTCCGGTGATGGGCGCGACACGCACCCGCTTGGCTGAAAGTAGCGGTTCCCCGCCCCGAACCCACATCGACTCACACCGTCCATCCGTCATAGGGATGGGCGGTTTTCGGTCTGCCCGGCACATGTCCGGCGCATGCCCGGCAGTGCCCGTCCCGCCTTGAGTGGAATAGACTCAACTTTATGTACGTTGACTGTGTCAGTCACGACCGGGACAGGGAAGGGAGACAGCGACCGTGGACGCCGAGCTGACCAACAGGAGCCGGGACGCGATCAACGCGGCCACCGGCAGGGCCGTGTCCGGGGGGCACCCGGACCTGACCCCCGCGCACCTGCTGCTGGCACTCCTCGCCGGTGAGGACAACGAGAACATCACCGACCTGCTGGTCGCGGTCGACGCCGACCAGGCTGCCGTACGGGCGGGCGCCGAACGCGTACTGGCGTCGCTGCCGAGCGTGACCGGTTCGACCGTCGCGCCCCCGCAGCCCAACCGGGAACTCCTTTCGGTCATCGCGGACGCGGCCGAACGGGCGAAGGAGCTCGGCGACGAGTACCTCTCCACCGAGCATCTCCTCATCGGCATCGCCGCGAAGGGCGGCCCCGCCGGGGACGTACTCTCCCAGCAGGGCGCCGGCGCGAAAAAGCTGCTGGACGCGTTCCAGAAGAGCAGGGGAGGGCGTCGCGTGACCACAGCCGACCCCGAGGGTCAGTACAAGGCCCTGGAGAAGTTCGGTACGGACTTCACGGCCGCCGCCCGGGAGGGCAAGCTCGACCCGGTCATCGGCCGCGACCACGAGATCCGCCGGGTCGTCCAGGTGCTGTCGCGTCGTACGAAGAACAACCCGGTGCTGATCGGCGAACCGGGCGTGGGCAAGACGGCCGTGGTCGAGGGCCTGGCCCAGCGCATCGTGAAGGGCGACGTCCCGGAATCCCTGAAGAACAAGCGCCTCGTCTCCCTGGACCTCGGCGCGATGGTCGCGGGGGCGAAGTACCGGGGCGAGTTCGAGGAGCGCCTGAAGACGGTCCTGGCGGAGATCAAGGACTCCGACGGCCAGATCATCACGTTCATCGACGAACTCCACACGGTCGTCGGCGCGGGCGCGGGCGGCGACTCCGCGATGGACGCGGGCAACATGCTGAAGCCGATGCTGGCGCGCGGCGAGCTGCGCATGGTCGGCGCGACGACGCTGGACGAGTACCGCGAGCGCATCGAGAAGGACCCGGCGCTTGAGCGCCGCTTCCAGCAGGTCCTGGTCGCGGAACCCTCGGTCGAGGACACGATCGCGATCCTGCGCGGCTTGAAGGGCCGCTACGAGGCCCACCACAAGGTGGTCATCGCCGACAGCGCCCTGGTGGCGGCGGCAACCCTCTCCGACCGCTACATCACGTCCCGCTTCCTCCCGGACAAGGCGATCGACCTGGTGGACGAGGCTGCGTCGAGGCTCCGGATGGAGATCGATTCGTCCCCCCTCGAAATCGACGAACTCCAGCGCGCCGTGGACCGGTTGAAGATGGAGGAACTCGCGCTGGACAGGGAGACCGACCCCGCCTCGCGCGAGCGGCTCGACCGGCTGCGCCGCGATCTCGCCGACAAGGAGGAGGAATTGCGCGGTCTGACGGCCCGCTGGGAGAAGGAGAAGCAGTCCCTCAACAGGGTCGGCGAGCTGAAGGAGAAGCTCGACGAACTGCGCGGCCAGGCCGAACGGGCCCAGCGCGACGGCGACTTCGACTCCGCTTCCAAACTCCTCTACGGCGAGATCCCCACCCTGGAGAGGGACTTGGCGGAAGCGTCGAAGGCCGAGGTGGAGGCGTCCCGGAACACCATGGTCAAGGAGGAGGTCGGCCCCGACGACATCGCGGACGTGGTCGGCGCCTGGACCGGCATCCCGGCCGGCCGTCTCCTGGAGGGCGAGACCCAGAAACTCCTGCGCATGGAGGAGGAGTTGGGCCGCCGCCTGATCGGCCAGGGCGAGGCAGTACAGGCGGTCTCGGACGCGGTACGACGGACAAGGGCGGGCATCGCGGACCCGGACCGCCCGACGGGCTCGTTCCTCTTCCTGGGCCCGACGGGCGTGGGCAAGACGGAACTGGCGAAGGCACTGGCCGACTTCCTCTTCGACGACGAGCGGGCGATGGTCCGCATCGACATGTCGGAGTACGGCGAGAAGCACAGCGTGGCGAGGCTGGTCGGCGCCCCGCCCGGCTACGTCGGCTACGAGGAGGGCGGCCAGCTGACGGAGGCGGTGCGCCGCCGCCCGTACAGCGTGGTGCTGCTGGACGAGGTGGAGAAGGCCCACCCGGAGGTGTTCGACGTACTCCTCCAGGTCCTCGACGACGGCCGCCTCACGGACGGCCAGGGCCGCACGGTCGACTTCCGCAACGCGATCCTGATCCTGACGTCGAACCTGGGCAGCCAGTACTTGGTGGACCCGCTGACGCCACCGGAGGAAAAGAAGCGGCAGGTACTGGAGGTGGTCCGCGCGTCGTTCAAGCCGGAGTTCCTGAACCGCCTGGACGACATGGTGGTCTTCTCCGCCCTGGACGGGCAGGAACTGGAGCGCATCGCGGCCCTCCAGATCGACCGCCTGGCCAAGCGCCTGGCCGACCGCCGCCTGACCCTGGACGTAACCCCGGCCGCCCTGTCCTGGCTGGCCACAGAGGGCAACGACCCGGCCTACGGCGCCCGCCCCCTCCGCCGCCTCATCCAGACCTCGATCGGCGACCGCCTGGCGAAGGAAATCCTGGCGGGCGAGGTGAAGGACGGGGACACGGTACGGGTGGACGCGTTCGGGGAGGGGCTGATCGTGGGGCCGGCGGAAGGGTCTGCGGAAGGGCCTGTGGAGGGGCCTGTGGAGGGGCCGGCGACGGGCAAGACGCTTTAGCGGGAAACACCCGCCACGCTGTTTTCGGACGCTCCCGGCAGGCACATGCTGGCGGCTGTTGCCGGTCGGGGGCGAAGCAGGAGAGGGTGGGTACGTACGTCTGGTCTCAGCGATGGCCGGACGAGCCAGACGACTCTGTTGGAGTGTTCACGAATGACCATCGACCCGTCCTCGATTCCGAACTTCGGGGGCCAGCCCGAGCCGCAGCAGCAAGGACCGGCAGGCCCCGTCGTCCCGGACCAGGACCTTGTGAAGCAGCTCCTGGAACAGATGGAGCTGAAGTACGTCGTCGACGACGAGGGTGACCTCGCGGCGCCGTGGGAGCAGTTCCGTACGTACTTCATGTTCCGTGGCGAGGGCGACCAGCAGGTCTTCTCGGTGCGGACGTTCTACGACCGGCCCCACCAGATCGAGGAGAAGGTCGCGCTTCTCGAGTCGATCGACGACTGGAACCGGCGGACCCTGTGGCCCAAGGTGTACAGCCACACGCACGACGACGGCACGGTTCGCCTGATCGGCGAGGCGCAGATGCTGATCGGTACGGGCGTCAGCCTGGAGCACTTCGTGTCGTCGACGGTGAGCTGGGTGCGGGCCGCGATCGAGTTCGACAAGTGGCTCGTCGAGCAGCTCGGCCTGGAGGACGAGATCGCCGCGACCGACGAGGCGGAGAAGCCCGAGGACGACGAGGCGTAGGCGTAGTCCCGCCTGTACGTCCGGTACGCCTGTACACGGAGGAGCCCGGCCGCCACGGCCGGGCTCTCGCCGTTTCCGGTCCCACCCGGCTCCTGGCCACCGTCCCTGAGGCGGCCGGGACCCGGTCGCCGCACTGGTGCTGGCGGCAGAGCGGTGCGGTTCCTGCCGGTCACGGTCTATTCCTGGACAAGGGAAATGAACTGCCAGGCCAGAACGGCGTGCACAAGAACGCACGTGACCCATGCTGCGAACTCGCGCATCCCGCGACGGAACACCGTCGTCCAGCCAATGGCCACCAATAGGACGGCCAGGGCGAATATCGCCCAGGAAATGGTGAGCCATGGTGTGGATGGGGCCGCGAGGAGTCTGATGGCGGTCAATGGCGCGAGAGCCAGAAGGGGTAACGCCCACGTGCCTTCGGTGGCGGCCTGGAGGGGCTTGGTGCCGGTCATCCTCGATGCTCCAGCGGTTCGGTTCGGTTCGGTGTGGTCTCAGGTGGTGAGGCGCTTGAGGCGGGTCACTGCCTCGGTCAGGACGTCGGTCTGCTTGCAGAACGCGAACCGTACGAAGGGGGCGCCCTCCTCGCGGTGGTCGTAGAAGACCGCGTTCGGGATGGCCACGACGCCCGCGCGTTCGGGCAGGGCGCGGCAGAAGGCGAAGCCGTCGCCGTCTTTGGACAGCGCAGCGCCGAGGGGGCGGATGTCGGTGGTGATGAAGTAGGTGCCCGAGGGCTCGAAGACCTTGAAGCCGGCCTCCCGCAGGCCCGCCGACAGCAGGTCCCTCTTTGTCCGCATGTCCTCGCGGAATGAATCGAAGTACGTGTCCGGGAGGGTCAGGGCTTCCGCCACCGCGTACTGGAACGGCCCCGACGCCACGTACGTCAGGAACTGCTTCGCCGAGCGGACCGCCGTCACCAGGTCCGGGGTGGATGTGACCCAGCCCACTTTCCAACCGGTGAACGAAAACGTCTTCCCGGCGCTCCCGATAGAGACCGTCCGTTCGCGCATCCCCGGGAAGGAGGCCAGCGGCAGATGTCCGGCGTCGTCGAAGACCAGGTGTTCGTACACCTCGTCGGTCACCACCAGCAGGTCGCGTTCCACGGCGAGCTGGGCGATCGCGGTCAGTTCGTCGCGGGTCAGGACCGTGCCGGTGGGGTTGTGGGGGGTGTTGATGAGGAGCAGGCGGGTGCGGGGGGTTACGGCCGCCCGGAGTTCGTCCAGGTCCAGGCGGAACGCGCCCTCGTGCGGGCGCAGGGTGACCGGCACGCGTGTGCCGCCCGCCATCGCGATGCAGGCCGCGTAGGAGTCGTAGTAGGGCTCCAGGGCGATCACCTCGTCACCCGGCTCCACCAACGCCAGCAGGGTCGCCGCGATGGCCTCCGTCGCGCCCGCCGTCACCAGGACCTCGCGGTCGGGGTCGTACGAGAGTGCGTACCGGCGCTGCTGGTGCGCGGCGATCGCCGTCCGCAGCTCGGGGACGCCCGGGCCCGGCGGGTACTGGTTGCCGCGGCCGTCGCGCAGCGCCCGTACGGCCGCCTCCCGGATCTCCTCGGGGCCGTCGGTGTCCGGGAAACCCTGGCCGAGGTTGATCGAGCCGGTGGTGAGGGCGAGGGCCGACATCTCGGCGAAGATCGTCGTCCCGAACTCGGCGAGCCTGCGGTTGAGGAAGGGGCGTGCGCTGCTGGTCATGGTCGTCATCCTGCGCCGAAGCTCTGGACTTCCTCAACTCTGCTTTGGCAGGTGAGACGAGCGGGCATCCCCCCGTCACGCAAGAGCGTGAGGCGCCCACGGGGGGCCGCCTCGGGGGAAAGAAAGGAGGGCGACGCCATGACCATAGTCATGCTCGTCCTTGTCATCCTGGCGGTCATGTTCATCATCGTGACCTTGGCGGTCCGGTCGGCACGGAGGTCCCGGTCGGTGAGCCGGGTGAGCCGGGTGAGCGGCGGGAGCCGGAGCCGGAGCCGGAACTCGAGCGGGGACAGCTGGTGGGCCGGAGGAGCGGCGGGTGCCGCTGACTCCGGGAGCAGCTCGTCGTGCGGGTCGAGTTCCTCCTGCGGGTCGAGTTCCTCCTGCGGAGGCGGCTCGTCCTGTGGCGGCGGATCGTCCTGCGGGGGAGGCGGGGGCGGATGCGGTGGAGGCAGCTGACACGGGGCAGCTGAGCTCCGGAAGGGGGAACCGTATCCGGACCGCGGGATGAGCGCCCGCCTGGACGACACGCGTATACGTGGTGCATACACGTCGTGCATGCACGTCATGCGTACACGTCGTCCCGGCGGGCGCTCGTACGCCCGCTCACGGGCGTCCTTCGCACGCTCGGGCGTACGCCTCGGTTGAACAGTTGAGCTGAGAAGCCCTCTGAGGGATGGAAACCCCACGAAGTTGGGTAAAAACGCTGTGTCGGCGCCACCGTTCATGATTCCCTCTACATCACCAACACAGCCCCTCGCGCGCCCCTTGCCTGCCTCTGGGCGTTCCTGATGACTGGGCTGCTCTTCCGGTGTCGACCCGTGTCGACCGGAGCGCACCGGACCCCCACCCCGCACATCATGACCTTGTACGTCGTCACCCTGCCCGTCGTCACCTTGCTCACCCAGACCTCCCCTCCCTTTTGCGTGCTAGCGGAGCCGATCCATGCTCACGACCCTGAACACCACCTACACCGACACGCGTGCGGCCGACCTCGCCTGGGCCCTGGGCCGGGAGCCGTTGCCCGCGCTCGCCACCCTCGACCTCGAACTGGCGGACGTGAAACTCCAGTTGAGACTCCTTGGCGCCTCCCACCAGGTGCTTCTGGAGGAGCGACAGGGCATCTGTTCGGAGACGGTCGCGTGCATCCCGGGTTCCAGCACCCCTCTCCCGCTCGGCGTGGCCAAACGGGTGGACGACTGGGAGTACGAGTTCGCGGCGAGAGTCGAGGTCTTGTCCCCGGGGTCGTTCGCGGGACGCGCCCAGGAGCTGCTGGCCCTGGTCGCCGACCATCCCCACGGCCTGGCCGGCGTCTTCCCTGGCAGCCCGCACGCCTTCACCGCGATGCTCGCCCAGCGGTACGAGGGCCAGGTCCACTGGCGGACCTGGCACGCCTATCCGCAGGACGGGCAACTCGTGGCGACCAGGACACGGGTGGGGGTACGAGTGGCGGCTGCCCTCCAGCGGTGATGGCCTGTGGCAGCGGTAGTGGCTTGTGGCGCAACGGGCCTTCACACCAGGTTCCTCCGCATAAACAAAGACCACACGTGTGGGTGACGAAGCGTGCCGAGTGTGTGACGTAGCGTTCCCAGCGTGATCGAACCGCACGTGCCGGCCCCGCCGGGCCTTCCCCCGTCCTGGGGCCGCCCCGCGCGGCTGCCCGTCCGGCCCGGCGCCGGCCGGTTCCTGGTCCTCGCCGGCGCCTTCGTCTGTGCGGCCTGCGGACTGGTGTACGAACTGGAGCTCGTCGCGCTCGCCTCCTACCTGATCGGCGACTCGGTCACCCAGGCGTCCGTCGTGCTCTCCGTGATGGTGTTCGCCATGGGCATCGGCTCGCTCGCCGCGAAGCGTCTGCGCTGCCGTGCCGCCGCCGGCTTCGGCGCGGTCGAGGCGGCGCTCGCGCTGGTCGGCGGATGCAGTGCGATGGCGCTGTACGCGGTGTTCGCGTGGACCGGCGACTGGGGCGGCCTGTGGGCGAACGGCCCCCGCGTGCTGCTGGTGACCTTCTCCCTCGCCATCGGACTGCTCATCGGCGCCGAGGTGCCGCTGCTCATGGAGCTGATCCAGCGCATCCGCCGCCAGGACGCGGGCGGTGCCGTGGCCGACCTGTTCGCCGCGGACTATGTGGGCGCGCTGGTCGGAGGCCTGGCCTTCCCGTTCCTGCTCCTCCCCTGGCTCGGCCAGCTCACCGGCACCCTGCTCACCGGCACGGTCAACGCGCTGGTCGGCGGCGCCCTCGTCCTCGGCCTGTTCCGGCGGGACCTCACCCCGCGCGCCCGCTGGCTCCTGGTGGTGGCCAACGTGACCGTGATCGGGGTCCTGGCCGCCGCCGCCTTACTCGTCGACGATTTCGAACGCGCCGCCCGGCACGCCATGTACGGCGACGACGTACGTGTGGCGCTGCGGACCGGCGTACAGGAGGTCGTTCTCACCGGTGGCACACGCGGCCGGCCGCTGAACCTGTTCCTGGACGGCCGGCTGCGGGTCGGCGGGGCGGACGAGCTGCGCTACCACGAGGCGCTCGTCCACCCCGCGATGGACGGCCCGCACGCGCGCGTGCTCGTCCTCGGCGGCGGCGACGGGCTCGCCGCGCGGGAGGTGCTGCGGTATCCGGGCGTACGTCGGGTGGACGTCGTCGAACTCGACGCCGCTGTGGTGCGGCTGGCGCGCCGGGATCCGGCCCTCGCCGCGCTGAACGCACACGCGTTCGACGATCCGCGCGTCCATGTCACTACGGCGGACGCCTTCCGGCTGCTGCGCGGGGCGCGGGCCGCGTACGACGTGGTCATCTCGGATCTGCCGGATCCGGCCGGCACGGCGAGTACGAAGCTGTACTCGCAGGAGTTCTACGGGCTGGCGCGGCAGGTGCTG
Source organism: Streptomyces graminilatus (assembly GCF_001418565.1). Taxonomy (GTDB): domain Bacteria; phylum Actinomycetota; class Actinomycetes; order Streptomycetales; family Streptomycetaceae; genus Streptomyces; species Streptomyces graminilatus. The sequence continues at coordinate 275 of NZ_LIQQ01000376.1, read as the reverse complement.
ACCGACGGCGGCCGGCTGGTCGTGCACGGCGGGCCGGTCGCCGCCCGGCCGCGCGTGTTCTGGACCGTCGAGACGACCATGCGGGCCGCCGGGTTGCGGACGGTGCCTTATCGCGTGGTCGCCGACGCCGCCGGTCCGGGGCATACGGGGGTCGCGAATGAGGGGGTGCGGGCGCCGCGGGACTGGGGGTTCGTGGTGGCGACGGGCGAGGGGGGCGCGCCCCGGCCGCGAGTGGACGGGCCCGCCGTGCCTCGGCTGCGGACGCTCAGTCAGGC
>NZ_LIQQ01000375.1 GCF_001418565.1 Streptomyces graminilatus | reverse complement strand
AAAAGCAGGGGCTGCGCCCCTTGCTTTTCATCTTTCAGGGGCGCGGGGAACTGCGCGACCAGCCCCCACCGGACCCGCACCCGAAGGCCGGTGGCCGGGGGCCGGGGCCGGCCAGTCCGCCGGGCGCAGGATGCCCAGCAGCATCCGCACCAGTTCGTCCACCACCTCGTCCAGCGTGGCGTCGACCCAGCCGGAACTCCAGTCGTGGAGCAGGCCGTTGACGCTGCCGATGAACGCCGTCGCGGCGAGGCGGTAGTCGCGTGGCGCGGCCTCGCCGCGGGCGACGGCGGCCTCCGCCTCCTGGCAGATGAGGTTCACCCAGCGGGCGCGGCGGGCGAGGCGCTGTTCCTCCAGACGGGCGCTGACGCCGATGATCTCGACGAAGGACAGGCGGATGCGGCGGGGGTCGGCGGTTACGTTGGCGGCGTAGCCGCGGAAGATCGCGGCGGCCCGGTCGGCGAGGGGCAGGCCCTCGGCGCCGGACAGCGCGCTGAACGCCGCCGTCTCGGCCCAGTCGTTGACCTGGAGGTGAAGGGCGGCCAGGACGTCCTCCAAGGTGCGGAACTCCTCGTAGAACTGGCGGGTCGACAGACAGGCCGCCTCGCTGAGGGCGGCGACGGTCGTCGCGCGGTAGCCCGGCGTGTCGCCGAACAGCCCGAGTGCGGCGTCCAGGAACCTCCTACGCCTCTCGGCCTGGCGTTCCTCGGCCGTCCGGCCCCCGTAGCGACCGGTCGGCGCCTTGAGTCTGCCCGCCAATGAACCCTCCCTCGTCGGTCCAGCAGCCAAGTTTGTCCCGCACGCGGTCTTGTGGAGAAGGCCGCCTCGTCCTTACTTTCCAGTAAGTCAATCTGAACGTGGCCGTGTTCAGTTTTCTGCGACCGAACCATGTTCCCCCTTGTGCCCCAATATGTCATGCACCCGCCATAGACCGTCTGTCCACTCCCGGAGGGGAGAGCACTCATGTCCGCTTTCAGATCCCGGCACTTCTGTGCCATGGCCGCCGCCCTCGTCCTGACCGTCACCGCCCCCGCGACCACCGCCATCGCCGCGTCCGCCGCCGAGAGTTCCGGCACGGCCACCGCCGCCGCGGGCCTGCGCGAGGTGATGTTCGTCGGCAACAACTGGGAAGGCACCGCGGACGTCGTCAAGTCCACCGGCGACTTCGCGAAGATCGGCCGGATCAACGTCGTACCGGACAAGGCGGCGCGGATGGCCGCGATCAACGCCGACCCGATCAAGTGGATCTTCTTCATGGCCATCCGCAACGGCGTCGGCGAGGGCCACGACCAGTTCGTCGACGACATGTACTCCACCCCGGACGGCAAGTCGATGGTCGTGTCCCGGCCGAGCTTCGCCGACGTCGTGTCGATCGACCTCGCGACCGGGGCGATCAACTGGCGCTTCCCCGTGTCGGGTTACCGCTCCGACCACATGGCGGTCTCCCCCGACGGGACGCGGGTCGCGGTCTCCGCCTCGATCTCCAACACCGTGCACGTGCTGGACATCAACACCGGCAAGCAGATCGGCTCGTTCCGTACCGGCGACAAGCCGCACGAGAACATCTTCACCAAGGACGGCAAGTACATCTGGAACATGGCCATCGGTGACGTCAACACCAACCAGGACGCCCCGTGGCAGGACTTCACCAAGGGCGACCGGAAGATCACGGTCGTCGACGCGGCCACCTTCAAGCAGGTGAAGGTGATCGACATGCGGGACCGGCTCGACGCCATCGGCCTCAAGGACTTCTCGGACGCGGTCCGCCCCGCGGTCTTCTCGCCCGACGAGTCGAAGCTGTACTTCCAGGTCTCGTTCTTCAACGGCTTCTTCGAGTACGACCTCGCCACCGACAAGATCACCCGGACGAAGACCCTGCCGAAGAACCCGGCGACCAACGACGACCGCACCACGTTCGTCAACGACTCGCGCCACCACGGCCTTTCGATGAGCCCGGACGGCAAGAAGCTGTGCGTCGCGGGCACGATGGACGACTATGCGACGGTCGTCGACCGGGCCACACTCCAGGAGGGCCCGCTCGTGTCCGCCTCGAAGCCCTACTGGGCCACCGTGAGCGGCGACGGCAAGTCCTGCGTGATCTCGGAGAGCGGCGCCGACCAGATCACGGCCATCGACTTCGCCACCGGGCTGAAGACGGTGTCCGTGCCGGTCGGCGACCACCCCCAGCGGGTCCGCCTCGCCCATGTCCAGGCGGACTGGACGAGCCCGGCGGCCAACTGACCCGTGGTCGCGGGCCAGTTGACCGCGGGCCGACCGGCTAGCTGAACTCGGCCGCGGCCCACGAGGCCAACTCGGCCCGCGCGGCGGACAGTACGTCCGCCGAGGGAGCCGTCGCCCCGTTGGTCACCAGCGCGTAGTGCAGGACTCCCGAGTCCGGCGCGGTGAGCAGCAGGCGGCGGCTTCCCGTGTTGCCGGGATCGGTGCCCGCCGCGATCGGCGTCGAACCGGTGTAGGCGGGCGGGCCGTAGACCGTACCGAGGTCCGAGACGACCGTGGTGGTCGCGGTCGGGAAGGACGCCGGCAGATGGAGTTCGGTCGGCGCCGAGATGCCCTTCGACCGCCACACCAGCACCCCGTACTGCCCCGAGCCCACCAGCCGGGACACGTTCGGCAGTGAACTCGGCACCGGGTTCCAGGTGAGGGTCGTGGACCCGTCCCGGGAGCGGTCCTCGTAGGTGAAGGCGAGTGTGGTCCCCGCCGTGGCGCCCGGATAGACGCGGTCCAGCATCCGGGCGTCCTGCCGCAGGACCGCCTTGCCGGAGTCGTCGAGGCGTACGGCGGACAGGTCCTCGTCGTTCCAGGCGTCACCGCCCGTGAGCACCTTGCCGGGATTGTCGTTCATCAGCTCCTTGTGGCGGCCGTTGTAGATGTCCCACTGCCACTGGCTGCCGGACAGCACCGGACCCGATCCGCTCGCGTCGGCCCACCAACTCGCCCCCTTCACCCGGGAGTCGAGGCCCTGGTACATCGCCTTGAGGACGGTCGGCGCCTTGTCGGAGACATTGCCGTTCAGCGGGTGGCCGAACTCGCTGACGATGCCCGCCGTACCCGCGGCCGACACCCGGTCGCGCAGCTTGCCCATGTCGCCGGCGTACTGGCCGTCCCCGGCCTTGCCCCACATGAAGATGCCGGAGATCGCCTTCTGGTCGTAGAAGTGCGTGTTGAAGACATAGCGCGGGCCGATGGTCCCGGCGTCGAGCAGTCCGCCCTCCTGCCGCTGGAAGTCGATGTTGCCGTTCCAGAAGAGGTTCGGCTCGACGAAGGCGGGCCTGTCCTGCCAGCCGGCCGCGTCCATCCGGGAACGGAACTTGACGTAGAACGGCCACAGGACGTCCTTCTCCCAGCTCCGGCTGGTCTGGCCCTTGTCGAATGTTCCCGCGTGCGGCTCGTTGTAGGGGTCGAAGCCGACGACACCCGCGAACTGCGTGCCGGTGAGGTTCTCCTTCAGGTACGTCATCGTCTTCTGCGCGGTGTCGAGGAACGAGTCCTGTACTCCGTATGTGTTGTGCCAGAAGTCGTACGTCGCCTTCGTCACCGCCGCGTTCGAGGTGATGTTCTGTCCCCAGAAGGGGCAGATCCCGCAGTACTCCTTCGGGTATTTGCCGAGGTCGACGGCCCATTTGGGGGCGCCGTCACCGGTGTACCAGCTGCCCTGGTCGAAGAGCCAGCGGGAGTAGAGGTCCTGGTGGAAGTCGGGGTAGACCCTGATGCCGGCGTCCAGGAAGGCACCCATCTGGGCGGTGGCGGCGGCCAGATAGCTGCCGCTGACCGAACCCCGGACGGGCTCCGCGTACGCCCAGGAGAGCAGGAAGCGGATGCTGTTGCCGCCACCGAGCGCGCGCAGGGCGGTCGCCGACTTCCTGGCGTCGGCGACCGAGGCGAAGGGCAGTCCGTTGTTCTCCCCGAGCTTCGTCCCACCGGAGACGTTGTAGCCGCGGAGCACGACCTCGCGGCCCAGGGCGTCGGCGAACCGGCCGTTCTGGACGGTGAGGGTGGTGGAGGTGGGTGAGTCGAACCAGAGGGTGTCGGCCCGGGCGGGCTGGGAGCCGACGGTGGTCACGAAACCGGTGACCAGGACCAGTACGCCGAGCAGAGGCACACGTGACTTCGACATGTTCATTACAGTCCCGTGCGCATCAGGAGTCGTCAATACTCCTGACTCCTGAGTAATCTTCAGGTTTTGGCGCTCATGAGCGAGGATCGAGGTACATGGGCGACAAAAGGAGCGGATCGTGCGTGACATTCTCCCCGCGCTCGGGCGCTGGTACGCGGCCGGCGAGCCGTTCGGACTCGCCACCGTCGTCTCTGTGAGCCGCAGCGCGCCCCGTGACCCCGGAGCCGCGATGGCCGTGGGGCCCGGTGACGAGGTCGTGGGCAGCGTGTCCGGGGGATGTGTCGAGGGCGCGGTGTTCGAGCTGGCCCAGGAGGTCGTGGCGAGCGGGGAGGCCCGGCTCGAGACCTTCGGCTACAGCGACGCGGACGCCTTCGCGGTGGGGCTGACCTGCGGCGGCGAGATCACCGTGCTGGTGCGGCCCGTCACTCCCGCTCTCGATCCGTCCTTCGCGGCGGTCGCGGAGACGGTGGCTGCGGGCCGGCCGGTGACCGTGGCGACCGTGACCGACGGTCCGGCGCCACGCGGCGCCACGCTCGCGGTCTGGCCCGACCGGGTGTCCGGCACGCTGGGCGCGACCGGCCTGGAGGTGGCCGTCACGGCCGACGCGCGCGGTGAACTCGCCCTGGGGGCAACGGGGTCGCGGCACTACGGGCCGCACGGGGAGCGGCGGGAGGACGCCGTCACCGTGTTCCTGCACTCCTTCGCGCCGCCGCCCCGCATGCTCGTCTTCGGCGCCATCGACTACGCCGCCGCCGTGGCCCGGATCGGTGCGTTCCTCGGCTACCGGGTGACCGTCTGTGACGCGCGCCCGGTCTTCGCCAGCCCGAAGCGTTTTCCCGAGGGCGTGGAGGTGGTCGTGGACTGGCCGCACCGCTATCTGAGCGGCACGGACACCGATGGGCGCACGGTGATCTGCGTGCTGACCCACGATCCGAAGTTCGACGTGCCGCTGCTGGTGGAGGCGTTGCGGCGGCCCGCGGCGTATGTCGGGGCGATGGGGAGTCGGCGGACGCACGAGGAGCGTCGGCGGCGGCTGGCGGAGGCCGGGATCAGCGGGGCCGAGCTGGCGCGGCTGCGGTCGCCCATCGGGCTGGATCTGGGGGCGCGTACTCCGGAGGAGGTGGCGGTGTCCGTGGCCGCGGAGGTTGTCGCCGTGCGGTGGGGTGGGAGTGGGGTGGCGCTTACGGTGACCGCCGGGGCGGTTCATCCTCCGGATGGGGGGCGGATCTGAGGGGGTGCCGTGTTGGGTTGTTGGGCGGCTGCGGCGCCGTTGTGGCCGGTCGCGCAGTTCCCCGCGCCCCTTAACGGCGGGGTGCCGCCCTGTGCCGCCAGGCGGCTGCCGCGCCGTCGTGGCCCGTCGCGCAGTTCCCCGCGCCCCTTAAAGGCGGGGTGCCGCCCTGTGCCGTCACGCGGGTGGTGCGGTGTTGTGGGTGGGCGCGCAGTTGCTCGCGAGCCTTCAGGGTGCCCCTCCCTGGCGGGTGTCGGGACGTGTGCGAGGTTAGGATCGGGCAACCCCGACCGTGCCATTGCGGAAACGGGGAGTGGACATATAGAGGGGGCTTTCAGCCGCATGCCGGTCAAGGTCAGTGTCATCGTCCCGGTATACAACCCGGGACCGTACATCGAGGACTGTGTCGCGTCGCTGCTGCGGCAGTCGCTGCCCGCCGACGAGTACGAAGTGATCTTCGTCGACGACGGTTCCACCGACGAGACCCCGGCCCGGCTGGACCAGCTCGCCGCAGAGGAGCCGAACTTCCAGGTCATCCACCAGGAGAACTCGGGCTGGTCGGGCAAGCCGCGCAACGTCGGTATCGCGGCCTCCCAGGGCGAGTTCGTGATGTTCGTCGACAACGACGACTACCTCGGCGACGAGGCCCTGGAGCGTATGTACGACTACGGCGTGGCCAACGGCGCCGACGTCATCGTCGGCAAGATGGCCGGCAAGGGGCGGCCCGTGCCCGTGGAGCTGTTCCGGCGCAACCATCCCAAGGCCACCGTCGAGAACGCCCCGCTGATCGACAGCCTCACCCCGCACAAGATGGTGCGGCGGGCCTTTATGGACCGCATCGGTCTGCGTTTTCCCGAGGGCCGTCGGCGGCTGGAGGACCATGTCTTCTTCGCCGAGGCCTATCTGCGCGCGGACAACGTCTCCGTGGTCAGCGACTACGTCTGCTACTACCACGTCAAGCGCGACGACGCCTCGAACGCGGGATTCCAGCGCTTCGACCCCGTGGGGTATTTCCGGAATCTGCGCGAGGCCCTCGATGTCGTCGAGCGGTACACCGAGCCGGGCGCGGTGCGCGACCGGCTGTTCCGGCGGTGGCTGCGCAACGAGATGGTCGAGCGGATGCGCGGCAACCGGCTGCTCAAGCTGCCCGAGGACTACCGCAAGGAGATGTTCGACGAGATCCGTGGCGTGGTGGTCGAGCGTTTCGGGCCCGGTGTCGCCAACGGCATGCAGGAGGCACAGCGGATCGTCGCCGCGCTGATCGCCGCCGACCGGCTGGACGATGTCGTCGCGTTCGCGGAGTGGGAGGCCTCGCTGGCGCCTTCGGCCGCTCCCCTGGGTGTCGAGTGGCGGGACGGCGTCCTGCACGTCGGGTTCACCGCCGAGTTCACCTCGCGCGGCAAGCCGATGGCGTTCCCCGCAGACGACGACGGGGACGGCGCCGATCTGGACGGCACGCCCACCGACGCCGACGACGCGATCGCCCGGGTGGGCGCGTCCACGGTCGCCCGCTTCGAGAGCGCCACGGCCGACTTCCTGGTGCGTGAGCGCGCCACGGCCGCCCAGTTCTTCCAGCCGGTGGAGCTGACCCGCGAGATCCTCCCGGTCGACGAGGACGGGCAGCAGGTACGGCTGGTGCTGCGCGGCAAGGCCACCGTCGACCCCGGCACGGCCGCGGGCGGCGTGCCCCTCGGTGGCGGTCTGTTCGACGTGTTCGTGCGGATCAAGCTGGGCGGCTGGACCCGTGAGTGCCGGCTCGGCCCGGTGAAGCTGGACCCCCGTCCGGTGCCGCCGGCCGGTGTGGTCGCGGGTAGCGTCGTCCTGCCGTACTGGACCGCGAAGCAGGCCACCCTCTCCCTGGACGTCGACCGCGCGGTCAAGGGCGTGGGCCTGGGCCGCCTCAAGCCGGACGACGTCACCGTCACGGGTGACCGCCTGCGCGTGGCACTGCCCCTGCACGTGCCCGGCGAGAGCAAGGCGGTGCTGCGGCTGACCTCGGCCGCCTCCGCCGCGCCCGTTGAGGTGGCTGCCACACTGTCCGGCTCCGCCGACGGGTCCGGGGCGTTCGTCGAGGCGACGCTGCCCGGCAGCGCACTGGCCGACGGGACGTGGAAGCCCGCGCTGTGCCTGGCGCCGGAGGCCGCCGAGCCGCGCTTCCTGGCGATGTCCGTCGCTCTCGACGCCAAGGGGGGCCGCCTTCAGGTCGTGCGGCCCGCCAGGCCCGCCGGGCCCAGTACCGGGCAGCGGCTGGTCCGCAAGGTACGGCGCACCCTTGGGAAGATCGCCCGCAAGGCGGGGCTGCGACGCGGAAACGGAGCCTGACGGCATGCGAGCGCTGGACATCGAAGGCGCCTGGGTACTGGAGCCGAAGATCTTCCCGGACGACCGGGGCGCGTTCCACGAGTGGTACCGGGGCGAGGAGTTCCGCGAGGCCACCGGTCATGACCTGTCCCTCGCCCAGGCGAACTGCTCGGTCTCGCGCCGGGGCGTCGTACGCGGCGTGCACTTCTCGGACGTGCCGCCGGGCCAGGCCAAGTACGTGACGTGCGTACGCGGCGCGGCCCTGGACGTCGTGGTGGACATCCGGGTCGGCTCGCCCACCTACGGGCGGTGGGAGGCCGTACGGCTCGACGACGAGACCCGGCACGCGGTGTTCCTCGCGGAGGGCCTCGGGCACGCCTTCATGGCGCTCACCGACGACGCCACCGTGGTGTACCTGTGCTCGACGGGGTACTCGCCGGGGCGTGAACACGGGATTCATCCGCTCGACCCGGAGCTGGGCATCGCCTGGCCCGAGGGCATCGAACCGGTGCTGTCGGAGAAGGACGCCGAGGCGCCGACCCTGGCGGAGGCCGAGCGGGCCGGGCTGCTGCCCTCGTACGAGGACTGCGCGGCGTACTACGCGCAGCTGCGCGCCAAGGGGTGACTCCCCTGGTCCGGTGGCCTGCTGAGCGGTCGCCGGACCGTCCGCACACCGACGGCCCGTGGCCGGCTGCTGATCGGCAGCCGGCCACGGGCCGTTGTGCGGTGGGGTGTCAGCGGCTGGTGCTCAGCGGCTGCAGGCTGCGCTTCAGCTGCTCCCAGCCCTTGCCGCGCTTGGTGCCGCGGTTGCGGGACCGGACGAGCGGGGCCCAGAAGGCGGCCTCGACCAGGGTCTCCGGCTTGATCGCGGGCGTCCGCTCCAGGACGCTCTCGGGCACCTTCTGCGGGTCCGCGACCTCGAACTCCGCGATGATCTCGTCGTACTTGTCCTTCAGCACGGTGTTGTCGGGGTCGGCGCCGAAGACGATGAGCTGTCCGGTGGGCGCGGTGTCGACGAGGACCGTGACCAGGTCGGGACGGTACCGGGCGAGGATCTCGATCAGCTTGTAGACGTCACCGGTCCAGGCGTTGGTGTGCCGGTCGCGGGCGGCCTCGTCGATGCTGCGGGGCAGCATGTCGTCGAGGACGATGACGCTGGCCCAGTCCGAGTGCTTCTCGACGTTGATGAAGTCGCGCAGCGCGTACTCGAACAGGTGCATGCCGTCGATGAACGACAGGTCGAGCGTGGTGCGCTGCCAGTAGCCGAACGGGCTGCGGTTGCGGGCCAGGTTGCGCAGCGGGTGCCGGCCGCCCGTGAGGTGGGCGAGCGGGTTCTGCCGGGCGAAGAAGTCGTCGCTGGTCGCCTTGGCGAGATGGACGTCGCAGCGGATCTCCGAGACCACCTTGAACGCGGGGTCGATCGCGATGCTCGGTACCCGGGACAGGGTCAGGCTTCGGCCGTCGTTGACGCCGATCTCCAGGTAGTTCCTGTTCGCGCTGACCTTGTGGAGCTCCCGGAGGAACTCATGACGTTTCACGAGGAAATCTCCTTGCGGATGTGTGGCAGTGCTTCGTGCAGGGCCGTACGCCAGTCCCGGAGAGGTCCGAGACCGGTCTGCTGCCAGCGGCCGTGGCCGAGGGCGCTGTACGCCGGCCTGGGCGCGGGCCGGGTGAAGGCCGCGCTCGTGGTGGGGTGTACGCGGTCCGGGTCCGCGTCGATGAGGCGGAACACCTCGCGCGCCAGCTCGAACCAGGTGGCCTCGCCGGAGTTGGTGGCGTGCAGGACGCCGTTCACGCCGGGGCCGATCAGGGGTCCCAGGTCGGCGATCCGTGCGGCGACGTCGGCGCTCCAGGTGGGCTGGCCGCGCTGGTCGTCGACGACGTCGAGGGTGTCCCGGCGCGCCTCCAGGCCGATCATCGTGGCCACGAAGTTGCCGCCGTGGGCGCCGTACAGCCAGGCCGTGCGCAGGACGACGCCCGTGTCCGGGAGGGTGGCCAGGACGGCCTGTTCGCCGGCGAGCTTGGTGCGGCCGTACGCCGTGCGCGGGGCCGGGATGTGGTCCTCGGGGTACGGGGTGTCGCGGGCCTGGCCATCGAACACGTAGTCGGTGGACACGTGGATGAGCCGGGTGCCGTACTCCGCGCAGGCCTGGGCGAGCAGACGCGGTCCCACGCCGTTGATCCGGAGCGCCGCCTCCTCGTCCGTCTCGGCGTCGTCGACGGCGGTGTAGGCGGCGCAGTTGACGACGACGTCGGGCCGGTGCTCGTCGAGGACGCGGCGCACGGCGCCGGGGTCGGTGATGTCGAGGGCGGTGCGGGCGAGGCCCACGACCTGTTCACCGCGGTGCAGGAGTTCCTCGACGGTGTCGCGGCCGAGCATGCCGGCGGCGCCGGTCACCAGCCACTTCATCCCTTCACCGGCTTCTCCGCGACCGGCTTCTCGTCGGCGGTGACGCGCCGCTTGAGGGGCTCCCACCAGGCGCGGTTGTCGCGGTACCAGGCGACGGTGGCGGCGAGTCCGGCGGCGAAGTCGTGGCGCGGGGTGTAGCCCAGCTCGTCGTGGAGCTTGGACCAGTCGACGGAGTAGCGCAGGTCGTGGCCCTTGCGGTCCTCGACGTACTCGACGCTGTCCCAGTCGGCCCCGCAGGCCTCCAGGAGCAGCCCGGTGAGTTCCTTGTTGCTCAGTTCGGTGCCGCCGCCGATGTTGTAGACCTCGCCGGGCCGGCCGCCGGTGCGCACCAGGTCGACGCCCTGGCAGTGGTCGTCGACGTGCAGCCAGTCGCGGACGTTGAGGCCCTCGCCGTACAGCGGGACCTTCTTGCCGTCGAGCAGGTTGGTGACGAAGAGGGGGATGACCTTCTCGGGGAACTGGTGCGGCCCGTAGTTGTTGGAGCAGCGGGTGACGCGGACGTCGAGGCCGTGGGTGCGGTGGTAGGCGAGGGCGAGCAGGTCCGAGGACGCCTTCGAGGCCGAGTAGGGCGAGTTGGGGGCCAGCGGGTGGCTCTCCGGCCAGGAGCCGGACTCGATGGAGCCGTACACCTCGTCGGTGGAGACGTGCACGAAGGGGCCGACGTCGTAGCGCAGGGCCGCGTCCAGCAGCACCTGGGTGCCGACGACGTTGGTGCGTACGAAGTCGGCGGCGCCGTCGATCGAGCGGTCCACGTGGGACTCGGCTGCGAAGTGGACGACCTGGTCGGCCTCGGCCATCAGCTTGTCGACGAGTTCGGCGTCGCAGATGTCGCTCTGGACGAACTTCAGCCGGGGGTGGCCGGCCGGGAGGTTCTCCAGGGTGCCCGCGTACGTGAGCTTGTCCAGCACGGTGATCCGGGGCGCGTCGGGGGCGTCGGACGCGAGGAGTGCGCGGACGTACGTGGAGCCGATGAATCCGGCGGCGCCGGTGACGAGGAGGTTCATGAGTGGATCTGCACCTTGCTGTGGTCTCCGAGGACGAGTCGGTGGGCGCTGGGAACACTGGGGGCCGGGGTCACCTCGACATGCCTGCCGATGAGCGAGGACTCGATGCGGCCCACCCCGGCGATGGAGGAGTCCCGCAGCACGATGGAGAACTCCAGCTCGCTGTCGGTGATCCGGCAGTTCTCGGCGACGGAGGTGAACGGCCCGACGTAGGAGTCGCTGACGACGGTTCCGGCGCCGATGACGACGGGGCCGACGATGCGGGAGCGGCTGATGCTCGCGCCCTCCTCGATCACCACCCGCCCTATGGTCTCGGACGCGGTGTCCACCTCGCCGTCGATCCGCCGCTCCAGGCCCTCCAGGACCATCCGGTTGACCTCCAGCATGTCCGTGACGTTCCCCGTGTCCTTCCAGTAGCCCTTGATGAGCGTGGATCGTACGTCGGACCGGGCGTCGATGAGGTACTGGATGGCGTGGGTGATCTCCAGCTCGCCGCGCCGGGAGGGGCTGATGGCGCGTACGGCGTCGTGGATCAAAGGGGTGAAGAGGTACACGCCGACGAGCGCGAGGTCGCTCTTGGGGTGCTCGGGCTTCTCCTCCAGGCCGATCACCTGACCGGCCGCGTCGAGTTCGGCGACGCCGAAGGAGCGCGGGTCGGGCACCTGGGTGAGCAGGATCTGGGCGTCGGGGCGGAGCCTGCGGAACTCGTCGACGAGGTCGCTGATGCCGCCGATGATGAAGTTGTCGCCGAGGTACATGACGAAGTCGTCGTCGCCGAGGAAGTCCCGCGCGATCAGTACCGCGTGGGCGAGGCCGAGGGGCCGTTCCTGCGGGATGTAGGTGACCTTCAGCCCGAACCGCGATCCGTCGCCGACCGCTTCCTCGATCTCGGGGGCGGTGTCGCCGACGATCATGCCGACCTCGGTGATGCCCGCGTCGGCGAGGGATTCCAGGCCGTAGAACAGCACGGCTTTGTTGGCCACGGGCACGAGCTGCTTCGCCGAGGTATGGGTGATCGGCCGAAGCCGCGTGCCGGCGCCACCGGAGAGCACGAGAGCCTTCATTCGTTCACCCTAGCTTCGTTTTCCCGAGACGTAATATCCGGTGCCTCTGGGTGACCGGTGCGGGGGCACGCGCGCGTGCCCTCAGTCATTGAGCGCGATCTCGCTCCACACCTGTTTGCCGCCGCTGACCGGGACGGTTCCCCACACGGCCGACATGGCCTCGACCAGGAGAATGCCCCGGCCGCCGGTGGCCTCCCAGCCGAGGTTCGTCGACTTGACGGGAGTACGGGGCGAGTTGTCCGCGACGGCGACGCGCAGCCGGCCGTTGAAGAGGGTGAGGTCGAGCCGGACCCGGCCGTCGGTGTGCACGAGGGCGTTGGTGACCAGTTCGGAGACGACCAGGAGCACGGTGTCCATGTTCTGGTGGATGTCCGGCTCGCCGGCCGCGCTCCAGGCGCGCAGGGTGCGCCGGGTGAAGCGGCGGGAGTGCCGGACCGCCTCGGGGACCCGCCACACCGTCCAGCTGTCGCGCAGCGGGCGCCGCTCCATGCCGTCGTAGCGCAGCAGGAGCAGCGCCACGTCGTCGTTGCGGTTGGCGCCCGCGAGCAGGGCGTCGACGACCTGGCCGAGGTGGGCGGGGTCGGCGGCGGCGAGGCCGGCGGCGAGAGCGTCGAGACCGTCCTCGACGTCGGTCTGGGCGGACTCGACGAGACCGTCGGTGGTGAGGGCGATCAGGGTGCCGGGCTGGAGGCGGAGCTGGCCCATCGGGTAGTCGGCCCGGGGCATCACGCCGAGCGGGGGGCCCACGTCGGACTCGGTGACCTCGGTGGTGCCGTCCGGGTGACGGACGACCGGGGGGAGGTGGCCGGCGCGGACGTACCAGGCGGTGCCCTCCTCCATGTCGACCTCGACATAGCAGCAGGTGGCGAAGAGGTCGGTCTCCATGTCGGCGAGGAGCCGGTTGGCGTGGGAGACGACGACGTCCGGCGGGTGGCCCTCCACGGCGTAGGCGCGCAGGGCGGTGCGCATCTGGCCCATGAGGGTGGCGGCGCCCGCGTTGTGGCCCTGGACGTCGCCGATGACGAGGGCCACGTGGTTGTCGGGCAGGGGGATCACGTCGTACCAGTCGCCGCCGACCTCCAGGCCCTCGGTGGTCGGCAGATAGCGGGCCTCGGCGACCCCGCCGGGCAGGGTGGGCAGGCGGCGCGGCAGCAGGGAACGCTGGAGCATCCCGACGAGTTCGTGTTCGGCGTCGAAGGCGTGGGCGCGGATCAGGGCCTGGCCGACGAGGCCCGCGGCGGCGGTGAGCAGGGCGCGTTCGTCGGTGCCGAACTCGTGCGGGCCGTCCCAGCCGATCAGGCAGACGCCGGCCGTCCGGCCGCCTGCGAGCAGTGGCAGCACGGCGAGACCGCCGGGGCCGACGCCTTCGAGCGCGGGCTCCAGTTCGGTGCCGGCGGGCCAGATGGCGGCCCTGCCCTCGCGCAGGGCGGCGGCCAGCGTCGGCATGGCGCGGACGGACGACTCGGGCCATTCGGAGCGCCATTCGAGGCGCCACGACTCGGGCCAGGACTCGGGTTCGGGCGGGTCCAGGACGGTGACGACGAGACGTTCGTTGTCCAGCTCCGCGAGGGCGATGCGGTCGGCCCGCAGCGGTTCGCGCAGCGCGGTGACGACGGCCTGGCTGACGTCACGGACGGTCCCGGCGGTGGCCAGGGCGGCGGCGAGGCGCTGGACGCGGGCCACGTCGGTGACGCCGGAGCGCGGTGTGGAGGCGTCGCCGACCGTGCCCACGAGCCGGGTGGCCCCGCCCTCCTCGGCGGTCACCAGGCGTCCGCGCAGCCGCAGCCATCTCGGCGGTCCCGACGAGCTCAGGACCCGGAACTCCAGTTCCCGGTCGCCGATGGACATGTGGTCGGCCTCGACGACGGACATCAGGGAGGGCAGGTCCTCGGGCACGGTCAGGCCGAGCAGGGTCTCCACCTTGCCGTCGAAGTCCGCCCGGTCCAGCGCGAACAGTTCGAGGAGTTCGTCGCCGACCTCGACGCGCCCGCTGTCCATGGCGAGGCTGAAGGCGCCGGCCGTCACCTCGCCGGGCTCCCCGGCGGCGGGCGCGACGGGCCGGGCGACGGCTTCGGCGAACAGTCCCAGGCAGTCCCGGTCGCCGTCGTCGAAGCCGCCGGGACGCTCCGTCACCACCAGCAGACAGCCGCCGTCACCGGTCGCCTCGCCCGCGTGGACGGGCAGGGCGGCCACATGGACGGCCCCGGCGGGCATCCGCCCGGATTCGGCGCACTCGGCGAGTTCGGCGGGGCCGAGCCAGACAGGCAGTCCGGTGCGGTGCGCCTCGGCGGCGGGCGAGTGGGCGACCACGGGATAGTTGTCCCGCAGGCCGTACAGCGTGCGGGGCACACCGGCCGACTCGACGAGGCAGAGCACGTCACCGGTGTCGTCCGGGGTGTAGACGCAGGCGACGGCCGCCCCCGTGAACACGAGCGTCTGTTCGAGGACCCGGTGGAGTCGCTCGCGTGGGTCGAGGTCGACGGTGAGCGACTTGAGGGCGAGTTCGGCCCGCGCCGTTCTCGTTCCCCGTCCCGCCTCCTCACTCACCACGTCGTCATTACAGCGCGTATATGGCGTGGGCGCAGCCCCTGACGCTCCCGGCGTTCGCGAGGGCCGCGTCCGGGCGTGCGCCAGGCGTTCGCGCGACACCCGTGCCCGTCGGCGCCCGGCCGCCTCCCGCACGGCCCGGTGCGAGCCGTGCGGGAGGCGGGCGTGGACCGGCGGTACGGGGTGTACGCGCTCACCGACCAGCCCTTCCACGAGACGCCGGACCGACCGCCGACCGTCCTGAGCGGTGCGGCCACTACCCGCTCGAAACGGCGGGCCGTGCGCCCCGGCCCGGATTCACCGCTGGACGGCTTCCGGGCGTGCGGAACCGGCCGACAGCGTGCGCGGGGGCGCTCACCCGGGGCTTTCGCGCCGCTCAGGTGCGGCTGTCGCGGAGACCGGGCCGGGGCGGAGAAGGTGTCGAGCGCGGTTCGTCCCCGCCCGGGTACTCGGCCCCGGGGGGTGCGGGAGGAGTGCGCTCGCCGTGCGCGACGGGCCGAGTGGACAGAGCCTTGAGTCGGAAGTACCCGGCGCGGCGAGGAGGTGGTCCCGATGGCCGACGGACGGGCCTCCGCGCGCGGACGGCCGGCGGGAGACGCCCGCTCGGCCTCGTTCGGGAAGCCGCTGCTGTCGCTGGCGCTCGCCGAAATGATGGAGGAGGTCCGGGCCCTCGCGGGCGGGGTGTATCTGCTGCCCCCCGGCGGGTCGGTGCTGGAGATGGCCGTCATGGCGGGGCTGCCCCGGGCGTTCGCGGCGCCCTGGGAGCGGGTGGGGATCGGCTCGCCGGTGCCCGTCGCCGAGGCCGCGCGTGAGCGGCGGTTCGTGTGGGTGGGCGGCGACGAGGACATGGCCCGGCGGTTTCCGCGGGTCGCCGTCGTGCTGCCGTACCCCTTCGCGCTGGCCGCCGTACCGCTGGCGACCGCCTCGGCGGTGTACGGGGCCGTCTTCGTGACCTGGCCCGGATCGCATCCGCCGGAACTGTCGGACCAGGAACGGGAGAAGCTCGTCACGGCCTGCGACCGGCTGGCGCTGCGCCTGGAGCGCGCCGCGGCCGAGCGCCGTCCGCTGGAGCCCGAGGCGGATCTGCTGGCCATCTCGCCGGAGGTGCCCTCGGCCGAGACCTTCGGCACGGTCGAGGCGGCGCGGATGGTGTCGCGGCTGCCGTACGGGCTGTGCTCGCTCGACCTGCACGGGCGGGTCGTGTTCGTCAACACCGCCGCCTCGGACCTGCTGGGTGTCCCCGCGGGCGCTCTGCTGGGCGCCCGGCTGTGGGTCGCGGTGCCCTGGCTCGACGATCCGGTGTACGAGGACCGCTACCGAGCCGCGCTGTTCAGCCTGCACGTCACCTCGTTCGTGGCGCTGCGCCCGCCCGGCGACTGGCTGTCCTTCCGGCTGTATCCGAGCCATACCGGGCTGAGCGTCCGGATCACCCGCGCGCGGGCGGTGTCCGAACTGGACCGGGCGGGGCACAGACCGGGCGGGGCGTCCAGCCTGGTCACGATCTCGCAGGTGCTGTCCCTGGCGGGCGCCCTCACCGAGGCGGCGAGCGTCCAGGACGTGATCCGGCTGGCCGCCGACGAGATCATGCCGGCGGTGGGCTGCCAGACGCTGGTGATGCTGGGCTCGGAGGGCGGGCGGATGCACGTGGTGGGGCATCGGGGGTTCGCCGACCCACGGCTCGTGGAGCGGTTCGACGGGCTGCCGCTGACGGCGCAGACCCCGGGGACGCAGGTGCTGACGACCGGTGTGCCCGCCTTCTTCGAGTCCCGGGAGCAGGTGGACCGTCTGTATCCGGCGGTGCGGGACGTGCCCGGTCCGATGGCGGCCTGGGCGTATCTCCCGCTGATCGCTTCCGGGCGCCCGGTGGGGACCTGTGTGCTGGGGTACGCCGAACGGCACGCGTTCCCCGCCGACGAGCGGGCCGTGCTGACCAGTCTCGGCGGCCTGATCGCCCAGGCGCTGGAGCGGGCCCTGCTGTACGACGCCAAGCACCGGGTCGCGCACGGCCTCCAGGCCGCCCTGCTGCCGGCCTCCCTGCCGGCGCTGCCCGGCTTCGAGGCCGCCGCGCGCTATCTGCCGGCCACGCAGGGCATGGAGATCGGCGGCGACTTCTACGACCTGGTCCGCTCGCACGGGCGGGCCTCGGCGGTGATCGGGGACGTCCAGGGGCACAACGTGACGGCGGCCGGCCTGATGGGCCAGATCCGTACGGCCGTACGGGCGTACACGACCGTCGGCCAGGCGCCGGAGGAGGTCATGAGCAGCACCAACCGGCTGCTGATCGACCTCGGCACCGAGCTGTTCGCGAGCTGTCTGTATCTGCGGCTCGATCCGGGCACCGGCCGGGCCGTGATGGCCCGTGCGGGTCATCCGCAGCCGCTGCTCAGGGCCCCGGACGGGCAGGTACAGGTGCTCGACCTGGCCGGGGGTCCGCTGCTGGGGATCGACGCCTCGGCCACGTATCCGACGACCGAGGTCGAACTGGAGCCCGGCAGCGTTCTCGCCCTGTACACGGACGGGCTGATCGAGTCCCCGGGCGCCGACATGGACGAGACGCTGGCCGCCCTCGGCCGGCGTCTCGCGGGGACCGGGGACCGTCCGCTGGACGAACTGGCCGACGGGCTGGTCGAGTTCGGCGCGGGGGTGACGGAACGGGTGGACGACATCGCGCTGCTTCTGCTGAGGGCGCGGGCGACCGACTGACGGCGGCGCCGGGCGGGAGCGCCCGGGAGGGCGCGTCCCACGCCATTCCGACGGCGCCTGCCGGATCCGGTCGGCCGCTGCGGCGAATCGAGCGCAGGACGCGTGGCCCGGCACGCGCACGCACGCACAGACAGCGCAGCCCTCGTCCCGCTTCGCCGAATGGATCCGCGACCGGAACCCGACGGCGACCGTGCGACGAGGACTCCCCGCCGACAGCCCGGCGCCTTCCGGCGAATTCGGGCCGAACCCGTGAAGGCCCAGGCACGTGCGGTGCGATGACGGGCCGCCGCTGCCACGCCCCGCTCGGCGGGACGGCCCCGCCCACGCGGAACGGTCCGGCCCTCCCGCCGGAGGGCCGGACCGTGTCATTGGCGGCCGGTACTACTTGCTACTGGCTACTGGCTGCTGGTGTGGCCGGTCAGTGCTTCTCGTTGTTTCCCAGGCCGTTGCCGTCGGCAGCGCCGTTGGCGTCGTCCGCGGCGCCGTTGCCGATCTGGTCGTCGACGCCGCCGAGCTTGTCGCCGCCGACCTCTTCACCGAGTCCGGCCTCCTGGCCCGCACCGGCTTCCTGACCGGCGCCCGCGTGGTCACCGGCCCCGGCTTCCTGACCGGCACCGGCCTGGTCGCCCGCACCGGCTCCCTGAACCGCACCCGCCTGGTCGCCCGCACCGGCCTCCTGGCCCGCGCCCGCTTCCTGGCCCGCACCTGCCTGGTCGCCCGCGCCCGCGGCGGCACCGGCTTCCTGGCCCGCACCGGCCTGGTCGCCTGCGCCCGCCTGGTCTCCCGCGCCGGCAGCGGCACCAGCGCCGGCACCCGCGTCGGCCGCGCCGAGGGTCGCTCCGACGGCCTGGAGGGCCGTGGTGACCGGCTGGAAGAAGGTCTCGCCGCCGA
Organism: Streptomyces graminilatus; assembly: GCF_001418565.1. GTDB lineage: Bacteria > Actinomycetota > Actinomycetes > Streptomycetales > Streptomycetaceae > Streptomyces > Streptomyces graminilatus. The sequence continues at coordinate 11,846 of NZ_LIQQ01000375.1, read as the reverse complement.
CCGTGCAGTCACCGCTGCCGCCGGAGGTCAGGCCTATCGCGCTGCCGTCCTGGGTGAACAGCGAGCCGCCGCTGTCGCCGGGCTCCGCGCAGACGCTCGTCTGGATGAGGCCGGTGACGGTGCCCTCGGGGTAGTTCACGGTGGCGTCGAGGCCGGTGACCTCACCGTCGTTGAGACCCGTCGTGGAGCCCATGCGGAAGACCTGCTGGCCGACCGCGGCGTCGGCCGCCTTGAGGATGTCGACGGTCTGGCCGTTGCCCACGTCGACGGTGCTGGCCGCCACGGTCGCCGGGTCGTCGTACTTGACGAGTGCGAAGTCGCCGTCACCCGGGAAGGTGGCCGCCTCGACGGTCGCGATGGGTGCGCCGTTCTCCGCGTCCGCCCACTTGTCCGCGGCGACACCGCAGTGACCGGCGGTCAGAAAGCCGGGCGTCCCGTCCTTGGTCACCACGTTGAAGCCGAGGGAGCAGCGGGCGCCACCGGCGAAGATGGCGTCGCCGCCCTCCACGAACGTCTTGAAGGTGCCCTGCGACTTCTTGATCGTCGCCATGCCCTGGCCGAGCTTCTTGACGGTCGACTCGATCGTGTCCCACTTGTCGCCGGTGACCGTGCTGTCGGCGGTGACCTGGATCTTGTTGGTGCGGGGGTCCAGGGCCCAGGCGGTGCCCGGGATCGTCGCGTCGGTCTTCAGCTTCTGCGCGCCGGCCTTCAGGTCGGCGATGCTGTTGGCGACCTCGCGGACGGCGGCGCCGGCCTTCTGCACCTGGGCGATGACGTCGTCGTTGCCCTGGACGACGTTGACGACCAACTGCTTCTTGTCGGTCTCGTAGTAGGAACCCGCGAAGGCGTCCCCCAGCACCGTCTGCAGCCGCGAGGCCAGGTCCGAGGCGTCCGTCGCCCTCAGAGTCTTCGGAGCCGCACCGCCCGCAGCGTCGGTCTGGGACGCGTTGGCGTTGGGGAGCAGCAGGGCCGCCGCTCCGAGCGCCGCGACACTGCCCACCGCAATCGCGGCCTTACGCTTCGGAATTCGCTTGTGACTCAACTTCTGACCTCCTGCGGGGCGGGGTCTTGACCGCCGAACGTTCATCGGCGGCCGACCGGGGCGCCTGGATGGTCATAGGTACGGCGGTGCGGCGCGGAGCGTTCAAATTGCTCGCCAACTCCCTTTGCAAAAAAGCGAATCGGCCATTACGAATGCCTGACCGAAGATCATCGGGAACAATCACCCATATCGCGATGACGTCCACCTAAGCGGACAAGATCCTTTCCACCGAATTCGCGCCCACGGGCTCTTGCCGCGACTTGCCGGCGGAGGGGTCCGACGAGCATCGGGCACCACCACGAATAGCCTGGTCAGCACGGTGTCGATGCAAGCCCCGAAGTCACCCCGGACAACCTTGACCGTGATCGTGAAGCAGACGCACGCAGCTCTCGATGCCACGATCGGTGCCATTTCGGCGGTCCGATGGTCCATGACATTTCGCAGTGCCGCGACCGGATTCGTTGTCCTGATCAGGACGGTGGTCGCGGCCCGCGCGCGAGCACCACGACCTCACCCCCGCAAACCCGCGCGAATCCCGGCTCCGGCGAATCTGCACATCGAATGCCCAGACAAGTCACCGCATACGACGGTTCAGCACATCCTCTTGTTACACGGCATGCCTTTGATGACGGACTGTCCGGTTTCAGCCGCACACCCCTGACCGACAGGCACGCCCGACGGCAAGGGGCAGAGTGCACCGATGCCGTGAGGCATGTGAAGAAGTCGCCGCCGAGACGTGCGCACGCCCTCACGGTGTGCGGGCCGGAGGCGTCAAATGCCCTGGTGGGAGGGCTGGTTGAGTGGAGGCGCACGATGCGGGCGTGCTTTGATCCATCGCATCGCAGGGACCGCCGAGGTTCCGGGAACGGAGCCTGATGCCCCTGCGGTCGCGGCCCTCGTCCGTCTCCCGGACGGGGCCGCTCCCCCACCCCCTGTGAATCTCCATATGAAGGGAAGTTCCATCATGAACTCCACTCCCCAGGTCGAGACCGCCGAGCTGTCGGACGCCGCTCTCGACGCCGTCTCCGGCGGTCTGTCCCTGCACGCGGTCGGTACCGTCACGAACCTGGTGGACAGCGCTGCCCCCGGCGTGCTTCCGCTGGTCGGCTCGGTCACCGGCACGGTCGAGGGCCTCACCGGCCTGAACACCGGTGCGGTCACCGGTCTGGTCGCCGGTCTCTGACCGACGCCCGGCCAACGCCGTAGCGCCGCCGAGTCCCGGAGCCGTTCACCGGTTCCGGGACTCCCGGCCGGCCGCACAGGTCTTCGCAGGCGCAGGTCTTCGCAGGCACAAGTCTTCGCACGCAGGTGAGGAAAGCCCGTGCAGTTCCGCCAACAGGCCCTCTCCAAGCTCCGGTCGGCCGAGGAGCTGGATCTTCCGGTGCGTCTGGCGCGCCCGCAGGGCCGGCTGGTCCTCGCCGTCACGGTCGTCGTCATGGCCGCCGCGTCGGTGTGGGCGGTGACGGGGTCCGTCTCCTCGACGGTCGGCGCGCCCGCCATCCTCACGCACGGGGAGGGCAGTTACGTCCTGCAGAGCCCCGTCTCCGGCCAGATCACCGCGGTCCTGGCCGAGGAGGGCACCCGGCTGCCCGCCGACTCGCCTGTGCTGAAGGTCCGTACGGCCTCCGGCGAGGCCGTCGTGCGCTCGGTCGCCGCCGGCCGGCTCACCGCGCTGGCCGCCACGATCGGCCGGATCGTCGGCACGGGCACGAACCTCGCGGCCATCGAGAAGGTCGCCCGTGCGAGCGACCCGCTGTACGCGACGGTGTACGTCCCGGCCGGGAGCGCCGCCGCGATTCCCGTGAACGCGCCCGTCGACCTGACCGTCCAGACCGCGCCCGCCCAGCGGTACGGGGTACTGCGCGGCCATGTGAAGTCGGTGGACCGGGCCGCGCAGACGCAGCGGCAGATCGGCGCGTTCCTGGGGGACAGCCAACTCGGCGAGCAGTTCACCGCGAAGGGCCGCCCGGTCGCCGTGCTGGTGAGGCTGGACAAGTCGTCGGCGACGAAGAGCGGTTACCGGTGGTCCTCCGCCGAGGGGCCGCCGTTCCCGCTCACCTCCATGACCCTGGCCTCGGGCTCGATCCGGCTGGCCGACCAGCGTCCCGTCGACTGGCTGCTGCCGTGAGTGCCGCACGAAGCTCCCGGGCCGGGCGCCGCTCGGCCCCGCCCAGCCGCACAGCCGCCAAGGGCAGCGGCAGACCCGTACGGACGCCGACCGTCCTTCAGATGGAGGCCGTCGAGTGCGGCGCGGCCTCCCTCGCCATGGTCCTCGGACACCACGGACGGCACATCCCCCTCGAAGAGCTGCGCATCGCCTGCGGAGTCTCCAGGGACGGCTCACGCGCGAGCAACATCCTCAAGGCGGCCCGGAGTTACGGTCTGACGGCCAAGGGCATGCAGATGGACACGGCCGCGCTCGCCGAGGTGAACGCGCCCGCGATCCTGTTCTGGGAGTTCAACCACTACGTCGTCCTCGACGGCATGGGGCGCCGGCTCGGCCGGCGCGGGGTGTACGTCAACGACCCCGGCAAGGGCCGCCGGTTCATGCCGATGGAGGACTTCGACTCGGCTTTCACCGGTGTCGTCCTCGTCATGGAGCCGGGCCCCGACTTCGTGCGGGGCGGGCGCAAGCCGGGTGTCCTGGGTGCCATGCCGGCCCGGCTGCGCGGCACTTCGGGCACGATGCCCGCCGCGATCCTGGCGAGTCTGCTGCTGGTGGCGGTGGGCGCCGCGATGCCCGCGCTCAGCCGCACCTACATCGACACGTTCCTGATCGGCGGCCGGACGTCGATGCTGGAGGTGCTGTTCGCGTCGATGGGTGTGTGCGTGGCGCTGACGCTCGTGCTGACCTGGCTGCAACAGGCCAACCTGCTGCACGGCCGCATCATCTCCTCCACGCTGAGCAGTGCCCGCTTCCTGCGTCATCTCCTCCGTCTCCCGGTCACCTTCTTCGCCCAGCGCAGCCCGGCCGACCTGGTCCAGCGCCTCCAGTCGAACGACGCGGTGGCCGAGACGCTGGCCCGCGACCTCGCGGCGGCGGGCGTCGACGCGATCGTGGTCGTGCTGTACGCCGTGCTCCTCTACACCTACGACCCTCAACTCACCGCCGTCGGCATCGGTGTGGCGCTGCTCAACATCGTGGCCATGCGGGTGGTGATCCGGCTGCGCGCGACGCGTACCGCCAAACTGCGCGCGGACAGCGCCCGGTTGACCAACACCGCTTATTCCGGGCTCCAGTTGATCGAGACGATGAAGGCGACCGGCGGCGAGGAGGGCTACTTCCGCAAGTGGGCCGGGCAGCACGCGACCACGCTGGAGGAGCAGCAGCGGCTCGGCGTGCCGAGCGCCTGGCTGGGGGTGGTCGCGCCGGCACTGGCGACGCTGAACAGCGCGCTGATCCTGTGGATCGGCGGTCTGCGGGCCGTCGAGGGCCATATGTCCGTGGGCCTGCTGGTGGCGTTCCAGGCCCTGGTGGTGCGGTTCACCGCGCCCCTCACCCGGCTCAACGGAGTGGCGGGCCGGATCCAGGACTTCGCGGCGGACGTGGCCCGGCTGAAGGACGTCGAGAACTTCCGGGCGGATCCGCTGTACGCCCGCCCGGGCGGCGGCGATTCGACGCGCCGCCTGCATGGCCATGTGGAACTCCAGAACATCACCTTCGGCTACAGCCCGCTCGACGAGCCGCTCCTCTCCGGCTTCGACCTGACCGTGGGTCCGGGGCGGCAGGTGGCGCTGGTGGGCGGCTCGGGCAGCGGCAAGTCGACCGTCTCCAGGCTGATTTCGGGTCTGTACACGCCCTGGGAGGGTGTCATCCGGATCGACGGGCAGCGTCTGGAGGACATTCCGCGCGGCGCGCTGGCGGCCTCGGTCTCCTTCGTCGACCAGGACGTGTTCCTCTTCGAGGGCAGCGTCCGCGACAACGTGGCGCTGTGGGACCCGTCGATCCCGGACGAGTCGGTGGTCGCGGCCCTTGAGGACGCGGCGCTGTACGACGTCGTCGCGCGTCGGCCGGGCGGGATCCACAGCCGGGTCGAGCAGGACGGGCGGAACTTCTCCGGCGGACAGCGTCAACGCCTGGAGATCGCACGGGCGTTGGTGCGCGACCCGAGCATTCTCGTCCTCGACGAGGTGACCAGCGCGCTGGACGCGGAGACCGAACAGACGGTGATCGACAATCTGCGCAAGCGCGGCTGCGCCTGCGTGGTGATCGCGCACCGGCTCAGTACCGTGCGCGACAGTGACGAGATCGTCGTGCTCCGGCACGGCACGATCGTGGAACGCGGGCGGCACGACGCCTTGTTGGCGGCCGGCGGGGCGTACGCCGAGCTGGTCGGGGAGCGTTGAGATGACGGCCGTGTCCGACGTCCCCGAGGGCGATGTCGTCCTGAACGCGCTCGGGCGGACGGGGACCCGCTACGACCTGTCCGGGCAGGGCCGCCTCGACCTCGAAGGCCCGCAGGTGCTGTGGCTGGTCGCGTCCGGCGCGCTCGATCTGTACGCGGTGGACGCCGTGGAGCAGGGCCAGTGGCACCACCTCGGCCGGCTGGCGGCGGGCGCGCTGCTGCTCGGCCCGGTCACCGGCCCGGACCACACGCTGGTCGCCCGCCCGGTGCGTGACTGCGTGGTGCACCGCATCGGCCTGCGCGAGCTGTACCGGTCACCGGGCGACGAGACCTGGTCGTACGACGAGTACGGCAACGCCCACTACGTGCCCCCGGCGACCAGCCCGCTGGAGTACGCGCTCGCCCTGGGCGTCGGACGCGGCCTGTCCGTCCTCTTCCAGGCGCCGATGGCCTCGGAACGGGCCGCCGCGCCGACCGACGACGACGTGTTCTGGATGCGGGTCCCGCCGGGCAGCGTGCGGTACGGGTCGCTGTACGGTGCCGAGGCCGCCGCCGATCTGCTGATGGACCCCGGTGTCTGGCAGGGCATGGTCGACCAGCAGTACCGGCTGCTCGCCACCCTCGACCGGTGGATCGAGCAGGTGGAACGCGGCCACGAGACCCGTACGGCGGCCGGTATCAAGGCGGGCGAGGCCGTCCGTGCCCAGGCCGACCGGACCCTGCTGGCGTCGATCGGCCGGCCGTCGGCGAGGCGCACGACCGCCGCCGACGCGGATGCCACGTACGCGGCCTGTGAGCTGGTCGCCGCCGCGGCCGGGATCACGCTCGCCGGGCCCGCGCGGAGCGGCGCCGAGAGCGAGCGGCTCGACCCGGTCGAGCGGATCGCGCTCGCCTCCCGGGTCCGCACCCGGGCCGTCCGGCTCGACGGCCGCTGGTGGCGCGACAACGTGGGCCCGCTGATCGGCCGCCGGAGTCTGTCGGGCGCACCGGTCGCGCTGCTGTGGCGGCGCGGCGGGTATGTGGCCGTGCAGCCCTCGTCGGGGCGCGAGACACGGGTGGAGAAGGCGAACGCGGCGGAGTTCGAGGAACGGGCGGTGATGTTCTACCGCCCGCTGCCCGAGCGCGGGACGAGCCCGCTGCGGCTGCTCCGGTTCAGCATGGGCGGCAGCCGGGGCGATGTGGTGAACCTGCTGCTGAGCAGCCTGGTGACGATCGCCCTCGGCGCACTCGTGCCGGTCGCCACCGGCAAGGTGCTCGGCGAGTTCGTGCCGACGGCGCGGACCGACCTGATCGCCACGTTCTGTCTGGCCTTGATGATCAGCGGCGTGGTGGCCGCGGCCTTCGCGCTGCTCCAGAACCTCACCCTGCTCCGGATGGAGGGCCGGATCGAGGCGACGCTCCAACCGGCCGTCTGGGACCGGCTGTTGCGGCTGCCGACGAAGTTCTTCACCGAGCGCTCGACCGGTGAGCTGGCGAGTGCGGCGATGGGCATCAGCGCGATCCGCAAGCTGCTGGCGGGAGTTGCCCCGGTCGTCACGCAGTCGGTGACGGTCGCGGCGATGAATCTGGGCCTGCTGCTCTGGTACAGCGTGCCGATGGCACTGGCGGCGGTCGCGATGCTCGTGGTCATCGCCGCCGTGTTCCTCGGGCTGGGCCTGTGGCAGGTCCGTGGGCAACGGCGACTGATCGTGCTGTCCAACAAGCTGAACAACCAGGCCTTCCAGACCCTGCGCGGGCTGCCCAAGCTGCGGGTCGCGGCAGCGGAGAACTACGCGTACGCGGCCTGGGCGGGCGAGTTCGCGCGCAGCCGCGAGCTGCAGCGGAAGGTCGGCCGCGTCAAGAACCTCACCACGGTGCTGGGCGCGGTGTACCTGCCGGTCTGCACGCTGCTGATGTTCATGCTGCTCGCGGGCCCGGCGCGCGGTGAGATGTCGGCGGCGGCCTTCCTCACCTTCAACACCTCGGTGACGATGCTCCTGACCTCGGTCACCCAGCTGACCGGCGCGTTCGTCTCCGGTGTGGCCGCGCTCCCGCTGTACGAGGAGATCAGGCCGGTGCTGGAGGCGGCCCCGGAGGTACGTGCCGCCAGCACCCGGCCGGGCGTGCTGAGCGGCGCGATCGAGGCCCGCGGGCTCTCCTTCCGCTACGCGGACGACGGCCCGCTCGTCCTGGACGACGTGTCCTTCCAGGTGCGGGCGGGTGAGTTCGTGGCGATCGTCGGCCCCAGCGGCTGCGGCAAGTCGACCCTGCTGCGCCTGCTGATCGGCTTCGACGGGCCGGTCTCGGGCAGTGTGCTGTACGACGGCCAGGACCTGGCCGCGCTCGACCGGTCGGCCGTACGACGCCAGTGCGGTGTGGTGCTCCAGCACGCCCAGCCGATGACGGGTTCGATCCTGGACGTCATCCGCGGCACCGAGCCGTACACACCGGAGGAGGCGATGGCCGCCGCCGAGATGGCGGGCCTGGCCGAGGACATCGGGCGGATGCCGATGGGCCTGCACACCATCGTCCAGGGCAGCGGCGCGATCTCCGGCGGCCAGCGCCAGCGGCTGATGATCGCGCAGGCGCTGATCCGCCGGCCGCGCGTCCTCTTCCTCGACGAGGCGACCAGCGCCCTGGACAACGAGACGCAGCGCACGGTCATCGAGAGCACACGTGCGCTGAACGCCACCCGGATCGTGATCGCGCACCGGCTGTCCACGGTGCTGGACGCGGACCGGGTGATCGTGATGGAGGACGGCAGGATCGCCCAGCAGGGCTCCCCGGCCCAACTGCTCGCGGACACGGGGGGACGGCTGCACGAGCTGGTGCGACGGCAACTGGCGTAGTCGGCAGCCCCCCGCACGGGCGGGCCCGAGAGTCACCAGGCCGAGGAATGTCAAGAAATCCAGCCGTAATTCACTTTGTCGAGTGAACTGGGTTGCACGTACGGCGTGTCAGGGATGTTCCGTGCCCAACCGGGGTAGCTACCGAGATCGAATGCGCCCCGCCGAGGTGGAGCAGCCATGACGCCGGAAACCGACGACCGTATCCCCGGGCCGCCCGAACGCACGGCCCGGGACTCGTCCCCAGCCGCCCAGCCGGCGAACCCGTATGCCCGTACGTACGCGCACGGGCCGTTCACCGTGGTCGAGGTCTCCGGCGAGATCGATCTGGCGACCGCGCGGTTCCTCACCGAACATCTGGACGCCGCGACCTCGTACCCCTGCCCCGACGTACTGGTCGACCTCCGGCAGGTCGGCTTCCTCGACTGCTCCGGTCTGCGCGAACTGTGCCGCGCCGACACCCGGGCCCGCGAGCGCGGCGGGCGGCTGCGCCTGGTCTCCGACACGCCCCGCCTGCACCGGCTGCTGCGCGCGGCGATGCTGCTTCACCGCTTCCCGCCCCTCCCCCGTATCCCGGAGTCGCGGTGAGGGCCGGTGCCGCCCTTCCGTACACATGCCATGGGCCGGCCGGTGGCCCCACACCACCGGCCGGCCCCGCTACGAGATCGCGCGGTTCCAGCGACACAGGGTTCACACTCCCCATCCGCGTGCTTCCCGCATGGCTCGCGGAAGCGCGCGACCCCGGTCCCTAGAACGCGAAGAGCGCGGTCCCGTAGGTGCTCTTCACGCACTCGTTCGCGAAAGTCCGCTCATAGGAGACCCGCTGACCCCGCCACACACCCTCGACGGTGACGACCACGGGCTCGTACTGCTTGGTGCACTTCACGTCGCTCTTCGTCGGCAGCAGACCGAAGTCACCGTCGGCGGCCCGGAGTTCGGAGCATGCGTCGGCCGCGGCCGGGTGCGTGCCGGAGGCGGTCGGGGCACAGGTCAGAGTGACGGCACGCTCGGGCGTGACGGTCGCCGCGGTGTCACCGTGGCCGATGGTGAGCACCAGGGCCGAGGGCGCGTACAGCCCGGAGGGGGCGGCGACGGCGGCCCCGGCGAGGGGGGCGCAGACGGCGGTGGCCGTCAGGGTCAGGGTCGCTGCCCAGCGTGCGGTGTTCGGCATTGTGTGCATCCTTCCGCTCAGTTCGAAGTTTGCGGTTCGAAGTTACGGTTCGAAGTCGCGAATCGAAGGTCAACGATCCGCAGGAGTGCGCGATCCCAGCCGGTCGGGCCGGTTCGGCGAGCGAGAGTCTGCCGAGTCCGGCGCCGAAACTCATCTCGACCCCACGCGTTTCAGTAACCTTGAGTGTTGAATCAGTGGCGTGAAGTTACGTCAATCGAACACGTGAAGCCCGTAACTGGGCGGGTATTGATCGTCAAAAACGGCCGAGTGGCCGGATCCGGCCGCCATTTTAATCGGCCTGAAACATTCCGCTTGGGTTCCGAACGGACCTCCGAGCGACGTCCGTTGTTCACCGGACGACGTGGCTCCGACGCTTCCCGCCACCCGTGTCGGAGGCGCCTGAGGCTCGCGTTACGTTGGTGGCATGAGCGAATTCGTGTTGGTCGCGGGTGCCCGGCTCGGAGCCTGGGCGTGGGACGACGTGACGGTCGAACTGCGTGCCGCCGGGCATGGGGTGCACCCGCTGACGTTGTCGGGAGTGGCGGAGCGGCGGGGTGAACCGGCCGGTCAGCAGACGCATGTGCGGGACATCGTCGAGGAGGTCGAGCGCCTCGATCTGCGAGATGTCGTACTCGTCGGGCACAGCTATGCCGGGATACCCGTCGGGCAGGCCGCCGAGCGGATCGGGGCGCGGCTGCGCCGGGTGGTGTACGTCGACGCGAGTGTCCCGGCCGACGGGAATTCCTTCCTCTGGGGCTGGGACAGTGCCGGGGTGGAGGCGTCCATCGCCGAGCACGACGGCTTCTGGCCGACCCCGTCGGCGGCCCACTTCGCGGACCAGGACCTCACCGACGAGCAGATCGCCCGGATCGTGAGCGGTTCGACGCCCCACCCCGGGGCCACCCTCACCGAGCCGGCCGTCCTCAAGGGCTCGCCGGGCGACGTCCCCACGACGTACATCAAGTGTCTGGTCGACTATCCGGAACCGTCCGAGGACGTGGTCGAGCTGCTGAAGAGCGACCGCTGGGAACTCGTCGAGATGGACACCGGCCACTGGCCGATGTTCTCCCGCCCACGCGAACTGGCCGCCGTCCTGCACCGGTCGGCGACCGGGAACTGACCGGGAACTGATCGGGGACTGCCCCGGGGCCGACCGCACGGGGACGCGTGGGCCGCATGGGCCGCATGGGCCGCATGGGCCGCATGGGCCGCATGGGCGCGGTCGTACCCGGGTGAGGTGGTACGCGGGCGCGGTCGTGCGCGGTGGCGCGGACCCTGTCCTCTCGTCTCTCGCCGGCCGGAGTGCGGCGCGGGACGGGCGGGGCCACCGGCCGTCAGCCGCGGCCCCTCGGTTCGGCGTACGGGCGCCGCCCGAGGCACCGCGCCGCACTACGCCCCGCCCCTCACACGCCGGAGGGGCGGGGCGTACGGCTTTACGGCTGGCTGTACGGCTGTACGGCTGTACGGCTAATTCCGGTCCGCTTCGACCTGGGCCGCCTTGCCCGCGGGGCCGCCTATCGACAGGGAGCCCGCCCCGGCGGTGACCGTGTCCTTGAGCCAGCGCTGGTTCGCGGAGCCGTCGCGGACCTTGACGACCACGTCCGTGTCGGGGTCGCCGGAGGCGGGGGCGACCGCGAGGCCCTCCTGCCAGCGGGGCAGCAACTCACCCCGCGCGCCGAGGCCGTAGCGGACGTCGTCGCCGCGCTCGTCGGACGCGGCGGCACAGCGGCCGAGGATGACGACACCGGCGTCGGCGTGGGAGTCCGGACACAGCTCGGGGTTGGCGACGCTGCGCAGCAGACCGTCCTTCTCGTACGTCCACATCTGGGTCCACGCGGTCGAGCAGGACGCGAGCTTGAGGACGGCGCCGGCCGTGGCCCTGCCGCCCCGGACGTCGAGGCACCGGTCGGCCGAGATGTTGCGCAGCCGGTGCTGCCGGGTGGTGGTCGGGTTGTTGCCCGTCGCGGGCGACGAGGACACCCCGGCCGGGGTCCGCGAGACACCGGGCGCCGTGGCACGTCCACCGCCCGCGCTGGAGGAGGCGGCCGGGTCGGCACCGCTGCCGTCCTTCGGCCACAGCCCGCTGCCCAGCACGACCGCGAGGACGACGACCGAGGCCAGACCCACACTGGTGAACAGGGTTCGCCGGCCGCCGATCCCGCCCTCGACGGGGCGGCGCGGGGAGGGAATCCGGGACAGCGGACGCCGGCGAGCCGGACCGCTCCCCCGGCCGCCGCCGCCCTCGTCGGCCCGGTGCCGGGCTTGGCCCCGTACGCGCGTGTCGCTCTGGCCGCGCCCCGGGCGCGAGTCGAGATAGCGCTGGGCGCCCCAGCCGAGCACCGCCTCGGCGAGCAATGTGCCCAGGCCGCCCTCGAAGTGGCTCAACTGCTCGGCGGCGTCACGGCAGTAGCGGCACACCGACACATGCTGCTGGACATCGGGCAGCAGGGCGCCGCCGCGCC
>NZ_LIQQ01000374.1 GCF_001418565.1 Streptomyces graminilatus | reverse complement strand
TCTGCCTTTGGGGTTGGAGCCGCGTACGAGGACCAGGTGGGGCCTGGTCCCCTGCTGCGTGCCGGCGGGCGGGACTGCTGGTCGGCGGGGTGGGGCGATGAGGGCAAGTGCCTGGTTGACGTGCTCGTCGAAGGTGGTCATGGGTGCGGTCCTCATGGTCGTGCTCGCGGGCAAGCTCGGACGCCCTGCGGAGCGGGGTGTCGAGTCAGGACGGCCGGACGCCAGCGGGACGAGCAGTCCGTTGTCGTCTGCGCCCTGGCCGGAGAACTCGTCAAGGGGGAGTGGATGGCGCCGTCTCCCAGAGCACGGCGGCGAGCACCGGCCAGACGGCGTGGACGGCGCAGCTGAGGAGGTTGGTGGCCTCGGCGGAGAAGGCGGCGCTGGTGCTGGCGAGGTCCAGAAGAGTGCCCTGGCCAGGCCCGGTCCTTCGCCGGCGAGGGCGCGGCGGCGTGCTCGGCGTCCGCGGACCATGGCGGCGTCGAGGTCGATGAAGGGCAGGAGGCCGAAGGGGGTGGTGAGGCCCATCTGACGGTGGCCGACCCTGAGCAGATCGGTGGCAGACAGGGCTGCCGCAGCCGTCGCGATGACGACGGTGAGGCCGTCCCGCCGCGGCCTGGGCGAACCGGTGGCGCCGGAGGGCGATCTCCGGTCCGAGGGCGAAGATGAGCGCCCCCAAGGCGAACTGCCAGCTGCCGAGCAATTCGGCTACCGAGGGGGACGAGCTCGGATGTCACGGTGAATCCGTTCTGGCGGAGAGGCCGGCCGTGTCGGCGGTTCGGGTACGCAGCTGTTCGTCGCCGGGCGGCGCCGGGTCCTGGGTGATCCAGGCCCGGTAGGCGTCGCGTTCGAGGGTCACCTGGCGGAGCTGGGCCAGGAGCAGCACGGTGAGCGGGTGGATGCGTGGCGCCTCTGCGCCGGCCGGGACCAGGACGGGGAGCAGGAGGACGTCGTCGCGGCGGGCGAGGGAACTGACCAGGGCGCGATCGTCGTCGGCTGGGTTCATGCGGCTGCCGTCCAGCCGGTGCTGCGGCGGTGGGCGTCGACGAGCTCGTCGCGCTGCTGAAGGGCCTCGGCGATTGCGAGTCGGTTCTTCTCACGCCTGTCTGCAGGGATGGAACCGCCGACGTACTGGCCGGCGAGTCGCTGCACCTCGCGTGCCGCGGCGATCCGGGCCTGCTGCTGTGTGGCGGCACGCTCGTCCTCGGCCCGGGCAGCGGTCAGCCGGTCGGCTTCCGCCAGGAGCCGCAGGTGGAGCTTCTCCGGCGCCAGGCCGCCGCGGATCCCGGCGGTGTCGCCGTTGCGGAGCGCGAGCTCGGCGCATGCGGCGCGCACCGGGCACGCGGAGCAGTGGCCGCGGACCGTGCTGGCGCGCCGCCGGCGCCAGTCGGCGTCCGATTCATCGTCCTCCTGGTAGAAGTCGTTGACGTCCGGCTGGGCGGCATAGCAGACCGAGTGCGTGACGGCCCGACGCAGCTGCGGGGCGCGTAGCTGTTGGGCGATGAGGCGGCCGTCGTGGCCGGCGAGGTATCCGCCGGCCACGAGGCTTTCGACCGGCTCGGCGCCAGCGACGTACTGGGCGATGTCAGCTTCGGTCGTTCCCCGGGAGCGGCTCTGGGGCGGTGGCGGGGCTGCCATCATGGTGTTCACGCGATCTCATCTCCTGTGACGGGTGGGTGAGGCGCGTGTCGCGGTCTCCGGGAGGGCAATTCCCGGGGACCGCACGCGCCATCTGGCCTATCTGGCCTAGTCCAGTTAGGCCAGATGATGCATGGTGATCGTGGATCACGTCAAGGGCGGAGGGATTGCGGCGACTGGGTCGCGCCGGCGGGTGCGGCAGTATGTGCCCATGACGACCCCTCACCCGCATGAGCGTGCCGCCGCGGCCCTGCGCCGCGACATCCTGGACGGCACGTTCGGCGTCGGCGGAGAACTGCCGGGGGGCCGCGAGCTCGCGGCCCGGTACGGGGTCGCCCGCGACACGGTGGCCAGGGCCCTGGGCATCCTCCAGGCGGAGGGCTTCGTGGAGAAGGCGCCGCGGCGCAAGGCGCGGGTGCTCCGTCCGGCCCCGCCGCTGGAGGCGCGGCTGCACGAAGACGGTCTCGTGTGGCCGGCCGAGACCGGCGGCCTCGGCTACAACGACCTCCGGAGCGGCGGCCGCGGCACGGATCCCCGCGCAACAGAGGCCCTCAGCCTCGCGACGAGTGCTCCGCTCCATGTCCGGCAGGCCGTACTGCTGCACGGTGGAGCCCCGTGGGCGCTCCAGACGCTCCTCACTCCACAAGCGCTGAAGTCAGCTTCCGTTGGGAGGGCGGCCACCGTCGGCCCGTTCACCGACGGCCCTCTGCGGGAGGAAACGCGGTACACCAGCAGCTGGTCGGCGCGGCTGGCCACGCCGGAAGAGCGCGGTCTCCTCCGGGCGCAGGACAACGCCGCCGTGATGGAAATCCAGAGAGTCGGCTTCACGAAAGAGCGTCCGACTTCCTACCTTTTGACGGTAGTGCGTTCTGATCGTTCATCTATTCGCATGGATGGCCCGATTTAGCGCATATTCGCGAACTCGCTATGCTCGCCGTCTTTCGGCGCCTCGAAGGCCGCCCATCGGCGGCTTCCCTGGGTGTGAACGGTGCTCTTCGGGGACAGGGGCTTCCGCTTGATCCACTACGCCTCACCGTCGAGCCCCGGCGTGCAGTGCTTGGTTAGGGTCCGGTCGATGACCAGGAGTTCGATGGCGTCGGCGTGACCCCGGGGCCCACTCTGAGGCGCGCGCCAGCCATCGGCACCTCGGCGTCTCCTCAGGCGGCGGCCGACTCCGGCTCTTCCGGCTCCTCCAGGACCTCGGCGACCCGACGGGCCAGCTTCGCGATATGGGGCGGCAGATAGTTGTCCAGGGCGTCGACGTCGTCGCACAGCCGGGCGCGGAGCCCGTGCAGGCAGGCCTCGGTGAACAGCTTCTCCGGATCGTCCGCCCACTCCCGGGCGGTGTCGGCCTGGTACTGGCCACGCATGTAGCGCAGCCGTACGAGCCCTCGCTCGTCGGCACCCGCAGGGGCGGCCTCGTCCAGCAGTCCCGCCAGCTGCGCCCGATCCTCATCCTGAGGGCCGGCTGCCCGGTCGTGCTGCTGGCCGACCTGCAGGTACGACCGGAGGGTGTCCATGGGCATGCCGGTGCTCTGGCAGTACGCGGCGATCAACAGGGAGGCCATGTCCATCGTGTCAGCGGCGTCCGTCGCCCGGTACAACGTCATCCGTTTCCAGGTATGAGCCTGGTCGGGTTCTGTGTACCGGATAACCTCCTGGCAGTTCTGGACCGCCTCGGCGACGAGCTGATGGACCGCGCGGCGCAGCGGCTCGGGCATTGGGGTGCTCTCCATAGCGCAGACGCTAGAACGGCGGGACGGCCGAGCGGCACGCGACAAGCCGCTGTTTCCGCCATTTGGGGTACGGCGGCCGGCATGGGAAGGGACGCATGGTCTCGGGCTACGGGGATGCCGGACGCATGCGCACGCCTCGGAACGAAGATGGCCACCGAAGCCTCGACCGGCCGGGGGTTCGCCCCTCGCCCATGAGCCTGTGGTCGGGACGCCCTGTTGAGGGTGTCTCACGGCCGGATCCCCTTGGCCGAGGGGCGCTACGGCCCGTTTCCGTCGTCCTCCAGATCGCAACCGCCTTTCGCCACCGCTATGCGGTGGCTATTCTGCATTCATGTCTGTCACCACGATGACCCTGCGCATCCCCGATGAGCTGGCTCCCTCGATCAAGGCGGCCGCCTTGGAGGCTGGTATGAGCGTGAACGCGTACGTCGTGCGCGCCGCGCGCCGCGCAGCCACTCTCGACGCCGCGCGGCAGCTCGCCGACCTCGGTCTCGGTAACGCCCTGGCAGGCGAGGGCGACGCTCTGTGAGGCGTGGTGAGATCTGGGAGCTGTCCGACGGCCGCAGCGTCCTGATCATCAGCTTGACCGGCTTGGAGGAGTCCTACGGGGCTGTCCTCGTGATCGTGCTGCACCCGAGCGGCAGGTTCCCGGACACCGCTATGTCCGTGGTGATCGGTGACCCGATCCCGTGCACCGCCGTCGCAGTCAACATCCAGCAGCTGAGGGCCGACAGGTTCGACGACGCGAAGCTCCTCGGCCCGGTCGACGCCCAAGTCATGGCCCGCGTGGACCAGGCGCTGCGCGCCGTCCAAGACCTGTAACGCCAGGAGCCGGCAGTACCGAGGAACGGGCCGGCTACCCTGCGAGCCGCCACCAGGACGACCACGTCCCGGAAGACCGGTCCGGCACACCAGCGTCACCAGCTCCCGCCGGGGCGCCCATCTGGTGCTTCAGGACCTAGCACATGAGTCCCGTTCCTCGCCGTCGACCAGCCCTTGACCGAGGAGCACGAGCAGGGCTGGCACCGTCAGATACTGAGGGCATGCGCTACGCCACCGCCGTCCGCCGCCTTCGGACTGTCGCGGACTCGTGCACCCGCGCCCTGGTTCTCTCCACCGAGCCACCACTCGCCGCCGCGTATGTGTTCGGCCCGGTGCTGGACGAGCCCGGGAACGACGTGGAGGTCGTCCAGGTCGCCTTCGTCCTCGACGTGCCCGCGGCTGATCTTCCGTGGGGTGTGGAACCTCCGGCCTGCTCCGCGCTGGCCGAACGACTGGGCGTGACCAGGGCACCTGTCCACCGCGTGTGGCGGTCCGCTGACCGTCACGTCACCAACCACATGATCCGTAGACCTCTGCGTATCTGGAGCCTGGCGGGCGTCGACGAAGCCGCTCTGGACGCCCTGGTCCACCAGCAGGCCGAACCGCTGCGTGAGGACGATCCGGCCCCGGCTCAGGCCCACGCACAGCGGGAGAGCGAGCGGGCCGAGTCCCTCACTCATCTCATGGAGATCCGGGACCGCTACCACGATCCCGACTGGCGACGTCGACATCGCAGTGCGGGCCAGCCGCCCGAGACCTACCTGTGGTCCGCCCTGGACGGGTTCTTGGAGCTGGAGGGTGTCACCACGCCGCGCTCACGCGGCACACAAGAATGAGGAGAGGGCTCTCGATCGGAACGAGCACCGGATGCTGCTCAGACCGTGCTGGGAAAGGTGACGAGCACACGGTTGGCATCAAGCGTTCGGACGCTCCGCCCAAGGCCGTTAGAGAGGGACGAGTTCCGGTGTGCCGGTGCGGTCCCACTCCACTCGGCGGTCGACATTGTCCGCCCACGCCCGCCACCCATGGATCATGGGATCGAACATCCCGCGCAGGGCCACGGTGCGCACCTTCAGCGGTCGGCCCTGCTCGTCCCAGTCGCTCACGTCCACCACGGGGTGCCCGTCCAGCAGCGCGTACCCCTGGTGCGCGACTCGCCGTGCCCAGGTGCTCGTCACCCGCATGATGAAGACGGGCGGCCGATCGCTTTCCCCCTTCCACGTGAAGATCGTTCCCGGCTCTGCGACGGCAGGACGGGTCTGCACGACGGCGTCCGGGACCTGGGGAGCGTGCTCGGGGACGTACGCCGGATGCCGGCGGCTGCCCGCCGGTCGGCTGCCGTCGCGTTCGCAGCGACGCGCCGCCTCGGCCTCGAACAGTTCGCGGACCTGCGCGCTGACGGCCTCGGCGATCGCCTGCCGCGCCTGGGCTACCCTCACCTGCTCCTCCTCCGTTTTACGTGGCCGAGTATGACAAAGGGCGGTACGGCGCTGCTCTGCATCCGGGACCCATTGGAACCGTTCAGGGCTCGCCGCCGTGTCGTCGACGAGGCCGCCCGCACCGCCAACCAGATCATCAACTCGGCCGAGGTCCTCGAAACCGGGCGCTGCACCAGCCTGCTCACCGACCTCCTGAGCTGGTACCGCGCTGCACGGCCCGTCCAGTCGGCGCGTCCCCCAACCGCGTGGAACAGCCCTCCCGGAAGAGTCGTATCCAGCCGCCTCCCGGACAACGCCGAAGTTCGGGTAAATCAGGCTCACTTGGCGTACCTCGCAGGCTGCAGGGGCATACCGGGGCATGAACCGTGAGGTCACAACGACCGGGGGAGATGGTGGGGATGGCGGCTGGACGGCGGCGCCATGCAGGCGCGGTGCGGCAGATCGGCGGACGGATCGACCCAGAGCACCGCAACGGTGTCATGAGCCAGGTCGTCGCCTCCCGGTTCCCGTGTCCGGTCTGCGGGTCGGGCAAGCTCCGCGTCACCACCGGCGGCCAGGAATGCGAAATGTGCCGGCAGACGCGGGAACAGCGGCGCAGACGACGCTCAGCGCTCAGGCGCACGGCCGTGGAGCGGCCGGTGACGTGGCTGGTCAAGGAGCGCAGCCGGGAGGCCGCTCTGATGCTCTCGCGCTACACCGCCTGGCAGGCCCTCGGGCCGAACCCGCTGCCGCAGGGACGTAAAGTCCTGGACCGGCTGCGCGTTCACCTCGACGCGGTGGGCGTGCTGGACACGGAGCTCAAACGCCGTTACGCCGCGGGAGCTTCCGCTAGCCCGGAGGGGATCACCGGCCAGCAGGCGGCCGCGTTCCGCCGCCGCCTGTTCGCCGCCCTGGCCGCCGGCCGCCGCACCATCGACGACCTGCTGCAGCCCACCGACCGCCTGGGAGATCAGCAGGCGCTGCTCGATGCCACCCACGCCTTCGCCGTCTTCAGCGCCCAGTACGGACACCGTGTCGCCGCAGCCGCCTTCGAGCACGCGCGGGTCCCGGTCAGCCTGTCCTGGCAGGCAGCCAGCGCCCACATGCCCGTCCTCGTCCGGGCCACGGGCACGGTCGTATCCACGCCGTCCGCCTCCACTGACCACCTGCAAGAGATCACCAGCCTCGACTCCGAAGCCGCGGCCGCGGC
>NZ_LIQQ01000373.1 GCF_001418565.1 Streptomyces graminilatus | reverse complement strand
CCCCCGCCCCCGCCGGGCCGTACAGGTGCCCGTGCAGGTACCCGTACAGCGCGCCGAAGCCTGTCAGGTCAGGCGAAGCTCGCGAAACCCGTGGTGTCGAACCAGGTGGGTGCCTCTGCGTCGGACATCGCCTGCTTGATCCGGAACAGCGAGAACTCGTTCAGTTCCGGCAGGCCGTCCACGGCGAACCAGCCGACGTCCAGGGACTCGTCGTCATTGACCCGCGCCTCGCCGCCGACGGCCCGGCAGCGGAAGGTGATGTCCATGTACTGGCAGACGTCGCCGTTCTCGTACGTCACCGGCTCCAGGGCCTGGACGAGCACGACCCGCTCCGGCACGCACCGGACCGCCGTCTCCTCGTAGACCTCCCGCACCGCGCAGGCCGCAGGCTGCTCCCCCGGATCCGGGATGCCTCCGATCACCGACCACTGGCGCGTGTCGGAGCGCCGGCCAAGGAGCACTCGGCCCTCGTCGTCGAAGACGAGGGCGGTGACACCCGGGAGCCAGAGCAATTGGCGGCCGGCGGAGGCACGGAGAGCGCTGATGAAATCAGGAGTAGCCATGTCCCGACCTTAGCCGGGCGCTTCTGTCACTCCTGTTGGTCCCGGGGGCGTGCCACCGGCGTACGACTACACGCCACCGGCGCGCCGCCCGCGCACACCGGCGCCGATCGCCCAGCCGAGACCGCCGGCGGCGACCAGGACGAGGAGCATCTCGGGCAGGATGCCGAGCTTGGTCGCCGGGGTCTCGGAGGAGCGCAGCGGCACCTTCTGGACCAGCGAGGCGGGCACGAACATGGCCGTCTTCTGGGTGATCCGCCCGTCCGGCATGATGATCGCGCTCACGCCGCTGGTCACCGGGACCGTGACGGTCCGGCTGTGCTCGACCGCGCGGATACGGGACATCGCGAGCTGCTGGTAGGTCATCTCGCTGCGGTCGAAGGTGGCGTTGTTGCTCGGCACGGAGATCATCTGGGCGCCGTGGGTGACGGTGTCGCGGACCGCCCAGTCGAACGCGGCCTCGTAGCAGGTGGCGAGGCCGACCTTGGCGCCGTCCATGGTGAACACACCGGGCCTGGTGCCCCGGCTGATGTCCTGGCGGACCATGGTGGTCCAGTTCTTGTTGATGAGCTTGAGCAGCGAACGCATCGGAAGGTACTCGCCGAAGGGCTGGACCTGCCGCTTGTCGTAGGTGTCGGTCGGGCCCTTCACCGGGTCCCACAGGATCTGCTCGTTGTAGAGCTTGCCGTCCCGTTCGACGACGCCGCCGACCGAGATGGGCACGCCGATCGCCTTGGCCGCGCCATCGATGACGGCGGCGGCGTCGGGGTAGGTGAAGGGGTCGATGTCGGAGGAGTTCTCCGGCCACAGCACGAAGTCGGGCTGTGCCACCTTGCCCGCCTTGACCTCGGCGGCCAGCCGCAGGGTCTCACGCGCGTGGTAGTCGAGCACGGCTCGCCGCTGTTCGTTGAAGGCGAGGCCCGCGCGCGGCACGTTGCCCTGGATGACGGCGACGGTCGCGGTGCCGGCCTCGGCCTTGTCGCTCACCAGCGTCCGCGCGGCCAGGGCGCTCAGGACGGGGACGAGCACGCTCAGCGCGGCGACGACCACGGCGACGCGCGGTACCGCGCCGGTACGGCGCCACTCGATCACCTGGCGGACCGTTTCGTACAGCCCGAATCCGCACAGGACGACCGCGAAGCCGAGCACCGGGGTGCCGCCCACGGCTGCCAGCGGCAGGAAGACGCCGTCCGCCTGTCCGAAGGCGATCTTGCCCCAGGGGAAGCCGCTGAAGGGCACACGCGCGCGTGCCGCCTCTCCGGCCGTCCATATGGCCGCCGCCCACAGCGGCCACCCGGGCAGCTTCGACACGGCGGCCGTGCCGGCGCCGACCAGCGCGATGAAGACTGCTTCCACGGCGACCAGCGCCAGCCAGGGCCCGGAGCCGACCTCGACACCGGTCCACACCAGCAGCGGCAGCAGGAAGCCGAGCCCGAACAGATAGCCGAGACCGAGCGCCGCCTTCCAGGACCGGCCGCGCAGGACCCAGCCGAAGATCCCGAACGCGGGCAGGGCGAGCCACCACAGGGTGCGGGGCGGGAAGCTGACGTACAGCAGCGCTCCGGCGAGCGCGGCGGTGGCGGCCGGCCAGAGGCGCAGCAGCCGTTCGCGGCGCGAAGTGGGCGCGGGCTGCGGTTCGAGCTGGTCCGGCTCGTCCAGGGAGGTAGCGGTGGCGGTCACTCCGGGAGTGTACGGCGCCTGCTCGGGGTGCCGTACTGATGGTCCCGCCCGTGGCGGTGGGCCCGCTCCGGTACGTTCTGCCGCATCGTTTCCCCGCAACTCGTCCACAAATGCCGCACCAGCCGTTACGGTGTGCCGGAGCTTCTGACGTGCGCGCCTGTGACGGGCCCGCGCGGCCGGGGTCCGTCACAGGCCGGGGGCGGCGGGTGGGGGTCAACGCGGATGACGTCGAGGACCGGTGCGTCGCCGGACAGTGAGAGACGCGACATCTCCGACGCGGCGGGCGTCGTGGTGCTGGGCGCGTGTGCCACCTGGTCGCTCGTCACGGCGGCCGTCCATGGGGGCCGTCCCGAGGGCGTGCTCCTCGCGGTGCTCGCGGTGGCCGCCGGTTACGCGGCGGGGCGGATCTGCGGGGCGCTGCTGCCGGTCGCCGCCCCGGGAACGCTGGCGCTGGCCGGGCTCGGCCTCGCGGTGGCCGCGCCGCACACTCTGCCGGGGCCCCGGACCGCCACCCCGCCCGGGCATCTGGGGGCGGTGGCCGCGCTGCTGGTCCTGGCGACCGGCGCCGCCTGCTGTGCCGCCTGGGCTGCCCGCCCCCGGCCTCTTCGGCTGGCGCTGGGTTCACTGGCTGTCGTGATCACGGTGGCGGCGGCCGTGCTCGGTCCGTTCGCCGGGTTCGTCCTCTGTACCGCCGTCCTCCTCTGCTCGCTCGCCGCCGGTCATGTGCCGCGCCGGGGCGTGGGCCTCGCCGGGCAGGGGCTGATCGCGGCTCTGCTGACCGGGACGGTGTGGGCGGTCGCCGAGGGCAGGCTGCCGACCGGGTCGGCCGACGCGCTGGAGGGGCAGGTGGGAGGGCACCGGGTCGGCCTGTGGCGCGACGCCCTGCTGCTGTCCCGCCGGGACCCGGTGACGGGGGTGGGACCCGGCCGGTTCGGGGAACTCAGCCCGACGGCCGCCCAGTCGCTGCCGGCCGAGGCCCGTCCGCACTCGGCGCCCCTCCAGCAGGCGGCCGAGCAGGGTGTGGTCGGCATGGTCCTGCTGGCGGCGGTCTTCTGCTGGATGCTGTACGCCCTGTGGCGCACTCCGCGTCCCACCTTTGTCGCGCTGACGGCGGGTGCCGCCCTGACGGGTGTGGCCGCTCTCGCGACGGTCGGCAACGTGCTCAGCTTCACCACGGTGACAGCGGGCGCGGGCCTCCTGGCGGGCCTGGCGACGGCCCGCCCGTTCGTCCACGAGACACCGGACACGGCGCCGCCACGCGCGCGGTTACAGAGCGAACAGCGCTAGGGCGCCGGGAGGGGACGACGCGGGAAAGGCGGCCGGAACGTCAGTGCGCGGCCCCCGCCGCACCCGACCGGAGCCGGTCCGTGATGACCCGTACGGCCGCCTCCGCGTTGTCCACCGTGATCGTGAACGTGTGCCCGTCCCCGAGGCGCAGCATGACGCCCTCGCCCCGGCGCACGACGACCGCGGTGCCCTGGTGGGGGCGCCAGCGGTAGCCCCAGCCGCCCCACTGGCGCGGGGTGACCCTCGCCACGAACTCGGCGCCGACGATCTGTGACAGCGGGATACGGCGGCGCGGCAGGCCGATGTGGCCGCAGCGCACCTCCAGGCAGTCCTTGTCGACCTTCACGGCGACGTGCACGAACGCGAGGGTGCCGAAGAGGACGAGCAGCCCGGCCGCGATGCAGCCCACGACGGCCATGGCGAGCGGTGCGACGCCGGACGTCCACGCCGAGTCGACCGCCAGTTCGATACCGAGGGCCATGAAGGCGCAGCCGCCGAGCGCGAGCAGCCATTGGGCGCGGTTGGTCGCCCGGCCGGTCCAGGTCTCGGCAGGCAGGGCAGGCCGGGTCTCGTCGCGGGGGAAGTCCCTCATATTCCTGAGGTTACTCAGGTTCCGCTGCGCGGGCACCGGCTTGCGGAGAGTGACTGCTCCGCCTGGCTGCCGGACGCCCCTCGGTCAGCGGACGGGGGTGGCCGCCAGCAGCAGGCGGCCCTCCTCGTAGGACAGCGCGGCGGCGGGCAGGGGGCCCGCGATGCCGTTCAGCAGGGCGGTGAAAGTGCCTTCGGCGGGCGCCTCGGGGGCCGGGTGGGCACCGATCCTGCGGAGCGTCTGGGCGGCCACCGCGCCGGCCGAGCCGTGCAGGACGAGCGGCGGGCGGCCGGGCCGCTGGACGGCCGCGTGGATACGTTCGGCGACGAGTTCGTAATGGGTGCAGCCCAGGACGACGGTCGTCACCTCGTCGGGGGTGAGGGCAGCGGCGGCGGCGATGGCGGCGTCGATCGCCGACTCGTCCGCGTGTTCGACTGCTTCGGCCAGGCCCCAGCAGGGCACTTCGGTGACCCCGACGCCCTCGGCGAATTCCCGGATGAGGCCCCGCTGATAGGGACTGCCGGTGGTGGCGGGGGTGGCCCAGATCGCGAAGGGCCCGCCGCCCGCTGCGGCGGGCTTGATCGCCGGGACCGTGCCGATGACCGGCAGCTCCGGCTCGAAGCGGGCGCGCAGGGCCGTCAGGGCGTGCACGGTCGCGGTGTTGCAGCCGACGATCAGGGCGTCGGGCCGCTGCGCGGCGGCGGCCTCGGCGACGGCGAGGGCGCGCCCGGTGAGATCCTCCGTCGTGCGCGGACCCCAGGGCATGCCCGCCGGGTCCAGGGAGACCACGAGATCCGCGTCAGGCCGCAACCCTCGCATCGCGGCGGCCGCCGGAAGCAGTCCGATTCCCGAGTCCATGAGCGCGATCTTCACCCGGTCACTATAAACGGGGTCCCCCTACGAGCCTCCGGGGTGGGGCAGACTGCGGCGGGTGAGCGCCGTTGTGTGGATCGCCGCCGGATCACTCGCCGCCTGGCTCTGGTTGCTGCTGTGCCAGGGCTTCTTCTGGCGCACGGACGTCAGACTGCCGTCCCGCGCGCGGGAGCCCGAATCCTGGCCGTCCGTCTGTGTCGTCGTGCCGGCGCGCGACGAGGCCGCCGTACTGCCCGCGAGCCTGCCGTCCCTGCTCGCCCAGGACTATCCGGGGCGGGCCGAGATCTTCCTGATCGACGACGGCAGTTCGGACGGCACCGGGGAGCTGGCCAGGGAACTGGCGCGCCGCCACGGCGGGCCCGCGCTGACCGTGGACTCGCCCGGTGAACCGCCGGCGGGCTGGACGGGCAAGCTGTGGGCCGTACGGCACGGCATCGCGCTGGCACGCGCGCGTGGACCCGAGTTCCTGCTGCTGACGGACGCGGACATCGCCCACGCGCCGGACAGTCTGCGGGAGTTGGTGGCGGCGGCGCGCGGCGGCGGCTTCGACGCCGTGTCACTGATGGCCAGGCTGCGGGTGGAGAGCGTCTGGGAACGGCTCGTCGTACCCGCCTTCGTGTACTTCTTCGCGCAGCTCTATCCGTTCCGCCGGATCGGCCGGAAGGGCTCCCGGACGGCGGCCGCCGCCGGAGGGTGCGTGCTGCTGCGTACGGAGGCGGCCGAGCGGGCCCGGATCCCGGAGGCCATCCGGCACGCCGTCATCGACGACGTGGCGCTCGCGCGGGCCGTCAAGGGCGGCGGGGGCCACATCTGGCTGGGGCTCGCCGAGCGGGTGGACAGCGTGCGGCCCTACCCTCGGCTGCACGACCTGTGGCGGATGGTCTCGCGCAGCGCGTACGCGCAACTGCGCCACAGCCCGGCGCTCCTGCTCGGTACGGTGCTCGGCCTCGCCCTGGTGTATCTGGTGCCGCCGTCGGCCCTGGTCGCCGGGCTCGTCACCGGGACGACGCAAGCGGCGGTGTGCGGCGGCCTCGCGTGGCTCGTGATGGCGGGGACGTACGCCCCGATGCTGCGCTACTACGGGCAGCCGCTGTGGCTCGCTCCCCTGCTGCCGTTCACCGCGTTCCTGTACCTCCTCATGACGGTCGACTCGGCGGTGCAGCACTACCGGGGGCGCGGCGCCGCCTGGAAGGGACGGACGTACGCGCGTCCGGAGACCGTCACGGACGAGAGCTGAGCGGGGCGGGTCACTTGCGGCCGGGGGTCCAGTTCATGCCCCAGCCGTAGACCCGGTCGACGGTTCGCTGCGGGCTCACCCCCCGGTCGGGCACCAGATAGCGGGCCTCGCGCTGGACGATCAGGTCACCGCCGTCGTTGGTGATCAGGGCGAGCGCGCACACCGTGGAGGGCACCGTGCACTCGTCGAGCGAGAAGTCGACCGGTGCGCCGTTCGCCGGGGTCAGCGTGACCGTGGCGTTCAGGTCGGCGAAGGAACGCGCTCCCGCGTAGATGGTCACGAAGACGAGGATGCGCCGGAAGGCCTGCTTGTGGTCGAGGTTGACGGTGAGGTTCTCGCCGCTCGACACGGCTCCGGTGCGGTCGTCGCCGTCGAGGTGGATGTACGGCGGCTGGTGCAGCGCCCCGAAGGCGTTGCCGAGCGCCTGGACGACGCCCTTGCTGCCGTCGGAGAGTTCGAAGAGGGCGCACAGGTCGAGGTCGAGATCGGAGTGCTGGGCCACCGCCCGGCCGAGTTTGCTCCCCCACCCCGAGAACTGCTTGTGGACCTGCCAGTTGAGGTTGACGCGCAACGCGCCCGAGGTGCCGCCCTGTTTGGTGAGCGAGACGGACGGGGCCTGCTTGGTGAGCGTCACCTTGGTCAGGCGTACCGGCGTCGTGGGAGGGACGGGCGGGGGCGCTGTCACGGGT
>NZ_LIQQ01000372.1 GCF_001418565.1 Streptomyces graminilatus | reverse complement strand
CTCCCTGACTGCGTCGGCGACGGGCAGCCGCCAGTTCGGGTACTGGTCCCAGGTGCCCGGCAGATTCTGCGGGCGGCGGTCGCCGACGCAGTCAGGGAGCCAGACGCCGATCATGCGGGCCGGGGTGCGCAGCAGATAGCGGTGGACGGCCTGGATCTCGGCCTCCTCCGCCTCCCCCGAGAGTCCGCCGCCGCTCCCCTTCAGCAGGCCGAGGCGGGAGACCAGGGTCAGCCACTCGTTGGTGTCGGCGGCGGCGAGGGCCCGCTCCTCCGCCAGGGGGTTGGTCAACAGGCCCAGCCGGTCGCGGAGTTCGACATGGTCGCCGGTGAGGCGGGAGGCGGTGGGCGGCAGGTCGTGGGTGGTGACGGTGGCCAGGCAGTCGGCGCGCCAGCGGTCCGGGGGCAGGGGGCGGCTGTCACCGTCCCAGTCCCGCTCGAACCACAGTACGGACGTGCCGAGCACCCCGCGTTCGTGCAGCGTCTCGCGCACCCCCGGCTCCACCGTCCCCAGGTCCTCGCCGATCACGACCGCCCCGGCCCGCGTGGCCTCCAGCGCGAGGACGGCGAGCATGGCCTCGGCGTCGTACCGGACGTACGCGCCCTCCGTCGGCGCCTGCCCCTGCGGCACCCACCAGAGCCGGAACAGGCCCATGACGTGGTCGATGCGCAGGGCGCCCGCGTAGCCGAAGAGGGAGCGCAGGAGCTGCCGGTACGGGGCGTAGCCGGACTCGGCCAGGCGGTCCGGCCGCCAGGGCGGCAGGCCCCAGTCCTGGCCGCGCGCGTTGAAGGCGTCCGGGGGCGCGCCGACCGACATGCCGGCCGCGAAGTACTCCCGCTGCGCCCAGGCGTCGGCGCCCCCGGGATGCACACCGACGGCGAGGTCGTGCACGATCCCGACCGGCATGCCCGCGTCGCGTGCCGTCCGCTGGGCGTCGGCGAGTTGGCCGTAGGTGAGCCAGGCGAGGCGGGAGTGGAAGTCGACGCGGTCCATCAACTCGCGCCGTGCGCGGGCGGTCTCGGCCGACCGGGGGTCCTGGAGCCCCGCCGGCCAGTGCGACGAGTCCGAGCCGTGTGCCTCGGCGAGCGCGCACCAGGTGGCGTGGTCCTCCAGCGGCTCGCCGGCTCGCGCGAGGAAGTCGGAGTACTCGGCCTGCCGTCCGGGGCCGAGCGGTACGGCGCACACCAACTCAAGGGCCTCGCGCTTGAGTTCCCACACGGCGTCCCGGTCGATCAGCTCGCCCTTGTCCAGCACCGACTCCCGCAGCCGCCGGGCCCGCTCCAGCAGCCCGCGCACCCGCTCCCGGTCCTCGGGCGCCTCGATGTACGCGAACTCGGGGATGCCCTCGACCCGCAGATGCACGGGGTCGGGGAAGCGACGGGAGGACGGCCGGTACGGGGACGGGTCGGTCGGCGCCCCCGGCACCGCCGCGTGCAATGGGTTGACCTGCACGAATCCGACGCCGAGCGCCCGTCCGGCCCAAGCGCTCAACTCCTCCAGGTCACCCAGGTCGCCCATGCCCCAGGAGCGCCGGGAGAGGAGCGAGTAGAGCTGGACGAGGAGGCCGTACGAGCGCCCGGCGGGCGTGGGCAGCCGGGCCGGGGCGACCACGAGGTGGGCATGGGCGGTGCGGCCGTCGGGTGCGACGGCGTCCAGCTCATGGACGCCGGGCGGAAGTCGGTCGACGGAGTCGCAGACCTCACCCTCCTCGGTGCGGATCCGCAGCCGCGTGCCCTCGGGCAGTTGGGCGAGCGCGTCGGCCATGCCGTCGGCACCGCACACCACCGTGGGCGGCAGCAGCCGTACGGCCAGTTCCGCTTCCCGGGCGGCGAGGGCGGCCCGGACGGCCTCCGGGGTGGCCGCGTCGACACCGAGCGCGGCGAGTACGGCGACGAGCGCGGAGTCGGAGGCGGCGACCGTACGGTCCGGGGAGGGGCTGAAGGAGGCGGCGACGCCGTACGACTCGGCGAGCCGGGCGAGCGCGAGCCGTTCCCCGGCCGGCCCGTGCGCGGATTCGGATTCGGCCGCGGATTCGGACGCGAACGCGGATTCGGATGTGGATGCGGATTCGGATGTGGATGCGGA
>NZ_LIQQ01000371.1 GCF_001418565.1 Streptomyces graminilatus | reverse complement strand
CCCGTCCGGCGTTTGAGGACGAGGCCGTTCAGGCCGACAAGCGGGGGTCTGGGGGCGGAGCCCCCAGGGATGGGACGGGAAGGGGCGGCGGGGGCGAGGAAACTTGGGCTAATGAGTGTGGCGAGGTTTAGCATTAGGGCCATGCGGGATCCGATCACCGGCGATACACGGCTCGCCCTCGACCTCGCCCTCACCGTCCGCCACGACGGCGCCGGCGGCATCACGGATGACCTCCACGACACCACCGGCCTCACCACCTGGGTGCGCGCCCACCACGACACCCTCCCCGACACGGACGGCTTCGTCGCCGACGAGGCCACCCTGAACGCCGTACGGGAACTGCGGACCGCCGTGCGGACCCTCTTCGCCCGCGCGGTGCGGCCCGGGGAACCCAGCGCGGCGGACGCGGCACGGCTGCTGCCCTTGACAGAGGCCCTGCGGCGGCTCAACGCGGCCGCCGCCCGTACCCCCACCGTCCCCGTGCTCCACTGGGCCGACGACGCCGAACCCGTCGTACGCCACCAGGGCGTACCCGGCGAGGGCGAGATCGTGTCCGTGCTCGCGCGGGCCGCCGTCGCGTTTCTCGCCGGCGCGGACCGGGAACGGCTCCGGGCCTGCCACGCGCCCCGCTGCGTGCGCTACTTCCTCAAGGAGCATCCACGCCAGGAATGGTGCGGACCCGCCTGCGGGAACCGGGCCCGCGTCGCCCGCCACCACGAGCGGCACAAGCGGGCGGGCTGACCGCGGGCGTGCGCGGACGGCGCCCGCGGGACCAGAGGTTCGGGCGGACACGTACCATGGCTGTATGTCGTTCCTCCGCCGCCGCAGCGCCACTCCCGCCGGCCCAGACTTCGATGTTCTGGCCATGGATCCGGGTGACTGGCCAGGCAATCTCGGCGCGGGCCTGCTGCCCGCCCCCGACGGCAGTTGCCAGGGCGTGTTCCTGCGCTACGACCTGTTCGGCGGCCGTGGCCCCGCGATGGTCATCGGCAACCTGCCCGAGGGCTCACCGGCCCGTGACGTCGCCGTCGACGAGGTCCCGTTCGAGGTGGCCCAGCTCCTGCTGGCCCTGGAGAACGAGGAGGAGGTCACCGTCGTCGGCACCGAGGACGTCCCGGTGATGCAGGGCGACAACCTCCTCATCGTGCGCCGCCTCAAGCTGTCCGAGAGCCGCATCGCGTGCGTGCAGTTCGATCGCAGCGACAATGTCCTGGTGACCATCGCCGCGTGGGACCGTCCGATCACGGACGATCTGTACGCGCTGCTGAAGCCGTTGCCCGCGGAGCTCTTCCAGACGGTCTGAGCCAGACGGTCTGAGCGCTTGGCCGGTTTCGCGTGCGCGGGTTCGCTGTGGCATGTCGCGCCCACGCGGCGGAGCCGCACATCGGGCTCGGCCCCGCGCCCCTGAAGCGGGGCGCGGGAACCCGGCTCAGGAAGTCGTAAGCCGCACATCGTCCGCCCGGACGAACGCCACCCGGTGTCCGAACTGGATCTCGTAGTACTGATCCTTGCCGACCACCACCCGGTGCGACGACGTGTCGAACTTGACCGCGTAGTAGTACTCGCCGGGGACCTTCTCCCCGGCCACGTACTGCTGGCCGGCGGGCAGCTTGTACGGCAGCGGGGAGACCGCCTGGACGGGCACGCCCGCCGGATAGGCCGAGGCCTCCGGGTACGCCCTGCCGTACACCGGGATCTCCGTCAGACCGTCCCTCGGTGTCACCAGCGCGCCGGTGGCGTTCACCGCGGTCGGGTTCGCGGCCGGGTTCTGGAACCAGGCCTTCTGACCCAGGAACCAGATCGCCGTCCAGTCACCCCTGCGCTCCGCGACCGCGTACTGCTGGCCGGTGGAGGCCCGTGCCCCGACGTCATTGACGTTGATCGTGGAGGTGCCGTCCGGCGGGTTGGTCCCGATGTCCTTGACCAGCGCCGACGCGGTGTCCGGCTGCGAGTACAGCCGCACCTCGCTCGAACCGTGGGCCGCGCAGGCCTGGCCGGAGGAGACACAGCCCGTGTACGTCGGCCGGTTCGACGCGTAGTCCGGCCGGATCGTTACCACACCGCTGTCGGCCCGGACACCAGCCGCACGCTCGAAGGGGCTGCCCAGCAGCTCGAAGTAGTGCCGCCAGTCCCAGTACGGGCCCGGGTCGGTGTGCATACCGGAGACCGCCGACGTGGTCGGACCGGGCACCGTGTCATGGCCGAGAATGTGCTGCCGGTCCAGTGGAATGCCGTACTCCGCCGCCAGATACTGCACCAGCCGGGCCGACGCCCGGTACATCGCCTCCGTGTACCAGGCGTCCGGATTCGCCAGGAACCCCTCGTGCTCCAGCCCGATCGACTTGGCGTTGACGTACCAGTTGCCCGCGTGCCAGGCCACGTCCTTCGCCTTCACATGCTGCGCGATGTGCCCGTCCGTCGAGCGCAGCGTGTAGTTCCAGGACACGTACGTCGGGTCCTGGACCATGGTCAGTACGCCGTTCCAGGCGCCCTCGGTGTCATGGACGACGATGTACCGGATGTCCTGGCCGGCCGGCCGGTCGCCCAGATCGTGGTTGCCGTAGTCGCCCTGGCCGAACTCCTCGTACGGTGCGGGAATCCACTCGCAGGACACCGCCGCCGGGCACTCGGTGCCCACCGCTGACGCCTTCCGCAGCCCGGTGCGCCTCAACTGGGCGGTATCGGGGGCGAGTTCGGGATGCGCGGCGAGAGCGACGAGCTGTCCCTCGTCGGTCGTGCGCTCCTCGCCGGTGCGCAGTACGTCGTACACGTCATCGGCGTACGCCGCCGCCGTCCTGGTGTCGTCGGCGCCGGAGAAGCGGGCCACCGCGCCGTACCAGTCGGCCGGGTCGGCGCTCAGCGGCTCGGCCAGGTCCCGCTGGGCGGCGGCCAACAGGGCGGCGCCACCGGCCACGTTGGCGGCGGGGTCGGTGCGGAGCTGCCGCGCGGGCAGCCCGGTCAGCTCGGCGGCCCTCGTCAACGTCCGCAGCCGGGGCGGGAGTTCGGTCTCCTTCGGCACCTCGGTGGTGGGGTGCAGGGGCGGCCGGGCGCTGTCGCCGCGCGCGTCCTCCGCGCCCTCGCTGTGGTGCGGGGCGCCTCCGAGGGCGGTACGGGCGTCCGTGAGGTGCATCGGGCCGTAGCCGCCGGTGACGCTGGGCGCCCCGGCGTGCGTGTCCCAGCGGGACTGGAGGTAGGAGACGGCGAGCAGCAGGCTCTGCGGTACGTGGTACTCGTGGGCCGCCGTGGCGAAGGCGCGCTGGAGCCGGGTGGCCGAGGCGCCGCTGTCGGCGGGGGCCGCGCCGAGCAGGGGCAGCAGCAGGGCCGCCGAGGCGAGCGCACCGGCGGCTCGGCGCAGGCGTTTGTGCCCGGGATCGGTGGGACGCAAGGGGTCGGTCGCGGTTCCTCGCAAGGCGGCCTCCAGAGGCGGACGGGCATTGGCGCGGCGGGCGGGACCGGAACACACCTCCGTGGCACCGGCTGCCCGACGATCCGTCAATCATGCCCAGAGACCCAAGATCTCCCACGTCAATTGGGGTTACCGGAAGTTTCGTGGCGGCCTGTCCAGGCCAGATCAGGTCAGGTGAGGGTGAGGTCATGAAGGCCGGGCCCGGGCGCGGCGAAGGCCCGCGATGCGCCTCTGTCCAGGCGCATCGCGGGCCCCCGTCTCCCGTCACTCGTCTCCCGTCAGCGGGTGCCGACCGCCGCGCGCACGGCCCTTCGGGCCAACTGGCAGTCGTCGTGCAGCCGCCTCAGCAGCAGTCGCTGCTCCTCGCCCGAGGGCGCGGCACCGGGCTGGGCCGGACCCGGGACCGCCGGGGTCGGCTCGTGCATCGAACGCTGCACGGCCAGTTCGTACGTACGGATCTCGCGCGTCAGTACGAGCATCAGGTTCACCAGGAAGGCGTCCCGCGCCGCCGGTCCCGCCGCCTGCGCGAGCTGGCTGATCTGGCGCCTGGCCACCGGCGCGTCACCGAGGACCGCCCACAGCGTGGCCAGGTCGTACCCCGGCAGATACCAGCCCGCGTGCTCCCAGTCCACCAGCACTGGACCGGCCGGTGAGAGGAGGATGTTGGACAGGAGAGCGTCGCCGTGGCAGAACTGGCCCATCCCCTGGCGGCCCGCCGAGTGCGCGATGCCGTGCACGAGCTTCTGGAGATCGCCCATGTCCCGGTCGGTGAGCAGTCCCAGCTCGTGGTACCGGGAGATACGTGCCGCGTAGTCCAGCGGGGCGTCGAACGTGCCCGCCGGCGGACGCCAGGAGTTGAGCCGGCAGATCGCGCCGAGCGCCGCCCTGATGTCCGCACGCGGCGGGGCGTCGGCCGGATGCCGTTGGAGGGCCGCCGCCCGGCCCGGCATCCGCTCGATGACCAGGGTGCAGTTGTCCGGGTCCGCGGCGATCAGACGGGGTACCCGCACCGGCGGGCGGTGCCGTACGAACGAGCGGTATGAGGCTATTTCGTGCCGGATGCGTTCGGCCCACGCCGGTGAGTGGTCCAGTAAACACTTCGCGACGGCCGTGCTGCGCCCTGTCGTCCCGACCAGGAGTACGGAGCGTCCGCTGCGGCGCAGCACCTGCACCGGGGTGAACTCCGGGCAGATCCGGTGCACCGACGCGATGGCCGTGCGCAGTTGCGCGCCCTGGGGCCCGGAGAGGTCGAGTCTGCCGCTGACCGGCTGGGTGCCGATCCCGGGCAGTCGGCGCGCCCGGCCGGCACCGAGTACGGGAGCCCCCGGGCGTGCGGGGTCGAGGTAGGGGCCGCTGCCACCGGGGCGGGGGTGCGGCAGCCGTGGAGGGGCGGACACGGAGGACGATGCTGCGTACATGGGAGAAACAGATCCCTTCGTGTGCCGGCGACGGTCGTGCGCTACCCGGCCCGGCCTCCCAGGCGCACCCTGGGGAGTGTCCCTCGGTGACCGGGTCGGGGTGGCGCATTCCTACCTGACACCCGTCGGCCCGTGGCACACCATCTGGCGAACCCTGGCGAACCCTGGCGAATAGTCGCTCAGCAACTGACAGACGGTTACTGTCAACTCAGCCGAGAACCTGGGGGCTTGATGTGAGCGGACAACCCAACACTCGTCTGACGGACCTGTTCGGCCTGGCCGGCTGGTCGAAGGGCGAACTCGCGAGGCTGGTCAACCGGCAGGCGGCGGCCATGGGCCACCCCCAGTTGGCGACCGACACCTCACGGGTGCGGCGGTGGATCGACACGGGGGAGATCCCGCGAGATCCGGTGCCGCGTGTACTGGCTGCCCTGTTCACCGAGCGTCTCGGCCGTGTCGTGACCATAGAGGACTTAGGTCTGGTCCGGCACGGGCGTGCGGGGAAACGGCCGGGCGCCGGGAGTGCGGAAGCTCCCGACGGCGTGCCGTGGACGCCCGATCGGACTGCCGCGGTCCTCACCGAATTCACGGGAATGGACCTCATGCTCAACCGACGCGGCTTGGTGGGTGCGGGCGTCGCGCTCACCGCAGGCTCGGCACTCAGCGGTGCCATGCACGACTGGTTGCACACCGACCCGACTCTCTCCGCCGACGCAC
This sequence comes from Streptomyces graminilatus, assembly GCF_001418565.1. Lineage (GTDB taxonomy): Bacteria > Actinomycetota > Actinomycetes > Streptomycetales > Streptomycetaceae > Streptomyces > Streptomyces graminilatus. The sequence goes on along the minus strand of NZ_LIQQ01000371.1, from coordinate 5,214 downwards.
CCGCTCTCGACGATCCCCTGCACGCCGATCCCGCCGGTTTCGACCGGTACGAGGCCGCCCCCATCGGGTGGCAGGAGATCGAGGAACTGGAGACCGCGGTCGAGGTGTTCCGGAAGTGGGACGCCGCCCGTGGCGGCGGACTCCAGCGCAAGGCGGTGGTGGGTCAGCTCAACGAGGTGGGCGGCATGCTCGCCTACCGGCATCCCGATCCCATCCAGCAGCGCCTGTGGGGCGTCGCCGCCAACCTCGCCGTCCTCGCGGGCTGGATGTCGCACGACGTCGGCCTCGAACCCACGGCCCAGAAGTACTTCGTCATCGCCGCGCACGCGGCCCGGGAGGGCGGCGACCGGCCGCGCGCCGGGGAGGCGCTCTCCAGGGCGGCCCGCCAGATGGTGCACCTGGGGCGGCCCGACGACGCGCTCGACCTCATGAAGCTCGCCAACTCCGGCTCGGGCGAGGAGACCCTGCCCCGCACCAGGGCCATGCTGTGCACCGTCGAGGCCTGGGCGCAGGCGTCGATGGGTCACGGTCAGGCGATGCGCCGCACCCTGGGGCAGGCGGAGGACCTCTTCGTCTCCGACAAGTCCGACGTCCCGCCGCCGAGCTGGATGCAGATGTTCAACGCGGAGGACCTGTACGGCATGCAGGCGCTGGCCTACCGGACCCTGGCCGAGCACGAACCGGCCGCGGCGGTCCAGGCGCAGTACTACGCCCAGAGGGCCCTGGAACTGAGGGTCGACGACCGTCAGCAGCGGTCGAAGATCTTCGACTTCCTGTCCATGGCGTCCGCCTGCTTCATCGCGGACGACCCCGAACAGGCCGCCGGATACGCGCGGTTGGCCCTGGTGTCGATGGGCTCGAACTCGTCCCACCGCACCTGGGACCGGCTGCGTCAGATGTACCGGCTCACCGCCCAGTACTCCAGCTATCCGAAGATCAGCGAACTCCGCGAGGAGATCAAACTGTCGCTGCCGAAGCAGGTGAAGAGGGGCGGCGGCACCAACAGGCGGGTATAGCCCCCGGCTGTGGGTGCTGTGGGTGCTGCGGGGACTACGGGCGTTAGGGGGCCACCTTGGCGATCAGTACGCAGGCGTCGTCCTCGCGCTCGGTCTCGCCGAACTCCTCGACCACCACCCGTACGCAGTCCTGGGCGGTCCGGGCCTCGCCGAAGCGCGGGGCCAGTTCGAGCAGGCGGTGTGCGGCGGCGGTGCCCTCCCGGCGGCCGGGCACCAGCCCGTCGGTGTGCAGGAGGAGCACATCGCCGGGTTCGAGCGTCTCCTCGGCCTGTCCGTAGACGGCGCCCGAGGTCGCGCCGAGCAGGACGCCGTCCGGTGGGTTCAGTACGCGCCCCGTCCCGTCGCGGAACAGCAGCGGGGCGGGGTGTCCTGCCTGGGACCAGGTGAGAGTACGGGACCCGGGCCGGTAGCGGCAGCAGACCGCGCTGCCCAGGGCCGGCTGGACGGCCGCGTCGAGTAACTGGTTGAGCCAGGTCATGAGTTGACCTGGCCGGGTGCCCGCGACGGCCATGCCGCGCAGCGCGCCCAGCAGCATCGCCATGCCCGAGGTCACGGTCACCCCGTGGCCGGTGAGGTCGCCGACGCTCAACAGGGTGTCGCCGTCGGACAGTTCGAGTGCGTCGTACCAGTCGCCGCCGATCAGCGCGCTCGTCGAGGACGGGAGATAGCGGGCGGCCAGGTCCAGGGCCTGCGGTCCCTGGTGCGGGAACCGCAGCGAGCCGCGCCACGGCGGGAGTACGGCCTCCTGCAACTCGACCGCGAGCCGGCGCTCGGACTGTGCGTGGTGCCGGTGACGCTGGAGAGAGTCATGGGTCTCGCTCACCGTCCGCTGGCTGCGGCGCAGTTCGCTGACATCCCGCAGCACGGCCCACATCGAGGCGGTGCTGCCGTCGGCGTCGAGCATGGGCTCGCCCATCATGTGCACGGTCCGTACGTCGCCGTCGGGCCGCAGGATGCGGAACTCGCCGTCGATGGGCTTGGCGTCGATGAGGCAGTCCGTGACCATCGCGGTGAGCCTCGGCCGGTCCTCGTCGAGGACCAGGGAAGGCAGCTCGTCGAGGGTGAGCGGGTCCGCGTCGGGGTCCCGGCCGAGGATCTGGAACAGCTCGCCGGACCAACTGGCCTTGTCGGTGAGGAGGTTCCACTCCGCGCTGCCGACCCGGCTGAGGAGCGAGTCGTGCCGGGGAGCGGTCGGCACGACCCGGGCGGTGGCGGCCGGGTCGGCGGCGGGAGCCTCGGGGAGGTGCCGCGGGCCGTCCCGCAACTGGGCCAGATGCTCGTCGAGGTCGCTGAGTTGATGCAGCGCCAGGTCGTACAGGGCGCGCTGCCAGCGTCCCTGCGGGTCCGAGCCGTCGTCGGAGGTGTCCCGTCGTACGGCGTCCACGTCGCCCTTGAGCTGCCGGGTCTGGGTGATGAGCGCCTCGACCGAGCCGCGCGGGGGCGGCTGGGCGGCTGGACGGTCCGCGGAGAGATGGGGCGGCATGACGCACTCCGATGAAGGGACGGTTCGACCAAGGCTGACGGAAGGACCGGTTACGACTGTTGCACAGCCTGCGACGCCCTGTAAGGGATTTGGCAACACACGAGACGGTGGTGCTTCTGGCATATGCCAGTGTCTTCTTGGACGGTTTTCCTGATGTGGAAACGGTACGCGTTCGCTGAGGCAAGTCGTAGACGCGGTACGTGACTTGATGGAGCGACAGGACTGAGGGCCCATTCATTCACGCTCGTGTTCGACGGTCATTTGTGCGATGCGTGTAGATGTGCTTCCGGGGTGCATCGTCAGGTTGTCCCCGAATCGCCCGACAGATCGTGATCCTCACGGAAAACAAAGAGACCCAGTGATGCAGATCACATTAATAGCCATGGATTCCGTGTAATCGCAGAGGCCGTTTCGGGGTCGTAACACCACGTCGGCACAACGCGTCGGCACCGCCATTGTCGGCCCGAACGGGAGCGGAGACTGCCATGGACGTCACCCTCGAACAGCCCGCGCGCGCATGCCTGATCACCTCGGAGGAGCAGGAACTCCCCGTCCGCGCCACACTCCGCTACGCCTCGACGGATCCGCTGGCCGTGCACATCGACTTCCCGGCCGAGGCCGCCCTCGACGGCGAGGGGGTGAGCTGGACCTTCGCCCGGAGCCTGCTGGAGGAAGGGGTCCGGCGGCCGGCCGGGAGCGGTGACGTCCACATCTGGCCGTGCGGTCCCGCGCACACGGTCCTGGAACTCCACTCGCCGCACGGCCTGGCCCTGCTCCAGTTCGGCACCCCGGCCCTGCGCCGGTTCCTGCTCCGTACGTTCGCCGTCGTGGCGGCGGGCAAGGAGGACCTCGGCGACGCCGTCGACCGCGGCCTGTCGGAGCTTCTCGGCGCCCCTTCGGCGGGGAGGGGCGAGGACGGGGAGCGGTGAGGCCCGGGCACCGGGAGCGCGCGGGCCTCAGCCGGTGTCGTCCGGGGCGCAGGAACTGCCGTCGGCCGGGAGGGAGCCGTCCAGCAGGAACGCGTCGACCGTCCGGTGCACGCACTTCGAGGACCCGTACCCGGTGTGGCCCTCACCCCTGTTGTCGAGGACGACGGCCGACGAACCCAGCCGCTTCGCCGTCTCCGTGGTCCAGCGGTACGGCGTGGCCGGGTCGCCGCGCGTGCCCACCAGGAGCATCTTCGGCGTGGCCACGTCCCGTACCCGCGTCCGGATGAAATCCGTACCCTTCGGACGGCCGTAGCAGGTCAGGACCTCGGTGAGGCGGTGGCGGCCGAACACCGGGGAGGCCTTCTCGTACGCGGCGCGCAGGGCGCCGAGTTCCCTGGTGATCCGGGCCGCGCCGGGCCGGTCGGGGTCGTCCGCGCAGTTGACCGCCATCAGGGCGGCTGGGAAGTTGTCGAGGGGCACGTCCGCCTCGTCGACGAGCCCGCCGTCGGAGTCCGGGGAGGGGGACTGACCGGTGGGGCTCTGGCTCACGAGGGCCCGCCTGGGCAGGGCGGGGACGGCGGCGCCCGAGCCGCCGAACGCCATGACCCCGCGTACGTCCCCGGCATCGACCAGCGAGGCGAGGGCCCGCTCCAGGGGCGGCCACATCAGCCTGCTGTAGAGCCCCTGGCCGATGGCGCCCACCAGGTCCTGGCCCGAGAAGTGGCCGTCGTGGCCGGTCGGCACCGGGTCCTGGTCGAGCGAGGCGACCAGGTCGACGACCCGGCGGCGGGCGGTGCGGGCGTCCGTCCCGAACGGGCAGGCGATGTCCGTCACGCACCAGTCGAGGAAGCCCTCCAGCGCGGTCTGCTGCGCGGCGGCGCCCGCGAGGCCCTGCTCGGTGAGCGACTCGGTGAGGGTGTCGACGCCGTCCAGGACGAACCGGCCCACCTTCTTGGGGAACTGGGCCGCGTACACCGCGCCCAGGCGCGTCCCGTACGAGAATCCGAGGTAGTTGAGCTTCTTGTCGCCGAGGGCCTGGCGCATCACATCGAGATCGCGGGAGGCGTCGACGGTGCCCATGTGGCGCAGGACGGGCCCGGAGTGGCGCACACAGGCCTGGGCGGCCCTGCGTAGTTGTTCGAGGACGGCACGCGGATCCTTCCCGGCTCCGCCGCCACCGGTCACATCCGTGTCGGCATCCGCGTCCATGCCCTCGCCGCAGCTCACCGGGGATGACCTGCCCACGCCGCGCGGGTCGAAGGCGACTACGTCGTGGTCGTTCGTCAGGCCCATGAAGTCCTTGCCGTCCTGGGCGAGTTGGCTGACGCCCGCGTCGCCGGGCCCGCCGAAGTTCAGCAGCACGGATCCCCTGGACGGTCCGGTCGACCGGTAGCGGGCCATCGCCAGGTCGAGCGTGTCGCCGCCGGGCCTGGCGTAGTCGAGCGGGACGGTGACCTTGCCGCACTGGAGGTCGCCCGTGGACATGCCGTCCGTCGCCGCTTCGGCGGGGCAGGCCGACCATCTGATCCGCTGCTGGTAGAAGCGGGCCAGGCCGGGGTTGTCGTCCGCCGTGGCCACCGTCGGCGCACCCGTCCCCAGCAGGGCGAGGGCGGCGGCCGAGGCGAGCGCGCGGCGTCGGTGCGCGGACCGCATGACTGCCTCCAGGGGCGGGCCCGGCTGTGGACCGGAACGGCGCCCCCGAACACGATAAGCGGGCCTCCGGGGCCTCGCCTCCCGGCGGACGGCCCCGCGCGCGGGACGGTCACGCCCCCGCCGCCCTTTCCCG
>NZ_LIQQ01000370.1 GCF_001418565.1 Streptomyces graminilatus | reverse complement strand
GTCGCCACCGCCACAGCCCGACCCCGGCGACCAGCCCCACCACCACCCCGGCCACGCCGCCGACCAGCACCCAGCCGCCGCTCACCGCACCCGCCACGGGCAGCCACCGCCGCACGGCACCCCGCGCCCCGAACCACCGCCCCGCCGGGCCACGTTCCCGCTCCGCCGCCGGCGCGAGCAGCCGGGCCAGCCTGCGGCGCACCCTTCGTTCACGGCGTACCGTCTCGATCCACCGCAGCAGCCACCCCAGGGCCAGCGCGACCCCCAGCGCCGCCCCCAGCCTGTGGAAAACCTCCGCGCTCACGTCGACTCCCCTCTCCGGCCACGCCCGCCAGCCGTACCGGGACAGCGCCCGGCACGCCCGTCAACCACTCCCCCGGCCCTCATGCCGTCTCCGCTCCCCGTACGATCCGCAGCGCCCACCACAGGCCCACGCCCTCCAGCACCCCGCCGACCAGCAGGCAGCCAAGGCCGGCGCCGGTGTGCAGCAGCACGTGCAGGGGGTCGGCGCCCAGTGCCGTGCCCAGCACCAGGCCCAGCACAGGCAGGCCGGCGAGCATCACCGCCGTCGACCTGGCGCCCGCCAACTGGGCGCGCAGATCGGCGCGCTGGTCCCGGTCGGCACGCAGGGCCCCTTCGAGCCGGTCCAGTCCGGCGGCGAGTCCGGCGCCCTGGTCCACGGCCACCCGCCAGCACGCGGCGAGGCCCAACAGCCCTTCCGTGCCCGGTTGCCGGGCCGCCGAGGTGAGCGCCCCGGGGACATCCCCGCCGAACCGGGCCGCCGCCAGCACCGACGCCTGTGCCGCACCGAGGCCGCCGGAGTCGCGTGCCGCCCGCAGCAGGGCCTCCCCCGGCTGCCGCCCGGCGCGCACCTCACCGGCCAGCGCCCCGCACAGCGCGATCACCTCGTCACCCCGCCGTTCCCGCGCCCGCCGCACCTCACCGGCCAGCCTGACCCGGCGCAGCAGCGGCACCCCGGCCGCGCCGATCAGCGCCGGTACGACGGAGGCACCCAGCAGTGCCACCACCAGCCCGACGGCCACCGACCACCATTCGGCCCGCAACCGCGCGCGCAGCCGCCTCAGTTCACCGGCCGCCCGCTCCCAGGGAGGCGGCCCGGTTCCCACGGCCCCGCCCCCGGCGAGCAGCAACTCCGCCCGCCGTGCCCCGGGATACCGCCCGCTCAGCAGCCAGCAGACCGCCCCGGCGCAGATACCGGCCACAGCCACAGCCAGTTCTCCGGTCCCTGTCACGCGCCTTCACTCCCCTGCCGCTTGTCGCCGCCTTTGCTGCCCGCACCGCCCGCACCGCCTATGCCGCCTGTGCTGCCCGCACGGCCTGTGCCGCCTGTGCCGCCTGCATGGAGCAGCCCCCTCAGCCGCTCCCACCCCCGCTCGTACGCGAACGCCTCCTCGCCCCACCGCAGCGCCGGCACCGTCACCACCAGCCCCGAGGGGTCCCGCTCCAGTACGTGCACCTCGGCGATCCGGCGCCGCCCGGACCGGTCACGGACGAGATGCAGGACCACCGACAGCGCTGCCGCCAACTGGCTGTGCAGCGCGGCCCGGTCGAGCCCCGCGGCCGTACCCAGCGCTTCCAGTCGCGCCGGGACGTCCGCCGCCGCGTTGGCATGGACCGTCCCGCAGCCCCCTTCGTGACCCGTGTTGAGGGCGGCCAGCAGGTCGATCGCCTCGGCGCCCCGGACCTCCCCGACGACCAGCCGGTCCGGGCGCATCCGCAGCGCCTGCCGCACCAGGTCCTGGAGCGTCACCAGGCCCGCGCCCTCCTGGTTGGCCGGTCTGGTCTCCAGCCGTACGACGTGCGGATGGTCCGGCCGCAGCTCCGCCGAGTCCTCGGCGAGCACGATCCGCTCACCGGGGCCGACCAGCCCGAGCAACGCGCTGAGCAGGGTCGTCTTGCCGCTTCCCGTGCCACCGCTGATCAGGAAGGACAGCCGTGCGTCGAGCAGCGCCCGCAGTACCCGGTCACCGCCCGGCGGCAGCATCCCCGCGGCCATCAACTCGCCCAGGGTGAACGCGCGCGGCCGTACCACCCGCAACGACAGGCAGGTGCAGCCGACGGCCACCGGGGGCAGTACCGCGTGCAGCCGGGTCCCGTCGGGCAGCCTGGCGTCGACCCACGGCCGGGCGTCGTCCAGCCGTCGTCCGGCCACCGCGGCGAGCCGCTGCGCGAGCCGTCGTACGGCGCCCGCGTCCGGGAAGGAGACGGCGGCCAGTTCCAGTCCGCCGCCCCGGTCCACCCACACCCGGTCCGGGGCCGCCACCAGCACGTCGGTGACCGACGGATCGGCGAGCAGCGGTTCCAGCGGGCCGGTGCCGACCAGCTCCGACCTCAACCGCTCGGCGGCGCCCAGCACCTCGGCGTCCCCGAGCACCCGCCCCTGCTCCCGCAGGGCCTGCGCCACGCGCGCGGGTGTCGCCTCCGCCCCGCTCTCGGCCAGCCACTGCCGTACGCCGTCCAGCAGCCCTGCGGGCGCCCCGGGTCCCTCGTCCCAGCGCACCCCGTTCATACGCTGCCCGCCTCGGCCAGCGCCCGCTCCCAGAACACCGTGCAGAACCGGGCCAATGGTCCGCGTGCGGCCGCTCCCGGCGGCGCCTTGCCCTCGTGCGGGCGGGCCAGGGCGGCTTCGACGGGGACCTCGCCCGCCAGGGGCAGGTTGAGCAGCCGGGCCACCTCGTGGTCGTCCAGCCCCGGCGTGTACGGCCCGCGTACCGCCACGCGCAGGTCGCGCAGGACCATGCCGACTGCGGACGCGACCCGGCCGGCCGCCGCGACGGCGCGCAGTTCGCCGGGGACCACCAGGATCCCGACGTCCAGTTGGGCGAGGACTTCCGCGACACCGTCGTCGATGCGCCGCGGCAGGTCGACGACGACCGCGCCGCCCCGCCGTCTGGCCGCGGCGAGCACCGCGCGTACTGCCTGCGGCGGGACGGCCACGCAGTCCCCGCGGTCCCAGCTCAGCACCCTCAAGGAGTGCAGTTTCGGCAGCGACTCCTCCAGGGCGCCGCCGCCGACCCGGCCCCGCGAGGCGGCGAAGGCCGGCCAGCGCAGCCCGTCGGCGGTCTCACCGCCGAGCAGTACGTCGAGTCCGCCGCCCAGTGGATCCGCGTCCACGAGCAGCGTGCGCAGCCCCTCCCGCGCGGAGGTGACGGCGAGCGCGCAGGCCAGCGTGGACGCTCCCGCCCCGCCCCGGCCGCCGATGACGCCGACGGTGAGCGCGGGCCTGCCGACGCCCTCGGCGACGTCGGCGATCCGGTCGACGAGCCACTGCTCGCCGTCCGGCAGCATCAGGACGTGGTCGGCGCCGATCTCGACGGCCCGCCGCCAGACCCCGGAGTCGTCCTGGTCCCGGCCGACGAGCACCACTCCCCGTCGGCGCGCGGCCCCGCGTACCCGCCGGACGGCGTCGTCGCCGACCAGGACGAGTGGTGCCGCCTCCCAGCCGCCGCCTCGCTCGGGCACGCCGTGGTGCACTTCGGGTGTGGCACCGGCCGCCGCGCACAGGCGCAGCAGGTCGTCCAGCAGATCGGCGTCCTCGGTGACGATCAGCGGTCCGCTCTGCCGTCCCTCGGCCGCGGGCAGATCGTTGTCGTGTGTGATGGCTCCCGCCATGATTTCCGGCCCCCTTCGCTTTATGCACTGCCGGTAGAAACCGGCCAATCGCGTCCGGCAAACCGAACCGGCCATGAACTGGCCGTCGGCGGGACGCGCTGGAATCACGGTGCGGGGAACCCGGAAATGATGTGGATCTTGGTCGAAATCTGTGGACAACTCGTTGGTTGTGAATATCGCTCTCACCCAAACAGGTGACCGCTGTGCGACTTTCCACAGAGCAGCGCCTCAGTTACCCACAGTGACGCGCGGCGAGGGTGTGCGGGCATGCGAAAGAGGCGGCCGGAGCCGCCTCGGACGGCACCACGGCCGCGAAGAGTGTGCTGGTGAAGAAGGAAAACCCACCCGGACATGCGACGACCCCCGCCGGGGGGGAGAGCGGGGGTCGTCCCCACGGTTCGACTCGGGGGGGGAGGAGCCGGACCGGGTTAGCACGGTCGCGAACGATCCGTGACTTCCATGGTGTACCCGAGGGCCCTCTCAGGCAAACCCGCACGCCATGTCTTACGCCGAATGGTGGGCGCCTATGCTCACCCTCGTGGAAAACCACTCCTTGCCCCGCACAGCCGCCTTCTTCGACCTGGACAAGACGGTCATTGCGAAGTCGAGCACGCTCACGTTCAGCAAGTCGTTCTACCAAGGCGGTCTGATCAACCGCAGGGCCGTCTTGCGTACCGCCTATGCCCAGTTCGTCTTCCTGGCGGGCGGCGCGGATCACGACCAGATGGAGCGCATGCGCGAGTATCTGTCCGCGCTGTGCCGCGGCTGGAACGTCCAGCAGGTCAAGGAGATCGTCGCCGAGACGCTGCACGACCTGATCGACCCGATCATCTACGACGAGGCGGCCTCCCTCATCGAGGAGCACCACACCGCCGGCCGCGACGTGGTCATCGTGTCCACATCGGGCGCGGAGGTGGTCGAGCCGATCGGCGAACTGCTCGGCGCGGACCGGGTGGTGGCCACGCGCATGGTCGTCGGCGACGACGGCTGCTTCACGGGCGAGGTGGAGTACTACGCGTACGGACCCACCAAGGCCGAGGCGATCAAGGAACTGGCCGCGTCCGAGGGATACGACCTCGCGCGCTGCTACGCGTACAGCGACAGCATCACCGACGTCCCCATGCTGTCGTCCGTCGGCCATCCGCACGCCGTGAACCCGGACCGCGCGCTGCGCCGGGAAGCGGTCGCGCGCGGGTGGACGATCCTGGACTTCCACCGCCCGGTACGGCTGAAGCAGCGCCTGCCCGCGCTCTCCGTACCGCCGCGTCCGGCGCTGGTCGCCGCCGCCGCGATAGGCGCCGCGGCGGCCACCGCGGGTCTCGTCTGGTACGCGAGCAGGCGCCGTCCGACGGTCGCCTGAGGCGCCTCACCTGCCCCACCCATTGACATCCGGCACACCGGCGCCCGATTCATTCCCGTTTGAGGACAAAAGTAAAGAAGTGCAGTCAGGGGTTCCGCTTGCCCGGGTCCAGGAGTAGAAAGGACTCAACGGCCCGCGAGACCAAGGACATCCGAAAGGATCACCTTAAATAACGCATTTGGCCCCACGGACCTAGCATGAACACCGGGCACCCACGCGACGTCGACCCGTCGATTACGGGCCAGCCGCACCAGGCCACGGGCAGAGATCCCGACCTGATGGGCAATATTCCGAGGACGCTTGGTAACCCGGATGGACATGCTGGCGGCGGTACGAATCCTCGTACCGCCGCAACCCGTTACCGCGCCATGACAACCCTTTGAAGGCCCTCCGCGCGGAGGGCCTTTTCGCTTTCCCCGCGCCGCGCCGACCGCCTTTTCCTACGCCGCCCCGCGCTGGAGCGCCTCGCACACCGCCGTCGACTCGCGCGCCCCGAGCACGACGGCCCGGCCGCAGTGGGCGATCCACTCCGCCATGCCCTCCGGAGTGCCGGAGACATAGCCGTCGAGTGCCGCCAGATAGGCCGCGCGCCCCGGTTCGGCGTGGCCGACCTCGGCCGGGCACACGGACTTCGGGTCGAGGCCGCTGCCGACGAGCACGATCCGCTCCGCCGCGCGCGCGACAAGGCCGTTGTGGGATCCGAAGGGGCGCAGCGCGAGGAGTTCGCCGTGCACGACGGCGGCCGTGACCAGGGCCGGGGCCGAGCCTCCGGCGATGATCAGCTCCGCGAGCCCCTCCAGCCGCGCGGAAACCTCGGCCGCGCCGGGCAGCGGCAGTTCGACCAGCGGTTCGTCGACCGGCTCGCCGTCCTGCCGCGGGCGTCCCACCTCGCCGCCCGAACCCGCGGCGGCCACCAGATGCAGCCGGGCCAGCACGCGCAGCGGCGACTGGCGCCAGACGGAAAGGAGTTGGCCCGCCTCCGCGGTCAGCCGGAGTGCCGCACCGACGACCCGGGCCTCGTCGTCACCACTGAAGTCGGTGCGCCGGCGCACCTCTTCGAGGGCCCAGTCGGCTCCGGAGAGGGCCGCGGAGCCGCGCGCGCCGCGCAGTCCGGCCTCGCCGGTGATCTCATTGCTGCGCCGCCGCATGATGCGATGCCCGTAGACCCGGTCCACGGCCTTGCGCACGGACTCGACGGATTCGGCCACCCCGGGCAGTGCTCCCAGGGCCGCGAGCGGATCGGCGGTCGCGCCTGTCGTACTCATGAGTACGACCCTACGCACTCCGGGGAGCCAACCCACGAATGAGTGGACTTCTTCACGCCCCCTGGACACTCCAGGCAGTCACTCCACTACCGTTAGTGAACATGAAAATTGCTTTCGTCGGGAAGGGCGGCAGCGGCAAGACCACGCTGTCCTCCCTCTTCGTCCGCCACCTCGCCGCGTCCGGGGCGCCGGTCCTCGCCATCGACGCCGACATCAACCAGCACCTGGGCGCCGCACTCGGCCTCCACGACGCCGAAGCCGCCGCGATGCCCGCGATGGGCGAGCGGATGGAGCTGATCAAGGACTACCTCCGCGGCACGAACCCGCGCATCGCCTGCGCCGACGCGATGATCAAGACGACACCGCCCGGCGAGGGCTCGCGGCTGCTGCGGATCCAGGAGACCAACCCGGTGTACGACGCCTGCGCGCGGCCGGTGGAACTCGATGGCGGCGCCGTCCGTTTGATGGTCACCGGCCCGTTCACCGAAGCCGATCTCGGAGTGGCCTGCTACCACTCCAAGACGGGCGCGGTGGAGCTGTGCCTGAACCATCTCGTCGACGGCCCGAGCGAGTATGTCGTCGTCGACATGACCGCGGGCTCCGACTCCTTCGCGTCCGGCCTGTTCACCCGCTTCGACATCACGTTCCTGGTGGCCGAACCGACCCGGAAGGGAGTGTCCGTCTATCGCCAGTACAAGGAGTACGCCCAGGACTTCGGGGTCGCCCTCAAGGTCATCGGCAACAAGGTGCAGGGTCAGGACGACCTCGACTTCCTCCGCGCCGAGGTCGGGGCCGACCTCCTCGAGACGGTCGGGCACTCAGACTGGGTGCGCGCCCTGGAGAAGGGCCGGTCCTCCCGGTTCGAGCTCCTGGAGGACGCCAACCGTCGTTCCCTGCGCCGGCTGCACACGGCCGTCGACGCCATGTACGAGCACCGCGACTGGGAGCGTTACACACATCAGATGGTCCACTTCCATCTGAAGAACGCCCATTCCTGGGCCAACGCCCGCACCGGCGTGGACCTGGCGGCCCAGGTCGACCCCGGCTTCGTACTCGACGAGCGCCTGACGGCGACCGCCGTCTGAGGCCAACGCTGTCGATACCGCCCCGCGCCCCCGACAGGGGCGCGGGGCGGTATCGATATGCGGCTCCGCCGCGTGGGCGCGACCAG
>NZ_LIQQ01000037.1 GCF_001418565.1 Streptomyces graminilatus | reverse complement strand
GCGGCCGGGGGCTTCGGCGGCGGTGCCGGCGTCGGCTTGTGCGGGGGAGTGGGCCTCGGGGTCGGTGTGGGCCTCGGTTTCGGCGGCGGCGGCGGTTCCGGCGTGGGCGTCGGCGTAGGCGTGGGCGTAGGCGTGGGTGTCGGAGTGGGCGTCGGTGTCGGTGTCGGACAGGGCGGGGACGGTGTCGGGGTCGGGCACCAGGTGTGGGTGCCGACGACGACCGACGTACCGTTGCCGGTGACGACGGCTCCGCCGTTGCCCGTGCCGACCGACCAGCCGTCTTCGGCGGCGACCGGGACACCGGTGCCGACCGTGACCGTGGCGCCGTTCCCGGTGACCGTCACCGAGGTGCCGCCTCCNNGCGCTCCCGCGCGCGCGGGAGCGCGAGGTGATTGCCCCAAACGAGTGACTTATGTCGTACGGCGGTTTGGATCACGTGTTCCAGGTGTGGCCGCAGGTCGTCTTCGTGTGCGAGGCACGCCGGTTGGGGCGGGTGTGGCCACAGGGGCCGGAAAGAATTTTGCGCGGTGGTTGAACACAGTGACGGTCCCCGCCCGTACCTAGGACCGTGCGGCGGGCCAGCAGGGCGCCGCAATACCCAATGATTACGGGGAGTACGTAATGAAGACCTCCTGGCGGAGCGCCTCACTCGTAGCGTCAGCTGCGGCCGTGCTGGCGCTGACGACGGCGTGCGGTCAGGACAAGGCGGCCGACACCAGCAGCCAGAACGTCGGCGCGGCGGCACCGGCCGCCGGTGGATACGGATCCGTGGCCGGCGCGGGCACGGCGGGCGCGGGCACGGCGGGCGCGGGCACGGCGGGCGCGGGCGCCGCGGCCGGTACGGACACGGGTACCGACACCGGCACCCAGGCCGACGGGCAGCAGGCCGCCGCGGGCAACTCCAACGCCGCGGGCCAGCTGAACGTGGTCACCAACGCCGAGATCGGCAAGGTGCTGGCCAGCAACAGCGGCCGTACGCTCTACCGCTTCGACGCGGACACGGCCGAACCGCCGAAGTCCAACTGCGACGGCGACTGCGCCAAGGCGTGGCCGCCGGTCCCGGCCGACGACGTCACGGCCGGCGCCGGTATCGACCCCTCGCTGCTCGGTGAGGTGACCCGTTCCGACGGCTCCAAGCAGCTCACCGTCGGCGGCTGGGCCGCCTACTACTTCGCCAAGGACACCGCGCCCGGCGACATCAAGGGCCAGGGTGTGAAGGGCAAGTGGTTCGGCCTCGCTCCCGACGGCAAGAAGGCCACCCTGTCCGCGCAGGGCGGCGGCGTCCAGCAGGCCGAGCAGGCCGGGCTGTCCACCCGCAACGACCCCAAGCTCGGTGAGATCGTCGTCGACAAGAACGGCATGACGGTCTACCGCTTCCTGAAGGACAAGGCGTGGCCGAAGCCGGTCTCCGCCTGTGTCGGCGCCTGCCTGGACAAGTGGCCGGTCGTCTCGCCGGTCCCCTTCGAGGACACCAAGGGCATCAAGAAGAAGGGCTACATGGACTTCACCCGGCCCGACAACGGTGCCCAGCAGCAGACCCTCAACTGCTCGCCCATCTACACCTTCATCAACGACAAGAAGCCCGGCGACACCAACGGCCAGGGCGTCGGCGGCACCTGGTACGCCGTGGCCCCCGACGGCAAGCTGGTCGGCGCGCCGAACCAGTAACACCTGAGCCAGTGGCTGCCAACCGGCAGCAGGGGCAACCGACTTCTCCGGGCCTGCTCCCTCCGTATCGCACAGTCCGTGCGAGCCGGCGGGAGCAGGCCGCTTCGGTATGTCCGGAACTCGTCGGCGGACAGGGCGATTTGCCGGTGAATGGTCCCCGACCCGCCGTATTCCGACCGGGAGTCGGCGGCGACTGCTTCGTAACCCTTGAGTGCTCTTTGGAATGTTCCGGCTACTTTTCGTAGCGGACTTCGCGTCCGTCAATTCCGGCACGTGCCGCGGGCAGTGACCGGGAACGGATGGTCAATTTCCGTTTAGGCTCGCCCCTTTGGCAGGCGATCAGTAACCTCAGCTCGAACACTGGAGCGCCAACGACTGCCAACTCCTGGGAGAGAGATAGATGGAGCGTCCTGCCTGGGTCCCCCGGGGCATCGACATCTCGGTGCCGAGCGTTTCCCGGATGTACGACTTCTACCTGGGCGGTTCGCACAACTTCGAGGTCGACCGGGCCGCGGCCCGCAGGGCCATGGAGTTCATGCCGGGACTTCCGAAGATCATGCAGGCGAACCGCGCGTTCATGCGCCGGGCCGTCCGCTTCGCCGCCGCCGAGGGCATCACGCAGTTCCTCGACATCGGCTCCGGCATTCCCACCTTCGGCAGCGTCCACGAAGTGGCGCGGGCCGTCAGCCCCGAGGCGCGGGTGATGTACGTCGACCACGACCCGGTTGCCGTCGCACACAGTCAGGCGGTCCTGGCCGGTGACGAGCGCGCGGGCGTCCTCGCCGCCGATCTGCGCAAGCCCCGGGAGATCCTGGACAGCCCCCGATTACGGGGTCTGATCGACCAGAACCGGCCAGTGGCCCTGCTTCTCGTTGCCATACTGCACTTCGTGGAAGACATGGACGACCCGTACGCGGCGGTCGCCGAGCTGCGCGACTCGCTCGCGCCCGGCAGCCTGCTCGTCCTGACGCATGCCTCGTACGAGGGAATCCCGTTGCCGCAGGAGCGGGCCGAGGGCGCGGTCGACGTATACAAGGGCATTCGCAATCCGCTGGTCATGCGCTCGCGCGACGAGATCGCGCGGTTCTTCGAGGGGTACGACATGGTGGAACCGGGACTGGTGCCCATGCCGCGGTGGCGGCCGGAGACAGCACCGGAGGACGAGGACGCGTACGCCTTCTCCGGTTTCGCCGGCGTGGGGCGTACGGCGTGACCGCGGAGCCGGGCGGCCCTCAGGACAGACTCCGCAGGTTCGCGACCATCTGGAGCCGGGCGGTCCACCAGGTGACGGCCACGTCGCTCACCCGGGTGGAGTTCGAGGAGCAACTCCTGCCGCTCGCCGGGCGGTTGAGCGAGGCACTGCTTGCGAGAACGTTCGACGCCGAGGTGGGCCGGGCGGTCGGCGCCGCTCTGGTCTCGGCGCACTGCACGGACCCCGAGTCGCTCAGCCGCTCGCTCGACTGCGTGGACGCCTATCTGGTGCTGTACTGCGGCCAGGACGGGCCGCAGGAGGACCTGCGCGCCCGTTCGGCGCGGCTCCAGCACGCCATGGCGGCGGGATACGCCGCCGCGCTGCGCGACCGGACACTCGCCGAGCAGGAGGCGATCGCGTGGGCCGCGCAGAGCGCGCGCAGCGCGGTCGCCGAGGCACTGCACGACAGCGAGGCCCGCTTCCGGGCGGTCTTCGAGGGCGCGGCCATAGGGATCGGCATCGCCGACCTCGACGGGA
This sequence comes from Streptomyces graminilatus, assembly GCF_001418565.1. Lineage (GTDB taxonomy): Bacteria > Actinomycetota > Actinomycetes > Streptomycetales > Streptomycetaceae > Streptomyces > Streptomyces graminilatus. The sequence goes on along the minus strand of NZ_LIQQ01000037.1, from coordinate 1,779 downwards.
ACATCCTCCAGATCAACGGCGCGCTGCAACGCATGTTCGGCGGCTCGGAGCAGACCGTACGGGGCCGCAGGGTCACGGACTGGACGCACCCGGACGACGCCCCGCAGGTCTGGCGGCTCTACGAGGAACTCGTCCGCGGCGAGCGCGAGCACTACCACGTCGAGAAGGCGTTCTACCGCCCCGACGGAACGGTCCTGTGGACCAACCTCACGGTCTCCCTGCTGCGCGACGCCGACGGCCGCGCGCAGTACCAACTGGCGCTGATGGAGGACACCACAGAGCGCCGGCTCCTCAACCTCCGGCTGCGGTACGAGGCCACGCACGACGCGCTCACCGGGCTGCCCAACCGCACCCTGTTCTTCGAGCGCCTGGAGAAGGCGGTGTCGGCGGGCGAGGGCCAGCGCTTCGGCCTGTGCTATCTCGACCTCGACGGTTTCAAGACCATCAACGACAGCCTCGGCCACGCGGCCGGCGACCGGCTGCTCGTCGAGGTCGCCGACCGGCTCCAGTCCTGCGCTACCGCCCCGGGCGAGATGGTGGCGCGGCTCGGCGGCGACGAGTTCGTGGCGCTGACCACCGGCCCCGACACCGAACGCGAGGTCGACGAACTCGCCTCACGCATCATGAACGCGATGGTCGCCCCGGTCAGCGTCGACGGCCGTGAGCTGACCGTGCGCGGCAGCATCGGCATCGTCGAGGGCCCGGCGGGAGAGCGCGGCCCGGCGGAAGTGCTGCGCAGCGCCGACATCACCATGTACCGGGCCAAGTCGGCGGGCGGCAACCGCTTCGAACTCGCCGACCCCGAGGCGGACTTGAGGGCGATCACCCGCCACGGGCTCACCACGGCGCTGCCGGCCGCCCTGGACCGCGGCGAGTTCTTCATCGAGTACCAGCCGCTGGTCCACCTCGGCGACGGCAGCGTCCGGGGCGCCGAGGCCCTGGTGCGGTGGCTGCATCCGCAGCACGGTGTCCTCGGCCCGGACCGCTTCATCCCGCTCGCCGAGCACACCGGCCTGATCGTCCCGCTCGGCCGCTGGGTCCTGGAGGAGTCGGTGCGCCAGGCCCGTGCCTGGCGGGAACAGTACGGGGGACACCCGGCCGGGGGTCCGCTGCGCATGAACGTCAACCTGTCCCCGTGCCAGCTCACCCATCCCGGTCTGGTGCAGGACACGGTCGACATCCTGGAACGCGCCGGGCTGGAACCGGAGGCGCTGTGCCTGGAGGTGACGGAGTCGGCGTTGATCGGCGCCGACGACGACCTCCTCAAGCCCCTGCGCCGCCTCGCCGAGATGGGCGTCGACATCGCCCTGGACGACTTCGGCACCGGCTACTCGAACCTCGCTAACCTGCGCCGTCTCCCGGTGAGCATCCTCAAGCTCGACCGCTCCTTCACCCAGGGGATGCAGCAGTTCCCGGCGGACCCCGTCGACCTCAAGATCGTCGAGGGGATCGTCTCCCTCGCCCACAGCCTGAACCTCACGGTCACGGTCGAGGGCGTGGAAACGGGCGCCCAGGCCGAACAGCTCCGCATACTCGGCTGCGACACGGCCCAGGGCTGGTACTACGCCCGCCCGGGCCCACCAGAGCGCCTGCACGACCTGGTATTGGCGGACGCGACAGGCTGAGCATGTGAATCGGGCCCGAGGTGGAGCGCCCTGAAGGGGCGCGGGGCTGTGACATTTGCGGCTCCGCCACGGGGCGCGACCAGCCACATACGACGTGAAGGTGCCCACGGCCCCCGCCCCCCAAAGGGGCGCGGGGAACTGCGCGACCAGCCAC
>NZ_LIQQ01000369.1 GCF_001418565.1 Streptomyces graminilatus | reverse complement strand
CCGCACGCCTTCGCCCGCCCCCCGCCGGGGCCAAGGACTCGGGGCCCAGGGCTCAGCCCATCCGCAACGCCAGGAAGAAGTCCAGCTTGTCCTCCAGGCGCGACAGATCACGGCCCGTCAACTGCTCGATCCGCCCCACCCGGTACCGCAGCGTGTTGACGTGCAGATGCAGCCGCGCGGCGCACCGCGTCCACGAACCGTCGGACTCCAGGAACGCCTCCAGCGTCGGGATCAGCTCGGCCCGGTGGCGCCGGTCGTAGTCCCGCAGGGGGTCGAGGAGCCGGGCCGTGAAGGCGCGGCGGACGTCGTCCGGGACGAACGGAAGGAGCAGCACATGGGAGGCCAGTTCCTGGTGGCCCGCCGCGCACACCCGGCCGGGGCGCGCCCCGGCCACCCGGCGGGCGTGCCGCGCCTCCTCCAGCGCGCCGCGCAGCCCATCCGCCGAGTGCACGGCCGCGCTGACGCCGATCGTGAGCCGCCCGTCGTCGTCCAGACCCGCCGACAGCGGGTCCCGTACGGCGGTGAGCAGTTCCTCGGCCAGGATGCCCGCCTCCGAACCGTCGTGCTCCGAGGACACCGCGGGCAGCGGTACGAGAGCGACCGCCTCGTCCCCCATATGGGCCACGGCGATCCGGTCGGAGTGCTCCGGGCCCGTCAGCAGCGGGTCGACGAGGATCTCCTCCAGCAGCGCCTGGGCCACCGGACCGCCCGCCACCTCGCCGCCCGCCCAGTCCACGCACGCCACCACGACCTGCCAGTGCGGGGCCGCGCCGAGGCCGGGCAGCAGGACCGGTGCGGCGAGCCGCAGCCGGGCCGCGATCTCGACGGGCGCGGCACCCGTCTGCACCAGCTCCAGGATCTCCTGGGCGAGCCGGCGCCGCACCACGCGCTCCGCGTCGCGCCGGTCGCGTTCGACGGCGATCAACTGGGTGACACCCTGGAGCAGATCGAGCCGCTCGGCCGGCCAGTCCCCGGCGTCCGCCTCGACGGCGAGCAGCCACTCGGACAGCAGGGTCTCGCGTACGTCCCGTGAGCCGCCCGACGCGGGGGTGCGGCCGTCGCCGCGGATGGGGAAGAGGGAGTACGTCGTGCCGCCCACCGCCACCCGGTGGGGTCCGCGTCTGCCGGTGCGGGCCGCCCGCAGATGCTCCGCCGCCAGCGCCGCGCACACCTCGGGGGCCGGAGCGGGGCCGGACACCTTCGAACCCGCGATGAGCCGTCCGGCGGGGGACAGCACCCAGGCGCCCAGGTCGAGATCCGTGCCGAGCAGGTCAAGGACCACATCGGGGCCGCCGCCCGCCGGACCCGAGGTCATCATCCGCCGGTGCCGGTCCACGACCGCCGCCAGATCCCCGGCCCGCTCACCGGACACCTGCCGTACGACGTATTCGGTGATCGTCGCGAACGCCACCGACTCGTGCACCGCGAACAGTGGCAGCCGGTGCCGGGCACAGGCCGCGACCAGGTCGTCGGGGATGATCCCCAGCTCGGCCTCGCCACCGGCCAGGGCCGCGACCCCGGCCCCCGCCAGGAGCCGTACGAACGCCTCGGAGTCGCCCGGGTCCCGGCGCCAGGCCAGTCCCGTGAGCACCAGCTCGCCGCCCGAGAGGTAACGGCTCGGGTCCTTGAGGTCGGTGGTCATCACCCCGCGTACGGTGCGGTCCAGCTCGTCCTCGCCGCCGAGCAGCGTGAGGCCCAGCGCGTCCGTGTCCAGCAGTGCGCGCAGCCGCATTCTCGTCGCCGCCGTTCTGTTCGCCTGTTTGCGAGCCGCGCTTTTCCGCCTGCGCGGCGATCACTGTTTCCGGGGAAAATCGGAGAGGTTACCGATGTCCCCCTGTTCATACGAATCTACAAGACGATCCTCCTGGCCAGCCAACTCCTTCATGGTTTCCGTGACTGACTCCGGCGGAGCTCAGCGCGGTGTACTGGTCACATCCCCTGTGAACAGCGCATGAACGAGCCACTGGCGCCACTCACGAGTCGAAGAGGAAAGAGCCGGTCATGGACTTCCTTCGCCCCGCCAGCTGGGAGGAGGCGCTCGCCGCGAAGGCCGAGCACCCCACCGCTGTGCCGATCGCGGGCGGCACCGACGTGATGGTGGAGATCAACTTCGACCACCGCCGGCCCGAGTACCTGCTCGACCTGACCCGTATCGGAGATCTGTACGAGTGGGAGACGGGCGAGCGGAGCGTGCGGCTCGGCGCGTCCGTGCCCTACACCCGGATCATGGAGGATCTGCGCGGTGAGCTGCCGGGCCTGGCCCTCGCCTCCCACACGGTCGCCTCCCCGCAGATCCGCAACCGGGGCGGCGTCGGCGGCAACCTGGGCACCGCCTCCCCGGCCGGCGACGCCCACCCGGCGCTCCTGGCCGCGGGCGCGCAGGTCGAGGCCGAGTCCGTACGGGGCACCCGGCTGATCCCCATCGACGATTTCTACACCGGCGTGAAGCGCAACGCGCTCGCGCCCGACGAGCTGATCCGCGCCGTCCACATCGACAGGGCGGACGGCCCCCAGCAGTACTCCAAGGTCGGCACCCGCAACGCCATGGTCATCGCGGTCTGCGCCTTCGGCCTCGCGCTGCACCCGGAGTCCCGGACCGTCCGTACGGGTATCGGCTCGGCGGCGCCCACACCCGTCCGGGCCAAGGCCGCCGAGGAATTCCTGAACGCGGCGCTCGAAGAGGGCGGCTTCTGGGACAACGGGAAGATCATCACACCGTCGGTCGCCAAGCAGTTCGCCGATCTGTGCGCGGGCGCCTGCAACCCCATCGACGACGTCCGGGGCACCGCGAGCTACCGCCGCCACGCGGTCGGCGTGATGGCCCGCCGCACGCTGACGTGGACCTGGGAGTCGTACCGCGGCACCGCCACTCGCACGGAGGGAGTCGCGTAATGCGCGTCAATTTCACGGTCAACGGACGTCCGCAGGAAGCCGACGACGTGTGGGAGGGCGAGTCCCTGCTGTACGTCCTGCGCGAGCGGCTCGGCCTGCCGGGCTCCAAGAACGCCTGCGAACAGGGCGAGTGCGGGTCCTGCACCGTCCGCCTCGACGGCGTCCCGGTGTGCTCGTGTCTCGTCGCGGCGGGACAGGTGGAAGGGCGCGAGGTCGTCACCGTCGAAGGGCTCGCCGACCACGCCAAGCGGCGCACGGAGCAGGGCGGTTGCGGAACAGGCTCCTGCGGTACGTCACTTGACGCGGCCCAGCGCCGGCAGCCCCCGGGCGCCGCCGACTCCCACACCGGCGAGGGCACCGAACTGGCCCCCATCCAGCAGGCGTTCATCGACGCGGGCGCCGTCCAGTGCGGTTTCTGCACGCCCGGTCTGCTGGTCGCCGCCGACGACATGCTGGAGCGCAACCCCAACCCGACCGACGCGGACATCCGCGAGGCGCTGTCGGGCAACCTGTGCCGCTGCACGGGCTACGAGAAGATCATGGACGCGGTCCGGCTGGCGGCGGCCCGACAGGGAGAGGCGGTCTGACATGCCCGGCAGAAGTGCTCCCCTCGGGACCCCCACCAAGGTCACCCAGGGCTCGAAGACCAAGGGCGGCATCGGCGAGTCCACGCTCCGCCCCGACGGCACCCTCAAGGTCACCGGCGAGTTCGCGTACTCGTCGGACATGTGGCACGAGGACATGCTCTGGGGCCAGATCCTGCGCTCCACGACCGCCCACGCCGAGATCGTCTCCATCGACACCGCCGAGGCCCTCGCGCTGCCCGGTGTGTACGCCGTGATGACGTACGACGACCTGCCGACCGACGTACGGAACTACGGCCTGGAGATCCAGGACACCCCGGTCCTCGCCCACGGCAGGGTCCGCCACCACGGTGAACCCGTGGCCATCGTCGCCGCCGACCACCCGGAGACCGCCCGCCGTGCCGCCGCCAAGATCAAGGTCGAGTACCGCGACCTGCCGGTGATCACCGACGAGGCCTCCGCCACGGCCCCGGACGCGATCCTCATCCACGACAACCGCACCGATCGCCACAGCGGCCACGTCGACCACCCCAACATCGTCCACCGCCAGCCGATCGTCCGGGGAAACGTGGAAGCTGCCCGGGAGCGCGCCGACTTCGTCGTCACCGGCGAGTACACCTTCGGCATGCAGGACCAGGCGTTCCTGGGACCGGAGTCGGGCCTCGCGGTCCCCGCCGAGGACGGCGGCGTCGACCTCTACATCGCCACCCAGTGGCTGCACTCCGACCTGCGCCAGATCGCCCCCGTCCTCGGCCTGCCCGAGGACAAGGTCCGGATGACCATGTCGGGCGTCGGCGGCGCGTTCGGCGGGCGCGAGGACCTGTCGATGCAGATCCATGCCTGTTTGCTGGCGTTGCGCACCGGAAAGCCAGTCAAGATCGTTTACAACCGGTTCGAGTCCTTCTTCGGTCACGTCCACCGGCATCCCGCGAAGCTCACCTACGAGCACGGGGCCACCAAGGACGGCAAGCTGACCCACCTGAAGGCGCGGATCGTCCTCGACGGCGGCGCGTACGCCTCCACCTCGGCGGCGGTCGTCGGCAACGCGGCCTCGCTCGGCGCCGGCCCGTATGCCATCGACGACGTCGACATCGACTGCGTCGCCCTCTACACCAACAACCCGCCCTGCGGCGCGATGCGCGGCTTCGGCGCGGTCCAGGCCTGCTTCGCCTATGAGGCGCAGATGGACAAGCTCGCCGACGCGGTGGGCATGGACCGGGTCGAGTTCCGCCGCCTCAACGCCATGGAACAGGGCACCCTCCTGCCGACCGGCCAGGCCGTCGACTCCCCGGCGCCGGTCGCCGAACTCCTGCGCCGCGTCAAGGCGATGCCGTTGCCGCCGGAGCGGCAGTGGCTGACGGCGGGCGAAGCGGCCGACGTACGCCAGTTGCCGGGCGGCCTGTCCAACACCACCCACGGCGAGGGCGTCGTCCGGGGCATCGGCTACGCGGTCGGCATCAAGAACGTCGGCTTCTCGGAAGGCTTCGACGACTACTCAACCGCCCGTGTCCGCATGGAGGTTGTCGGCGGCGAGCCGGTGGCCACGGTCCACACGGCGATGGCCGAGGTCGGCCAGGGCGGGGTCACCGTCCACGCCCAGATCGCCCGCACCGAGCTGGGCGTCGCCCAGGTGACGATCCAGCCGGCCGACACCCAGGTGGGCTCCGCCGGTTCGACCTCGGCCTCCCGGCAGACGTACGTCACGGGTGGCGCCGTCAAGAACTCCTGCGAGCTGGTCCGGGAGAAGGTGCTGGAGCTGGGGCGCCGCAAGTTCGGCTCCTACCACCCGGCTTGGGCCACGGCCGAGCTGCTCCTGGAGGGCGGCAAGGTCGTCACGGACGCCGGAGAGGTCCTCGCCGACCTGGTGGACGTGCTGGGGGACGAGTCCGTCGAGGTCGAGGCGGAGTGGCGGCACCGGCCGACCGAACCCTTCGATCTGCGCACCGGCCAGGGCTTCGGACACGTCCAGTACTCGTTCGCCGCGCACCGGGCGGTCGTCGAGGTCGACACCGAACTGGGCCTGGTGAAGGTCATCGAACTGGCCTGCGCACAGGATGTCGGCAAGGCGCTCAACCCGCTGTCGATCGTCGGCCAGATCCAGGGCGGCACGACCCAGGGGCTCGGGATCGCGGTGATGGAGGAGATCGTCGTCGACCCGAAGACGGCCAAGGTGCGCAATCCGTCGTTCACGGATTATCTGATCCCGACCATCCTCGACACCCCGACGATCCCGGTCGATGTCCTCGAACTCGCCGACGATCACGCTCCGTACGGGTTGCGGGGGGTCGGGGAGGCGCCGACCTTGTCCTCGACTCCGGCCGTCCTGGCGGCGATCCGGAACGCGACGGGCCTGGAGCTGGCGAAGACGCCGGTGCGGCCTGAGCATTTGACGGGGACGGGGTAGGTCGGTGCGTTGTCGGGTGCGGGTCCGGTGGGGGCTGGTCGCGCGGTTCCCCGCGCCCCTAAAAACCCCGGCCCTGCGGGCCTGAAAGGCGTGGGGCGCAGCCCCAGCCTTTCAGGGGCGCGGGGAACTGCGCGAGAAGCCCCACCGGACCCGCACCCGACAACGAACCCCACAAGATATTGCGGGCCCGCACAGGCATCCTCTTCCTCTGTTTCGCACTCAATCCCATTGAGGACTGGGGACCGTTGGCCGTAGGCAAGGAGACCGAGATGCTGGACATCGCCGAAGAACTGCACCGGTGGGTCGAGCAGGGACGTGACTTCGCCGTGGCCACCGTGGTGGCCGTCAGCGGCAGTGGCCCCCGCCAGCCCGGTGCCGCCCTCGCGGTGGACGCCGACGGCACGGCGATCGGGTCGGTCTCCGGCGGCTGTGTGGAGGGCGCGGTGTACGAGCTGTGCCAACAGGCCCTGGCGGACGGCGAGTCGGTCCTCGAACGGTTCGGCTACAGCGACGACGACGCCTTCGCCGTGGGCCTGACCTGCGGCGGCGTCATCGACATCCTGGTGACGCCGGTACGGGCGACGGCGCCGGTCCGTGCGGTGTTCGCCTCCGCCCTGGCCGCCGCCGCGCGCGGGGAGGCGGCCGCCGTCGCGCGGATCGTCTCCGGGCCGGGCGAACTGCTGGGCCGCGCCCTGCTGGTGGGCGGGGACGGTCCGGACGGCTCCTACGAGGGCGGCTTCGGCGCCCACCCCGAGCTGGACCGCACGGTCGCCGCCGAGGCGCGCGCCTTTCTCGACGCGGGCCGCACCGGCACCCTGGAGATCGGAGAGCGGGGCTCTCGCTGCGGAGCACCGATCTCGGTTCTGGTCGAGTCGTCGGTGCCGCCGCCCCGCATGATCGTGTTCGGCGCGATCGACTTCGCGTCGGCACTGGTCCGTATCGGCAAGTTCCTCGGCTACCACGTGACGGTGTGCGACGCCCGCCCCGTCTTCACGACGCCCGCCCGCTTTCCGGAGGCGGACGAGATCGTCGTCGAGTGGCCGCACCGGTACCTGGAACGAACGGCCGTGGACGCCCGTACGGTCCTGTGCGTCCTCACCCACGACGCCAAGTTCGACGTACCCCTGCTCCGGCTCGCGCTGCGGCTGCCGGTGGCGTACGTCGGCGCGATGGGCTCCCGCCGGACCCACCTGGACCGCAACGAGCGGCTGCGCGAAGTCGGCGTCACCGAGCTGGAGCTGGCGCGGCTCAGGTCACCGATCGGCCTTGACCTCGGGGCCCGTACGCCCGAGGAGACCGCGTTGTCCATCGCGTCGGAGATCGTCGCCAACCGGCGTGGCGGGAGCGGGGTTTCGCTGACCGGGGCGCACACGCCGATCCACCATGACGTCACCTCGGCGTCGTCCGTACCGGTGGGGCGGATCGGCTCGGTGGCCTGAGCCGGTCGCGAGGCCGTGAGGTTCGCGGCCGGCCCTGTGACTTCAGGATCTTGTCGGCCTTGTCACTGGCTAGCCGGAGACCTCCACCCTGTCGACGGTGATCTCCTTTTCCTCCTCCGAGGCGTCCGACGACACGGTCCCGGCGGCCGGGGCGGAGGCCCGACGCGGCGCCGACTCCCCCTCGCTCAGCCCGAACCGTTCATGGAACCTCCGCAGCGGGGCCGGGGCCCACCAGGTGGCCCGGCCGGTGATCCGCATGACGGCCGGGACCAGCAGGCCGCGCACGATCATGGCGTCCATCAGTACGGCGAGGGCGAGGCCCAGGCCGAGCATCTTGGTGTTCGTCACCCGTGAGGTGCCGATGGCGATCATCACGACGGCCAGGATGACGGCGGCGGCGGTGATGAGGCCGCCGGTGCGCCGGAGACCGAAGCGGACGGCGCCCGTGTGGTCGCCCGTGTAGTCGTACTCCTCCTTGATACGGGAGAGCAGGAAGACGCCGTAGTCCATGGAGAGGCCGAACGCCACGCAGAACATCAGGACCGGGAGGGTCGTCTCCACGGTGCCTGAGCTGGTGAAGCCGAGCAGGCCGGAGAGGTGCCCGTCCTGGAACACCCACACCATCGCGCCGAACATCGCGGTCAGACTGAGCGCGTTGAGCAGGACCGCCTGGAACGGGATCAGCACACTGCCGGTGAGCAGGAAGACCAGCACGAGGGTGACCACGGCGATGAAGGTGAGGGCCCAGGGCAGACCGTCGGCTATCGCCGCCTTGGTGTCGACCAGGACCGCGCCCGTACCCGTCACCGACGTCCTGAACGGGGCGTCGGTCGCCCGGATGCCGTGGACCAGGGTCTGCGCGGCCTCGTCGACCGCGTCGCCCTTCGGCTGGACGGCGAAGTAGGCGGCGTCGCCGTTCGTCACGGGGCCGTCCACCCGGAGCACGTCGGGCAGAGCGGCGATCCGGTCCCGGTACGCGGCGTACTGGGTCTGGGTTGCCGTGCCCTCGGTGAGGATCTCCAGACCGCCTCCGGGGGTGCCCGGGAAGTCGTCCCGGATGTGCTCCTGGACGACACGGGACTCGGCGGACGAGGGGAGCTGGCGGTCGTCGGCCGTGCCGAACTTCACGCCGAAGAAGGGCAGGCCCAGGAGGATCAGGAAGGCGGTGGTGGCGATGGCGAAGACGGGCGCCCGGCGCATGACCAGGGTTGCCGCCCGGTCCCAGGCGGCGCCCTCCTTTTTCGCGGGCGAGGTCAGCGCGGCCTCGGCGCCCCGGCGCTTGAACAGTTTGCGCAGGTCCAGGGCGTTCACCCGGTCTCCCAGCAGCACCAGGGCCGCCGGGAGCACGATCAGGGCGGCGGCCGCGGCGAGCAGGACCACCGCGATGCCCGCGTAGGCGAAGGACTTCAGGAAGTACTGCGGGAAGACCATCATCGCGGCCAGTGAGACGGCGACGGTGAGGGCCGAGAAGAGGACCGTGCGGCCTGCGGTGCGCAGGGTGGTGGACACGGCGGCCAGGGGATCGGCGCCGGTGGCCAGTTCCTCCCGGAAGCGGCGCACGATGAACAGGGCGTAGTCGATCGCCAGGCCGAGACCCAGGGCCGTGGTGAGGTTCAGCGCGAAGATCGAGACGTCGGTGAGCTCCGTGAGGCCCCGCAGGATCGCGTTGGTGCCGAGGATGGCGACCACGCCCACGAGGAGCGGCAGCAGGGCGGCGACCGCGCTGCCGAAGGCCATCACCAGCAGGACGAGGGTCACCGGCAGGGCGATGATCTCGGCCCGCAGCAGGTCCTCCTGGATGATGGTCTCCATCTCGTGGCGCACGGCGAGGCCGCCGCCGACCCTGACCTCGACCGGGCCGTGCGTGCCGCGCAGCAGGGGTGCGATACGGTCCAGCGTCGCGTTCATCGCGGTCTCGTCGCCGGTCAGGCGGGCCGCTATCAGCGCTTCCCGGCCGTCCTCGGCGCGGAGGGCGGGAGCGTGGGTCCGCCAGTAGGAGCCGACGCCCGTGACACCCTTCTCGGCGTCGAGCCGTTCGGCCAGGCGCTTCGCCTCGGCGGCGACAGCCGGGTCGTCGACGGAGGCGTCGCCCGCGTCGACCAGCAGCAGCAGGTTCGGCTGGGAGTCGGGGAACTCGCGCTGCAACGCCTTGGTCGCATACGTGGAATCGGCGTTCGGGTCCTCCCAGCCACCGCTGCCCAGACGGCCGGCGACATCGCTGCCCGCGACGACCGCGAGGGCGGTGATCAGCAGGGCCACCAGCAGGGAGAGCCGGGGGCGCGCGGTCACCAGTCTGGTCCAGCGTCCCGCTCGGGCGGGCCTGTCGACTTCGGTCATGGTGCGGTGTCCCCTTCGATCTGGTCCATCTGATCCGTCTGGTCCGTGCTGTGCGCAGCCGGACAGGCGGGCGCGCCAAGCCATAGACTGGAAAACACGAGACGTCGCTCGCGTTTTCTAAGAATGCGAGCGACCACTCGTGTTTGTCAATCAGGTCCGAGAAACTGGGGACAACCGCATGCCCACCAGCCAGGAGCAGCCGCGCCGACGCCAGTCCCGCGGCGAGCGCCGCATCGCCCAACTGCTCGAAGCCGCGGCCACGGTGTTCACGTCGACCGGGTACACGGCCGCGAGCACCAACGCCATCGCCCGTGAGGCCGGCGTCTCACCGGGCACGCTGTACCAGTTCTTCCCGAACAAGGAGGCGATCGCGATCGAGCTGGGCGGGCGCCTGGTGGCCGAGTATCAGGCGGCGTACGGCGAGGCGCTCGCGCCGGTCGATCCCGCGATTCCGCTGGAGATGGTCGTGAACGCGATCGTCGACCAGTTCATCGACTTCAACTGCCGTCGCCCGGTGTTCTTCGCCCTCATGCACGGCCCGGACGTCCCGGGCCGGATCGCCGAGGAGCACGACGTGCTGCACAAGACCGTGATCGATCGTATCCAGGGCCTGCTCTCACCGTTCCTGACCGACCTGCCCGCAGAGGAGATCACCCGCGTCGCACAGGTCTGCATGGCCGTGTACATGGCGGGCCTGGAGCTGATCCTCGCCAGAGAGGGAGCCGACCGCGAGGCGTACGTCCAGGAGCTGAAGAACGTCCTGCTCCGCTACCTCGATCCCCTGGTGGGCGACCGGCTCGGCGGCACCCCGGAGCAAGGTCCCTGAACCCGTCCTCACCGGCTTCGCGGTCTGGGCGTCGGCTACTCGGACTCCGGTCGCAGATAGCCGAGTTGGACTCCCCGGGGAGATCTGCGGGTCACCAGGGTGCCGCGTCCGGGTGGCTGGTGGGCCGGTTTGACGGTACCCAGCAGGAAGCCCTCGTTCGGGTCGCCCGAGAGTATGAGCCCCTGCGCGCCCAGCTCCTTCAGCCGTGTCACGAAGGGCTCGTACTGGGCTCGGGAGGCTCCGGCCGAACTGCGCGCCAGCACGACACGCAGGCCCAGATCACGGGCGAACGGGAGGAACGACAGGAACGGGGTGAGCGGATTGCCGCTGCTGGTGGCGACCAGGTCGTAGTCGTCGACCAGCAGAAACACCTCCGGGCCCTCGTACCAGGCCCGGCCCCGGAACTCCTCGGCCGTCGCGTCGGGACCGGGGAACCGGTCGTCCAGGTAGTGAGACACCTGCTCGACGACTTCGGGCACCGACGGGCCCGACGCGCAGTAACCCGCCAGGTATTCCTCGGGTACCTCGCCGAGCAGTGAACGCCGGTAGTCGACGACGAGCAGTTGGGCCTCGTCGGGCGAGTACCGGGCGCGGAGCTGCCGTACCAGCAGGCGCAGGAACGAACTCTTGCCCGACTCGGACTCGCCGTAGACGACGAGGAAGGGGTCGTTGTAGAAGTCGAGGAACACCGGGTTGAGGCTGGCGTCGTCGATGCCGATGGGGATGCCCCGGCCGGGGGACTCGCCGGGGCCGGGCAGTTCCTCGGCGGTGACCAGGTCCGGCATGGTCCGTACCGGGGGAGCCGTCGGGCCCGACCAGTTGTCGCGCACGTGTGCGACCAGCCGGACGATCGCCTCGCCGCTGGGCAGGCCATCTGCGCCGCCGTCCAGTGCCGGCAGGGCGGTCAGGAAGTGCTGTCCGCCGCGGGACAGACCACTGCCGGGGACGCCCAGCGGGACGTATCGGGCCTCCCGCCGGTCGATCTCGGATTCCGATGCGTCACCGAGGCGCAGCTCGATCCTGCTGAGCAGACGGTCGCGCATCGCCGGCCGGACCTCGCTGTAACGGGCGGCGCTGATCAGCAGATGCACGCCGTAGTTCAGGCCGCGCAGGGCGATGTCGTTGACGACCGGTTCGAGCGCCTCGAAGTCCGACCGGAAGGTCGCCCAGCCGTCGATGACGAGGAAGATGTCCGCCGTGTTCTGGTCCGGCCACTCACCGCCCTTGTGTCCCTGGCGGAAGCGGGCCATCGAGTCGATCCGATGGACGCGGAAGAACTCCTCGCGTTCCTCCAGCACTCGCGCCACCTGGGCGACCGTACGCCGGACCCGGTCCGTGGCCAGCCGGGAGGAGACCCCGCCCACATGGGGCAGCCCGGCCAGCGGATCCAGCTTTCCGCCGCCGAAGTCAAGACAGTAGAACTGCTGCGCGTCGGAGGGCCCGTGGGTGAGGGCGAGCGAGGCGATGAGCGTGGTGATCGCCGTCGACTTGCCGGACTGCGGTCCGCCGACGACGAGCACGTGTCCCTCGGTCCCGGAGAGATCCAGGGCGAGCACACCCCTCCGGTGGTGGAACGGCTCGTCGACCACCGCGAAAGGGACACTCTCCAGAGGCTTGAACGGCCGTGCGGGCGAGCCGCCTCTCGGCCTGGCCCGCCTGCTCCCCCCTTTCTCCGGCAGCAGCGACTCCAGCGAGGGTGACACGTCCAGTGGCGGCAGCCAGATCCGGTGCGCACCCGGTTCGGTGCCCGCCAACTGGCCGACGACGACGTCCACCAGCGGGGCGGACCGGCCGGCCACGTCCACGCTCGGCAGCGCGGCGGACACGTAGGACGCCTTGAAACGGATCAGTACGTCCGTGGTGTCGGCCTTGAGGAACCCGGCGCCCGGGTCGGGCGGCAGATGGTAGGCGTCGGGATAGCCGAGCACCGCACGGGAATCGGAGGCCGAGAAGGTGCGCAGCCCGATGCGGTACGACAGGTAGCTCTCCAGTCCGCGCATCCGGCTTTCGTCCACCCGCTGTGAGGCCAGCAGCAGATGCACGCCCAGGGCCCGGCCGACCCGGCCGATCTGGGTGAACAGGTCGAGGAGTTCGGGCTCGGCACCCAGGAGTTCGGAGAACTCGTCGATCACCACGACCAGCGTCGGCAGAGGGTCGAGATCGCTCCGGTCGGCGCGCACCCTCTCGTACTCGTAAACGCTCGGCACACCGCCCGCGTTGCGCAACAGCGTCTGGCGGCGGTCCAGTTCACCGCTGATCGCCTCACGCAGCCGCCCCACGAGCAGCGGATCGCCCTCCAAGCCGGAGATGATCCCGGAGACGTGGGGCAGGCCCGCGAGCGGCGCGAACGTCGCGCTGCCCTTGAAGTCGGCCAGCAGGAAGGCCACTTCGCGAGCGGAATGACGAACAGCCAGCCCCAGGACGATCGAACGCAGCAGCTCCGACTTGCCGGAGCCGGTCGCGCCCACGCACAGACCGTGCGGACCCATCCCGTGGTGCGCGCTCTCCTTGAGGTCGAGCAGCACCGGCTGGCCGTCCTCGCCGACCCCGATCGGCACCCGCAGCCGCTCCTCGAACGATGCCCGGGTGCGCAGGACCGACAGATTCGGCGACGCCGGGTTCTCGACGCCCAACAGACCGGTGATGACGGCTCCTTGGCGACCGCTGGAGAACTTGACCAGGGCACCGGTGTCCTCCCGGGCCCGCAGCGCCTTCCACCCCGCCCGCACCCGCTCCGCCGTCTGCGTCAGGGACTCCAGGGCCGCCACCGGTCCTGTCCCGTCGTCGAAGCGCGGTACCGCGACCCGGAAACGCCGCCGCCGGGACAGGGCCCAGCCGACCGCGACCCCCGACGCCAGCGCGGCATCGAAGAAGGACTCCTGCGGGTCGTCCAGGGCGAGTTCGAGCCGGGTGCCGAGCAGCCCCAGCAGATCCGTGCCGAAGTCGCTCCAGCGGCGGGCGGTCACCAGCAGATGGACGCCGTAGTTCAGCCCGGTGTTGGCCAGCCGGTGAACCGTGTCCTCGAATCCCGGGACCTCCAGGGTGAAATCGAGCCAGCCGTCGATGACGAGGAAGACGTCGCTCGCCGCCCCCTCCTCGATACGGCCCGTGGTGCGCAGCGCGCGGAACGCCTCGATGGAGTCGATGTCGAGATCGCGGAACAGGGTGCGCCGGGTGGAGACGACCGCCTTCACCGCCGTGAGGGCGCCCTCGACCGCGCTGTGCTCGTGCGGCGCCGCGAACGTCCGTACGTGCGGCAGCGAGCGCAGCACGCCGAGCCGGTTGACCGCCCCCTCCAGCAGGTAGAACTCCGCCTCGTGCGGGGTGTGGGTCAGCGCCAGGGACATGATCATGGAGCGCAGCAGGGTGGTCTTGCCGCTGCCCAGCTTGCCGACGACCGCCGCGTTGCCCTCCCGGCTGGAGAAGTCGACGCAGAAGGGGTCACTGCCGGAGCCGTTCTCCAGCCGGCCCACAGGCACCAGCAGCCGGGACGCGCCCTCCCACGCGTCGCACACGAAACCCCGGTCGACGGTCTCCACGGGCGGCGGCAGCAGTGAGCCGAGGCGCAGTTCGTCGGCCATCGCGGCCCGGGTTGCGGGTCCGGCGGACGCGTCGACCCAGGGCGCATAGGCGAGGGCGACATTTCCCTCGCACTGGCCCGACTTGGTCGGCGTCTGCTCGGGCCCCGCCTGGTTGACCACCGTGTCGTGGACGTACGTGTACAGCTCCTCCGGGGTGATCACCCCGTCCCGGTTCCGGTCGGCGAGGCCGGTGCTCAGCCCCTCGATCACGGCCGCCGTGAAGCGCGGTGCCGTCAGCCTGTTGTCGACGGTGAGCTGTTCGCCCTCGTACGCGTACTCCAGGGCCGTCGACGCCGTGATGACGAACGTGCCGCGCCCGCCGAGCGCCGCCTCGATGTCCACGGGCGCCGGGGACATGGGGGAGCCCCGGTGGAAGAGCCCGCTGTAACAGCAGTCCAGCAGCACGATCTTGGTGCGGGCCTCGCACTCGTCGAGCAGGTGGTGCAGGAACACGGCCGGGATCGCGGTGGTGTGCGGACGCTTCAACTGCGTGCTGAGCGCGGCGAAGAAAAGCCGGTCGGCGTCGTTGCGGATGCCGTGACAGGCGAAGTAGAGCAGGACGAGATCGTCGGGGTCGCGGTCGCTGAGCACTTCCTCGACGGCGGCCTCGATCTCTTCCTTCGGCCGGTTCGGCAGTTCCTGTACGAAGTCGAAGCGGCCGATCGCCGGGTCGCTCAGCAGCGCCTTCAGCTCGGCGGCGCCCCGGGCGGGCGCCCTGAGCCGGTGGAGCCCGGGATCCTGGTACCCGTCAGTCGCGACGAGCAGTGCGATCCGGCGTCCCGCCACCGCCAACTCCCGGATCGCCGTTGATGTTTCCGCCGGTCGCGGCGGCGCTGCCCGGGTCGGAGGTGCTGGGGTCGGCCGCGCCGCCCGCGACCGCCACCGCGGCCGTCCCCGCCGCGATCCGTGCCGTCACCGCCTCGACCAGCGCCTGCTGGTCCTTCGCGGACAGGGCCTCGAACGACCCCTGGTGGCCGTCGATCTCCCACTCCACCGACCGCGCCTTCGAGCGCTGCACGAAGGCGACGACGACATTGCTCACGGCCTTGATCGCGGCGGCGGAGAAGGCCCCGCTGACCACCAGCACCGCGAGATCGTGCCCCACCCCGGCCATCGACCCCTCGGGCGCGGCGACGGTACCCCGCTCGACCCGGAGCAGTCCGAGCGTGCGCAGATCGCCGTACAGACGGCGGACCTGACGGTCCGTCTGCTCCGCGGTGGCGCCCGGACCCGAGTCGATCCGCAGCTCCAGCCGCACGTTCTCCTCGTGCACGCTCTCCCCTTCCCCCGACCGGCCGTACCGCCGGCACGAAGCCGATCGTAACGTCCGTCACCCCATCCTCAGCAGCCGGTTGACCGCCCGCCCGAACACGTACCGCGCCGCCCCCGCCAGCGGCCGGTCGAACAGGGACGGCAGCAGGGGCACGCGCAACTCCTCGCGCCAGACCACCCGCGAGCGGCCCCCCGGGCCCGGAAGCACCTCGATCTCCGCCCGGCCGAGGACCACCCGGCCGCGTTTCTCCAGACGGCACAGACCCGGGGAGTCCCCGGCCGGAGGCCGCCAGACGGTGACCTCCATACGGTCGTCGAAGGCGAGCGGGCCGAGCCCCGAGCGGGCGACGAAGACGGTGCCCTCGCGGGTCGGCGGGGCCGTGAGCACGGTGACACGGGTGAGGGGGACCACGGAGCCGTGCCGGGGCCACTCGGTGAGCCGGGCCCAGGCCTCGTCGAGGGGCAGCGGCACCGTACGTTCGATGGAGAAGTCGACCACGGCACGATGGTAGGGAACCGAAGGGCCGCCGGGGCGTGTCCGCGGCCCTGAACGCCCGGTAGAGGTACGGGGTGCTCCGCGCCCCCGTAGGGGCGCGGGGAACTGCGCGACCAGCCCCCACCGGGCCCGCACGTGGCGATGCCCGCAGATCCGGCTGAGGGGGTGACAGGACCCGGCGGCGGTGGACGGCTCGCGCACCCGCTCGGGCTAGTTCGACCGGCTGTGTCCCGCCGAAGTGGCTTATCTCTGGGGAAGGACGCATGCCGGCCCGCCGAGGAGGCGCTGTGGGGAGTTCCCGAGTGACGAGGTCGGCGGTGGCCGTGGGGTTGCTCCTGGGGGTGCTGGTGCCGACGGGAGTCGCCACCGCCGTCGACGCGTCCACGCCCGAGGAATGCACCGCCGGTACCGGTCCCTACCAGCAGGAGCTGGAGGAGCATCTGAAGCTGGCCGTGGACGGTCGGCAGACGCCCGCCGACTGCGAGGCGATCCGCACCTTCCAGAGCGCCAACGGCGTACTGCCCGCCGACGGTTACGCGGGCCTCGTCACCTACCGCACGATGCTCGTCGTCGAGGCCCGCGCCAACCCGAACGCCGCCGGGAGGTGCCCGGTCCGCTCCTTCCGCGTCGCCTGTGTCGACCTGACCAGGCAACTGATGTGGGTGCAGACCGGGAACCGGGTCGTGTACGCGCCCGTGCCCATCCGCTCGGGGCGCGACGGCTACGAGACCCGCACCGGGGCGTTCACCGTCTACTGGCGCGACCTCGACCACTACTCCGACGTGTACGACAACGCGCCCATGCCCTACTCCCAGTTCTTCAGCGAGGGCCAGGCCTTCCACGGCACCCCCGGCGACCTGTTCACCGGCGGGTCACACGGCTGCGTCAATCTGCGCCTCGGCGACGCCCGGCGGCTGTGGAACACCCTCGCCGAGGACGACGCCGTGTACGTATGGGGCGTAAAGCCGGGTACGGAACGGAAGTTGAGGCCCCGGCCGACCGAGGTAGAGGTAGAGGCCGAGGCCGATGGCGTGGACGTGGACGCCGGCGTGGTCACGCCAGCAGACGTGCCCCCAGGTTCTCGCCCGGAAGAGCACCCGGAAGGACGTACCCCACCGCCGAACCCCGGTGCTCGATGAAGCGGCTCAGGTCGTCCGTCGCCGCCATCCGGTGCTGGACGCGCGCGAACAGCGCCGGATCCCGCATGAAGGCGAGGAACAGCAGGCCCCGGTCGTCCGGCCCGGTGTCGTAGCTGTAGCCCCTGCGCAGCATCCGCGCGCCCGAGTCCAGCCGGGGACTGGCAGCCCGTACATGCGCCCCCAGCGGGATGATGTACCGGCCCTGCGGGGTCTTCGCGAAGATGTCCACGTCGTCGTGCTCGTGCCGCCGCCCCAGCGGCGCCCCGCTCTCCCGGTGCCGCCCGATGACACGCTCCTGCTGGTTCGTCCCGAGTCGCTTGAACCCGGCCACGTCGATGTGGACGCGCCGTACGACGAGGATCGTGGCGTCGTCGGACCACACCCATCGCTCGCACTCCTCGGGCGTCGGGTTCTCCGTGCCGTCCTTGAAGCCGAGCAGGTTGCGCGGTGTCTGCCCGGCCGGGGTCGGCGGCAGGAACCCGGTCTGCCGCCAGCGCGGGCGCAGCGTGTCGCCCGCCAGCCGGGTCAGCGCGCTCGCGGCGGCCGTCGTGAGACGCGGGTCGTCGGCGCAGAGCTGGAGCAGCAGATCGCCGCCGCCGTACGCGGGGTCGAGCCGGTCGTCGGGGAACGGCGGCAGCTCGCGCAGCGCGGGCGGCGCGGCGACACACAGGACTTTGGGGAGCCGGGGACCGACCGCCACGGTCGCGGTGAGCCGGGACCTCCCGGCGCTCCCGAGCCGCTTGATCTCCGTGGCCTGCGCGGCGGCCGGGGGCGCGAGTTCACCGTCCAGGACCTCCGCCAGCGCCCGCGTCCAGCGCTCGAACACCTTCCGCAGGGCACGCACCCCGCCCGCTCCCCGTACCGCCGGGGCGAGGTCGTACGCGACGACGAGAGCCGCGGTCTGCTGAGGGGTCGTCACGCCGGACTGGCGCGGGCCCCGGAAACGGAACGCCGGCGGGCCCGCCGCAGCGGAGGGACGGGAGCGCGTGCCGTCGGCACACGCGGAGGCGGTCGCGGCGACGGCGCCGAGGATCGCGGCGCGGGTCAGGACGTCCCGGCGGGCGGGGGCCGACGCGCCGTCGGGCGTGGGAAAAGCGTCATGTGCTGTCATAGCAGTGAAAGGGACGATACATCTGCGATCGTGTCAAACATCCTCTCTACGCGAATCGGGCGAAACGTGTCCGGGCGAACCGCCGTCCGGGGCCTGCTCGCCACCGTCTGCCTCCTCCTCATCGGCGCCACCGCCTGCACGGGTTCCGCGCCCCCGGGCTCCGCCGGAGCCGCGCCGGCCTCGGTGATCCGGGTGCCGCAGGACACCAGGTCCCTCCAGCAGGCGGTCGACCGGGTCGGCGAGGGCGGTCTCGTCCTGGTGTCACCCGGCGTCTACCGGGAGAGCGTGACCGTGCGGAAGGCGCGGGTCGTGCTGCGGGGCCTCGACCGCTCCCGGGTGGTCGTCGACGGGGAGTTCGAGCGCGCCAACGGCATCACCGTCACCGGCGCGGGCTCCGTCGTGGAGAACCTGACCGTCCGCAACCACCTCGCCAACGGCGTCCTGTTCACCGGCGTGACCGACCAGTCGGCCCTACGGGCGGGACGGGCGGGCGGCTCGGCGTACGACCCCCTGGACACCGTCAAGTTCCCCCCGCTGAAGGGCTTCAGGGCGTCCTACGTCACCGCGTACGACAACGCGCTGTACGGCATCTACGCCTTCGACGCCCGCAGCGGCATCATCGAGCGCTCCTACGCCTCCGGACACGCCGACTCCGGGATCTACGTCGGCCAGTGCCGCCCCTGCGACACGGTCGTCCGGCACAACACCGTCGAGCACAACGCGGTGGGCCTGGAGGTCACCAACGCCTCCGAACGGCTCTATCTGCTGGGCAACCGGGCGAGCCGCAACCGGGTCGGCCTGACCCTCAACTCCAACGACCTGGAGGCGCTCGGCCCGCAGCACGGCGCCGTCGTCGCGGGCAACACGCTCACCGACAACAACGACGCCGCGAGCCCCGAGCAGGCCGACGGCGGCTTCGGCATCGGCGTCGGGGCGGGCGGCGGGCGCGCCAACGTCATCGAGCGCAACCTGATCAGCGGCAACAGGTCGGCCGGGGTGCTGCTGAGCGACGTACAGGGCTACCCGTCGCGTGCCAACACCGTGCGCGCCAACCGGGTCACCGCCAACGGCACCGACCTGGTCCTGGCCACCGGCACCCCGGCCGGCAACTGCTTCACGGGCAACGGGGAGACGCGCACAAGCCCGGCACACCTCCCCCGCGAAACAAGCTGCGGGAAGGGAACGGGGGCTGCGGCGCGGGCGGAACAGGACACCGGCCTGGTCCGGGCCCCCATGGGCCACCCGACCCCGGTCCAGGCGCCGCCGGGTCTCTCCTTCCAGGACGTCCCGGCACCACCACACCAGCATTCGATGCCGGGCGCCGCGACGACCCCGCCCCACCCGGCGGTAGGCCTACCGGGCAAGGTAACCCCGGCCAACTTCCAGCTACCGGGCGCGAAGAGCGCCCTTTAGGGGCGCGGGGAACTGCGCGACCAGCCACAACGAACCCGCACCCGCCACACAAACCCTCACCGCTCCCCCCATGGCGCGCCCGGAAAGGCAACCCCCCGCACCTGACCCCCACCCAGATCCAAACTGATCCCCTGCCCTCGCCCGAGATCCACCCGCACCCGCCGCAAATCCCCTTTATCCCCAACCCAGTACGACAGCGGGGAGCGGTCACCGCGAGGACCGGCCGGGGCCACCGACGCGTTCGGCCGGGGCCGAGGCCCCGAAAAGACGTCGTACCGCCGCCCGTCCAAGCGCTCGTCCCGCAACCTCAACGGCCCGGCCTGCGCCAGCAGTTGCGCATTGTCGGGCCGGTCCGCCCCCAACGACAGCGCCAGCTTCAAGGCGGTGTCGAGCGGCGCGGCCCCGAACGGACGCCGCGTCCACGCGGACGCCTTCACCCGCCCCGCCGCGCGCAGCGCATCCGCGGGCGCGGCGGGGGACCCGTCGGCGACAGCCAACCCGCTCCGGTCCCAGGCGAGCAGCCCGCCGTCCGGACGTCCGGCGCCGGTCACGTCGTACCATCCGACACCCCGGTGCCGGCGATGGTCGACGACGGCGCGCACCACGGCCGTGCCGTCGCCCGACGCCGCGTGGACGGTGATCTCCGAGGGGCTGATCCGGTACGTGCGGAAGCGGGCCAGGGCCAGGCGCTGGGCCTCGTCGGCGGAGAGGGGCCGGGGGCCGGAACCACCGCCGCCGGTGAGAAGGACACCAATGCACGCCCCCGCTGCGAGGACGCCCGCCGTCCACCAGACCCGGCGTGCCGTACCCGTGCGCCTCTTCCCGTTCGTACCGCTCCTGATGCGTCGCATGGGACGTCTCTACATGCGGGCGGGCCGCGTACCGGTCGACACCGGTACGCGGCCCGCCCCGCGTCACCCTCCCGGGTGCGCGGCCGTCACCCCACTGGGCAGGGCGTCAGCACTTCTTGCCCTTGCAGGGCTCACCCCGCTTGTTGGCGATCTTCACGATCAGCCCTTCGGCGCCCGTGCCGTTGGCCAGGGTCAGCCGGTAGGGGCCGAAGACCGGGTTGTCCGGCAGGACATAGCCCTCGGGGACGTCCTTCTCCACGAGGTAGTACGTGCCGATGCGGACGCCGTCGAAGTAGCACTCGCCCGTCCGGCCGGTGACACAGTCGCCGACCATCCGGTCCTTGCCCGCGCCGGTCCGCTGGAGGCCGGACTTGCCGTTGCTGTCGGACCACAGTTGGAAGACCGCGCCGTGCAACGCCTTGCCGGTCTTCTTGTCGGTCTTGACGACGGTCAGCCCCAACTCCTTGACCAGGCCCGCGTCGAGGGTGAGGTCCTGGCGGTTGCCGGGGCCGAGGGTGACGACCGGGGAGCACCCGGTGGCCGGGCCGACAACCGAGTCGTCGCCCGCCCTGCCCGCGTCCTGCCGGGTCCACAGGTAGCCGCTCGGACCGCGGAAGCAGACCTTGTAGCGCCCGTCGGGCAGGTCCGCGAACAGGTACTTCCCGGACGCGTCCGTCTTGGTGGTCCTGATGACGTCACCGGTGGCGGGGGCGATCAGCTCGACCGGAACGTCCTTCGCGCCGGGCTCGCCCGGGTCCTGGATGCCGTTGCCGTTGGTGTCGTACCAGACGATGTCGCCCAGCCTGTTGAGCTCGACGAGGCCCGCGTCGAGGGTGAGGTCCTGGCGGTTGCCGGGGCCGAGGGTGACGACCGGGGAACAGCCGGTGGCCGTGTCGGCGACCGAGTCGTCGCCGTCCGCGCCCGCGTTCCGCCTGGTCCAGGCGTAGCCGGCCGGCTTCACGAAGCAGACCTTGTAGGAGCCGTCGGCCAGCTCGTCGAAGAGGTACTTGCCGGAGGCGTCGGTCTTCGTCGTCTTCAGCAGATCGCCGTCGCCGTTGTACAGGTTGACGGTGACACCCGGCGCGGGCGGCTCGCCCCGGTCCTGGATGCCGTTGCCGTCGGGGTCGTACCAGACGTAGTCGCCCAGCTTGTTGACCGGACCGACCAGACCCGCGTCGATCGTGTGGTCGACGTAGCCGGGATCGCCCACGTCGACCGTGGTCCGGCCCGCCGGGTCGACGTTCGAGTCGAGCGCGCGGTCGGAACCGGCGCCCTGCTGCGTCCACTTGACCTCGGAGAGCGTCGGGGAACCGGGCAGCGTCGAGGGGTTGATCCCGCTGTAGTCGAAGGTGGCCGCGTACGACGTGTTCGGCGTCAGGCCGTCCTTCGTGCCCAGGTAGTACTCGCCGTTCGCGTCGGTCGTGGCGGTCAGCTCACGGCCGTCCGTCGACGTCAGCCTGACGACGACACCCGCGACGGGCGGCTCGGACGGGTCCTGGACGCCGTTGCCGTTCGAGTCGTACCAGACCCGGTTGCCGATCTGGACGGGCGCCTGGTCGCAGACGAGTTCCAGGTCGGCGAGGCCGTTGGCCTTGCCGAACAGGTTCTGGAGGACGGCGGTCGGGCTGCCCCAGGTCGTCTGGACGATGAAGTTGCCCTCACGCTCGCCGCTGTCCGCGGTCCAGCGGCGGACGCCCTGCTCGTAGGCGTTGTACGGGTCGTAGACCGTGCTGAACAGCTTGTCGCGGTACGGCTGGAGCGCCAGGCCGCCTTCACCGATCTGGTCGTGGACCGCGTCGCCGAGGGTCGTGGAGTCGTTGTAGAACTCGCCGCCGCCCGGGCCCTCGCCGTTGCCCGCCAGATTGCCGGTCAGCGCGCCGCAGGAGCCGTTGTTCTCCAGCGTGTACGTCGTCCCCGACTTGCAGGCGCGCAGTACGTCACCGGCGGCGATGCCGGTGACCAGCGGCTCCGCCGTGCTGTTGTACGCGTAGGTGGCGGAGCCCGTCATGTCGCCGAAGCGGTCGCGGTAGCCCAGCACCAGGTCGCCGTTGTCGGCGATCTCGATGTTGGACAGGATCGGCTGCGGCGCGGAGATGAAGTTGTGCTCCTCGTGGCCCGGGACCCGCTCGTTCCAGGCCTCCCACTCGCCGCTCATGACCTGGCCGACCGTGGAGGGCTTGGTGCAGCGGTAGTTGGCGCCCGGCTGACCGGTGAACCGGTAGGCGCAGCCGCGCGGGTAGTTCAGCGCGTGCGTGAAGATCTCGCTGAACGCGCCGCCCTTGAACTCGTAGACGTGCGCGCTCAGTTGCCCCGGGTCGCCCCACTTGAGGTCCGAGGTGACGGTCGTCTCCGCGCCGCACACCCCGCCGACCAGTACGCGCTTGCCGCGCACCCCGATGCCGTACGGGTGCCACTGGCCGACGCAGGCCTGCGGCCTCGGGATGTCGTACGCCGACTGGCTGCCGGGCCTGGCGGAGTCGCCGGAGCCCAGGATGCCCACGCTGTACAGCTTGGAGTCGTTGAGGTTGACCGCGTACAGCGTCCGCCCGTCACCGGAGACGTCGACATCGCCGATGCCCTCGCGGCCGACCCTGCCGTAGACGGCGTCGTCGTGCAGCCAGTTGCCGGTGGTGTCGTGCGCGGTGAGCGTGCCGGGCAGCGTGACGAAGGTGTCGACGCTTTTGGCGGTGCCGAACTGGCGGTAGATCGTGTTGGTGTTGCCCGCCGGGCCGTACGCGGTGTGCCGCTTGACCAGTGTGCCCAGGTACTTGTTGCCGGTGCGGTCCACCCCGATGCCGAACACGGCCTGCTGCTTGGTGTTGTCGGTGAGCTGGGTGCTGCTCCCGCCGTAACTGTTGTTGAAGTCCCCGCCGAGGGACACCAGCCCCTTGTAGGTGCCGGGGGCGTCGCCCTTGGCGAGGTTGCAGGTGACCAGGCTCGGGTTCTCCTGGCAGTAGACGCCGGGCTCCCAGAAACCGGTGGTGTACGTGACGTTCGTACCGCCCGAGACATCGACGAAGCCGGTGTTGCTCCGGATGACGTCGGCGCCCGAGCCGAGGCCCGCGACGGCGGGGGAGAGGTTGTCCGGGTCGGGGTTGGTGACCTGGACGCGGTACCTGCCGCCGGTCAGCTCGGCCGTGGCCGCGAACGTGGCGGTGCCGTCGCTCCCGGTCGTCGCGGTCCGGATCTGGCCGGCGTCGTCCGTCAGGGTGACCTTGACCCCGGCGAGGCCAGGCTCCAGCACGCTGTCGTACGCGCCGTTCGCGTTCACCTCGGTGACGACCCGCACGGTCAGGGTGCCGTCGCTGGTGGCGGCGGCCCGCGTGGTCGCGGCGAGCGGGCCGAGCCCGGTGGCCGCGACAGCCGGTGAACCGGTCGCGACCAGCGCGAGACTCAGGCCGGTCAGACCGGCCAGCCGTCTGCGCCGTCCCGGCGGAGCGCCGTGCAGGCGCCGACGCGAGGCGGCGGTGCCTGGCTCTGCTCTGAACACTGTTTCCTCGTCTCGTGGAGGGAACACCTCTATCGAGCTATGTATGGGATCCGTGAAGAAGATCGAATCGACCCGTTAGGAGGAAATGGGTGATTATCCGACCGGTCGGCGATCCCGGCATGCGCTCTGGAGTGGGTCTCGCTGAAAGGAGATGGCGGAATGCGGCCGGAGACCGACCGATCCGCATGCGCTGACTTCGAGCGGACCGGTTCACCGAGATGGCGGCGCGGCCTCGATTTCCGCGGTCTCACCAGCCTGGGCGTCGTCTCGCTCCGACGGGCGGAGCCGCGGGTGCGTGACCGCTCGGGACGATGTCCTGTCCCAGGGTCCGGGCCCGCCCGGGGCTCCGCCCCCGCTTTCACTGTCCGGCCGGGAATCCGGGTGTGTGGAACGGATGGGACGGGGGACTTGGTCCGCAGGTCGGGTTCGGCGTTCCCATGGGGCCGGACCAGGCTCAGGTTCCTCTGGTTCGGACATGGTGCCGGGGGAGCCGCCTGCCCGGACTCAGAGCCGGCCGCCCTGCTCGCAGACCCGCCGGGCCACCTCACGCAACTTGATGTTGTTCTGCTGCGAGTAGCGGCGCAGTACGTCGAAGGCCTGCTCCTCGGTGAGGTGGTGGCGGCCCATGAGGACGCCCATCGCCTCGCCGATGACATGGCGGGTGGCGAGGGCCTGTTCCATCTGGGCACGCGTGCGGGCACCGGCGACGGCCACCGCCGCATGGGAGGTCAGCAGCCACCCGGCCCGCTCACCGGCCTCGGTGAAGGCGCCGGGCCTGCGGGAGTAGAGGTTCAGCGTGCCAGGGTCCCTCATGTCGCTGAACAGCAGGAAGCCCATCATGCTGCCCACCCCGAGCGCCTCGGCCCGCGAGGTGTAGGCGGGCCAGCGTGACCGCTCGGCGGTGACATCGGCGATGCGGTAGACCCGCTCTCCCCGGGAGGCGCGGGCCGCGTCGAAGCACGGCCCTTCCCGCAGGCGCTCCTGCAACTGGTCGCTGTCGACGACCAACTGGTCGGTCGGGGCGAGCGTCTCCACCTGGTCGCTCCGCAGTACCAGGATGCCGGACGCGTCGCAGCCCTCCACCAGCTCGGTGGCCGACTTGGTGATCCGCTGGAGTGTGGCGCCGACCGATTCCTGCGCCAGGAGATCCCGCGCCATCGACGCCATCTGCTGTGCGAAGCGACCCCAGTCCACGGCGCGCCCTCCGTCTCCCGTCCGGTCGGGACAGACCACATACCCAGTTTTCCACCCCCGCCTCAGGACGGCGTCTTCTACGCGGAGGTGCCGAGGATCTCCCGGATGACATGCCGGGCGTTCGCCGAGATCACCGGGTTGGTCGTCCGGTAGTACGGGAGCTGGATCACCGCCATGGACAGCGCCCAGCCCCGGCCACGGGCCCACGTCGCGTCGTCCACGTCCACCGCCTCGCGGTACACCTGCCGTGCCGGGGCGGGCAGCAGGTTCCAGGCCGGGACGAGGTCCGTGGCCGGTTCGCCCATGCCCACCGTGCCGAAGTCGATGACCGCCGAGACGCGGTCGCCCGTGAGCAGCAGATTGCCCGGCATGAGATCGGAGTGCGTCCAGCAGGGCGGGCCCGTCCACCGGGGTACCGCGAGCGCCTCCTCCCAGGCCGCGGTGATCTCGTCCGCGTCGAAGGGTTCGTCGGTACGGCGCAGCGCCTGGATCGCTTCCCGCGTCTCGCGGTCCTCGGAGATCAGGGGTGCGCCCCGGTGTGCCGGTGAACCGCCGGGGAGGTCGATCCCGCGGAAGGCGACGGCGAACGCCGCGAGGTCCCGGGCCACCAGCTCGGGCTCCGCCAGATCGCCCTCGACCGGGTTGCGGCCGTCGATCCACCGGTGCACGGCCCAGGGCATGGGGTATCCCTCGCCCGGGACGCCGGTCGCCACCACCTCCGGGACCGGCAGCGGCAGCAGCGGCGCCAGCCGGGGGAGCAGCCACGCCTCCCTGGCGATGTCACCGGCGCCCGCGGGACGCAGCGGCAGCCGGACGGTCAGCTCCTCGCCGAGCCGGTGGATCGCGTTGACCGTGCCCCCGGAGGCGAGCCGGGTGACCGGCAGGTCCGCCCACTGCGGGAACTGGGCGCGCAACAGCCGCCGCACCAGATCCGCGTCGATCTCCACCTCGTCCGCGTGCAACCTGCCCATGTACCCACTCGATCTCTCGGTCTGTCCCCCGGTCCGCGCCGATGGGCATCGTATGTTCCGATCATGCGCATGCAGGGGCGTTCCGCAGCGCTCCGCCGGGTCCGGATGCGGCCGGGCTGAGCGCGGAGCAGGCTGTACGGGTCGAACGGCACTCGTCCCGGGCCCGGACAGGCACGTTCTCGCATTCTCCGGATCCGGCGGGAATCGCGGACCGAAACTGTCCGCAACCGGAGCTAGCGTGCGGAACATGAGGAACACGGCGAAGCAGCACGCGGCTGAGCAGGACACGGCCAGGACCACCTCGGCGACCGGGCGGAACGCGCTGAGGCGGACCTCGGCGACCAGGCGCGGTACAGCGAGGG
>NZ_LIQQ01000368.1 GCF_001418565.1 Streptomyces graminilatus | reverse complement strand
CCCGACCCCGGCCCAGCTCCTCGATCTCCTGTCCCCGGGAACGTCCCGCCGCACCACTCTCACCCCACCCCCCGAGGACACCCGCGAGGACCGGGCCGTGTTCGAACAGGCGCTGCGCGCCAAACGCCAGGCACCGGTGTCCCCTTCCGCCGTGGGCGCGGGGCTGGGCGAGAGCGAGGTGCTCTGCCCGTACTGCCTGGAGACCATCCAGCTCGACCTGGGCGCGCTGTACGTCACCGACAGCAGGATGCAGTACCAGCCCCTGGACCTCGCGGGCATCGGCAAACTGCGCCGCCAGGACGTCATGCGGGGCGCGGTCCAGAAGTGCCTGGCCGACCCGGAATTCCCGGAGCACTTCATCCCCGTCCCCTACCTCACCCACGGCCGCCCGCTGACGGTCGCGATGGTCGGCCAGTCCTCCACCGGCAAGAGCCATCTGCTGACCCAGATGATCGCCGAGATCACCGACGGCGGCCTCGAACCGTTCGGCCTCTCCTGGCAGTCCGTCAACCCCGAGCAGCACGCCAGGTTCGTACGGGACCGGGTGCAGCCCCTGCGCAACGGCCGCGTCCTGGACCACACGAGCGCCCTGGGCATGCACGGCTTCGCCCGCTTCGTGGAGTCCCTCCTCATCACCGACGCCCATGGGCAGGTGCGTCCGGTCGCCTTCTTCGACCTGGGCGGCGAGGACCTCGTACGGACGGACGCGGCCCTTCAGTTCCTGCTCGGGGTGGACGCCCTGGTCTTCGTCGTCGACCCCGTACTGGCGCTGCCGCTGCCGCAGTTGGACCACGCGAGGGAACGCGGGGGCGTCGAGGTGAACCGGGACGGCGACCTCGCCTTCGCGACGGTCCTGGACCGGCTCCCGAAGACGGGCCCGTACCTGGAGGTGGCGGCCACGATGGTGCTGGCCAAGGCGGACCTGCTGCGCTTCAGATCCCCGGTCGACCGCTGGCTGGGCCACGGGCCCCTCACCGCCCTCGACCCCGCCCTCGTACGCGAGGAGAGCCAGGACGTCCACGCGTTCCTGCGCCGGCACGCGGGCCAGGCCTGGCTGCGCCCCTTCGACGCGATCCGCCGCTGCACCCTGCACGTCGCGTCGGCCACCGGCGGCCAGGAGGACCAGGGCCGCTATCCGGCGGGCGCGGCCCCCCGCCGCGTACTGGAACCGCTGCTGTCCCTGCTGGCGATGCAGGGCCTGATCGACGTCCCGGGCGGCCCGGACGCCTACGCGCGCGGCGAGGCCCCGGCCTGGGAGGCGGTACCGCCGGACGCCCAGGACAAGGGCGAGTACGGCGAGTACGGAAACCACGCGGGCAACGGGGTCCACAGGGAGTACGGCGTACCCGGGGCACGCGGAGCCGGGGGCCCGGGGCGGGAACACGACCGGAGCCGGGAACGGGGAGGAGCGGAGAAGTGAGCGAATTCCAGGAGATGTCCAGCTCGGCACCACCAGTGCCGTCGGCGTCCGTGCCATCGACATCCGAGGTGCACCAGTTCGTCTTCCGGTGGGAGGGCAACCAGGGCCGTCAGGTCACCGGCATGAAGGCGGTCGCCCACTCCACCTCCCCGGAACGGGCCGATCAACTGGGCCGGGAACTGGGCCCGTTGCTGTGGGTGTCGGGTCCGGGCGCGGCCCGCCCGAGCGTCGTACGCACCCTGTCCCGCGACGGCGACGTCCTGCTCGTCCGGCGCTGGCCCACCATGGACCGCACCGGCCGCCCCAGCACGATCAGCCATGTCCTGATGGGCGCCCCCGGCACCCTGAAAACACGCCAGTGCCTGGGGCTCGCGTACGGCGGCTGGGGCAGCCGGGAGAACGCGGAGCGGGCCACGGGCCAGCAGCCGATGGTCGACTGCGCCCACCTCGACACGTACGCGCGACAGCGCCTGCCAAGAATGCGGGACCGCCTGGACAGCGTGCGGCACGCGCTGATCCTGACCACGGCGGAGTGGCTGCGGGATCCGGCCCAGCGGCTGTCCCTGCTGGTGGAGGAGGAGAAGCTCTCCGGCTGGCCGGACCAGGACGAGGCCCCACTGGTCTACCTGGGCCTGTTCCTCCTCTTCCACGACTGGCCCGGCCACGAATGGACGTTCGCGACCTACGACACGGTCGACACCCACCCGCTGCGCCTGACGTCCGTCCCCCGCTGGGAACTGGACACGGGCGGCTCGGGCCCGCTGGCCAGGGTGATGGGCCACACGACGACGAACCCCCGCTTCGAACACCAGGCGGCGGCCCGCCTGGTGGAACACCTCCTCGCCCACAGGGAGGCCCGTCCGGGCGTACCCCAGTTGACGAAGGAGCTGAGCGCCGGCGCGACGATGGACTGGGACAGAAGAAAAGACCTGCTCCAGCAAATCCTCAAACCGGACCACAGACCCACAGCCACCCCCCGACCACCCGCACCACAACACCAACCACCACCCCAACCACCACACCAGCCACAACAACAACCACCACGGCACCAGCAACTGCAACAGCAGCAATTGCAACAGCCGTACCGCGCAACGCCGTACGAGGAACCCCGGACCGCATACGCGAACCAGCACCCCCAACACCACCAGCCGCAACCGCAGGCACAGCCACAACCACAACCACAACCACTTCACGTGGATCACCAACCCCACACGGACGAGCAGCGCCACGCGGACCGCCTGCTCCACGAGAAGCTGCGAGGTCATGAGCGCGGGATCCAGGTCCAACACAGCACCCTGGTAGCGCAGTTGCAGAAGGCGTCCGACGACGCGCTGCTGCGCGAACTCCAGTCCGCCGAACTACCGCCGGACTCGGTCGAGTTGCTGCTGTACGAACTGGGAAAGCCCTGGCGCGTCAAGTCCCGCCCGCTGGAGATGCGAAGCGCCCTGTGCACGCAGATACTGCGCAACCACCTGTATCTGACACCGCCTCCGCACGCACAGGGGCATGCGCAGACCGGGGAATCCATGTCGGGCACGGCCCTGGCGAGCCGGGCGGCCCACCTCTTCTCCTGGGCAGTCGCACCGCTGGCCGGCGACGAGACCCACCTGACCGACCTGCGCGAACTGCTCTACACCATGGTCCGGGCCCCTCACCCCGTCTGGAGCAGCTGGCTCTCGCAGACCCTCGTTTCCCCGCCGACCGGCGAGGCCCCCGACCTGCCGCCGACGATCTGGCAGCAGATCCTGCGCGACGCGCTGACCCGCCCCACCGGACCGCAGCCGACGGTAACCCTGCCCCCACTACCCACCACCGCCCCGGACGCCCCGGCCACCACGCCCCGAACACCGCCCATGTCACGCCTCAACGAGCTGACGAGCAACGCGGGTTGTGTGATCGGGGCATGCGTGACGGTGATCATCGTCGTACTGATCACGATCGTGGCGATAGCCACATGAGGGAACCCGCTCCCCTCAATTAGACGGAGAGTCAAGTTACCCAACCGTAATCTCCCGACTGCTACCCGAGGTAACCGACCGGTGGGTACGGTCCTGGCGAACCACTCGACGGGGAGAAACCGGAGGTTCGCCATGCCCGCACGCAGACGGCTCCTGGCCGCGGCGATCACCGCTGCGACCTGCCTGGCCGCCCAGGCACTCTCGTACGCGACAGCCACGGCCTCGACCGCCTCCCCCACGGAGACGGTCGTGTCCCGGGGAGTACAGATCCCGGCCTTCTACACACCACCAACCACCCTCCCCACCACCACCCCCAACGGCACGGTGATCCGCGCTGAACCGCTCCCCCTGGCCCTCTCCCTCCCCACTCTCGACGGCCCGCTGCCCGGCCGGGCAACCCGCCTGATGTACAAGTCCACGGACTCGAACGGCGCCCCGGTCGCGGTCACCGGCGCGTACATCGAACCGACGGCGACCTGGAAGGGAGGCAGTGCGCGCCCGTTGGTCGCGGTGGCCCCGGGCACGATGGGCCAGGGCGACCAGTGCGCGGCGTCCATGGGCCTGGAGCACCCCCTGTCCCTCAACGGCCGTACGGTGTCGGTCGGTTACGAGGACGTGGCGATCTACCGCCTCCTGGCGACGGGCGCGGCGGTGGTCGTCACGGACTACGCGGGCCTAGGAGCGACGGACCGCCTCCACACATACGTCAACCGTCTGGACGAGGCCCACGCGGTACTGGACGCGATACGAGCCGCCCGCTCACTCCCCGGCACGTCGGTGACGCCGACGTCCCGGGTGGGCCTGTTCGGCTACAGCCAGGGCGGCGGGGCAACGGCGGCGGCAGCGGAACTCCAGCCCGACTACGCCCCCGACATCACCCTCGCGGGCACCTACGCGGGCGCCCCACCGGCCGACCTGACCGAGGTCACGAAGGCGATAGACGGCAGCGAACTGGCAGGTTCACTCGCCTGGTCGCTCAACGGCTTCCTCCAGTCGGACCCCGCCCTGAAACCGATCGCGGAGGCCCACCTGAACGCGCGGGGCAAGGCGGCACTGACCGACCTGTCGACGATGTGCGTGGGCGACGCGCTGCTGGGCTACGCCTACACGAAGAGCACGAAGTGGACGACGGACGGCAAGTCCCTGTCCGACATCGTGGCGTCCACCCCGGCCCTCCAGTCCTTCCTGGACACCCAGCGCATAGGCACGCTCACCCCACCAAGCCCGATCCGCATAGCAACGGGCGTCAACGACAACCTGGTCCCCCACCCCCAGGCCCGCCAACTCGCGGCGGACTGGTGCGAGAAGGGCGCGAACATCACGTACCGACCGGTACTCGTACCGAACGTGATCAGCCCCCTCCTGAACCACGTCACCCCACTCCTGGCGGACCAGGGAAACGCGGTGAGCTGGCTCAAGGCCCGCTTGTCGGGCGTACCGGCAACCTCGAACTGCGGGACGCTGCCTCTCCTGCCCTGAACGGACGGACGAACACGACAACCGGCGGCCGAGGTCGGCGCAGGAGCTACAGCCCCTGGGCCAACCTCGGCCGCCACCACGCCGGTCATCTGGGCGGATCACGTTCCGAAGGCCGAACACTGATTCCTGGTGGAACAAGCAAACGCCTGCCAAGATCAGCTCATGAACGAGTCTTCGACTTTCGCGAGACTGAGCAGGGGCCTCGACTGGGCGGGCCTGCTCCCGGCCACCATCGTGCTCGGAGTGGGCATCAGGGACTATCGGGACGGCGGATCCGTGGGGTGGCCGATCGGCGGCGCACTGATACTCCTGGGCGGCCTCTGGGCGATCTACCGGGGGAGGCGGCGCCAGGGATTGAAGGACGGCAACGCGGAGTAAAGCACCGGGTCATGGTGCAGGGGATCAAGCGTTACGGGTTCCGGTACGAGGCCCCCTGCCGATCTCCGGAACGGCAGCAGTCCACGACGCCCCCTTCTGAGGCAATCAGGCACCCCAACTCCCGACATGCTCCCGCAGACAGTCGTCGAGTTCGGGCGGCTGGAGTTCGAGCGCTCTCACTGCCGACGCGTCCAACGCGACTCGTACCGGCGAGAAGTCGCCGATATCCGGGTCATCGAGTTCGGGGCCGCTACGGCGGTCCAGGTCCATGTCCAGCACATGGGCGCGAAAGAAGTGCTGTACGACGGTGACCTTTTCTCCCGGTTCGGTCACGGTCAGGAACTCGGTCGCGGGGCCGATTGTGGCGCCGATCTCCTCCATCACCTCTCGGCGCAGAGCCGCTTCAAGGTCGGCGTCGTCAGCTTCGACGCCCCCGCCGACGGTCGTGTAATAGGAGCCTCCGCCGGGCCATCCCCGGCGCAGGAACACCAGTTGACCGTCATCGACCAGAACCGCACGAACGTTGTGACGGACCTTCATACGCACGACGATAGTGCGCCCCTCCCGCCCGCGAGGCCGAACCGAGCAGACCGGAAGACGGAAAGGGAAGGGGGAAGGAGGACGGGGGAAGGAGGAAGGGGGAAGGGACGGCACGAGTACGCTGCGGCAGAATACGGGCGTGACCCGTGGCGTCATCGCCGCCATCGACCCGGCTGAATGCGGTCACCGAGAACACTGAAACGCGGCGCCACCACCCGGCGGCACACCGCCCAAGAGGCCTGCGCGTCGCGGGCCCAGCCCGTATTGTTTCCCGCATGTTCGAGACGATCCGCTGGCGCTGTCACGTACACGCGAACGACCGCCGCAGTGCCGAGCGGGTCGCCGGGCGGCTTGCCGATCTGCTGGATCGCCCCGCCGAGATCGAGAGCTACGAGCGGTACTGCAAGTTCCCCGAGCTGGCCGTGTTGCAACTGGTCTCTCCGCTCGGGTGCCCCACTCCGGAGCGTGCGCTGATGACCGTCCTGGAGAACGCGTGGAAGATCGCGACGCCATGGAGCCTCGGAGGTCAAGGGGCGGGCCCCCACCACGAGTTCGAGGGCATCGCGGCTGTCAGCGTCGGCGCGCGCTTCAGCGTCCCGGGCATCGAGCGGATGGAGTTCCACGTCACCGACCGGCCGTGACGTGGACGTCTGACCGTGCTCCCGCTGCCCGCGAACCCGCCGACCGACGTGGGCGGTTCTGGGCCTGGGGACGGGTTCGGCGGCCCCTGGCCTACCTCACCGACTCGGGAGATGTGACGGTCAAGTGGCCTCGGGTCGCCACCTTTCCGCTTTCCGTCATCTCCACCGAGAGTCCCGCCCGCGTGGATCCCCGTGCGGACGGTGGTCAGTACACGGAGGTGTGGCACCTGTCGAAGCCGGCGGCGGCAAGGTCCCCACGGGGACGTACCGCTGGAAGCTGACCGCGCGGGCCGCCGACCACGCCGGACAGTCCGCGACCGTGGCGGGTTCGGTGGCCGTGCGGTCACAGGCCGGGCGCGCTCCGCGCGAACGCCCGGGTGACCGCACCTCCGAGGGAGCACTACATCCCCAACTCCCCCTCGGAGGCACGGAACTTGACCCCGATCGACTACACCGCGACTACCTCGCGGCTACTTCGCGTCGATCAGGTCGTGCGGCGGAACCGTCACCGTGCGCGCGCCCTCGGTGCCGCCGAGGATCACCTTGCGCAGGGCGACGTTGTTGTTGAGGTTGGTCTCCTTGAGGCGCTTCGCCGGGTTGGCGATGACCTCGATGTAGTACGTGCCGTTCGGGAGGCCGGTGACGTCGAAGGACTGGCCCGGACGGTACTGGGTGTACGTGTCGCCGGAGCCGACGTCCAGGACCTCGCGCACCGAGAGGGCGCTCTTCTCACCGCAGGCGGTCGACAGGTCGGTGTTCCTGGGGTGCCAGTTGGCGTTCTTCACCGTCATGTCGATCGCGTCGGTGTTGGCCAGGCAGAACGCCTCCTTGCCGCTGCGCACCTCCTTGGTCTTGTCGGCGCTCAGCAGGCGGTAGCTCGCGAAGTCCGTGAAGTGCCAGTGCTCGTGGCCGATCCGCGGGTCCCACTCCATGGTGCCGGTGGGCGTGTAGCCGACCTGCTTGCCGTTCGCGTCGTAGAAGTACTGGTAGGCGTCCATCAGGTCCTTGCCCCGCTGGCGGAAGCCGTCCACGACCAGCGGCGACGGGCCGGCGTTCCAGACGTTCGCGCTGAACGCCAGGTAGTCCTTGCCCGCTACGTCCCCGTCCTCGCCGTCCGTGATGGCGATGTCCCACGCCGGCAGTGAACGCAGGTCCGGCTTCGGCACGTTGGCCGGTACGCCCGCCCTGCCGGTAGGCCGCTGGCCGGCGGCCTTCAGCGCGGGTGCGACGCGTGAACCGTCGGTGTGGCCGACGCCGTCGCCGAGGTGGTGTGCCGTACCCAGGTCGATGAGCGCGTTGGGGAAGGCCGGGATGGTGGGCATGTCCGCGCCACGCCCGCCGGGCCCGTGCGACGAGTGCATGGCGGAGGGCTGGGCCCCGGGGGCTCCATGCGCTCCGTGGGCGCCGTGGCCCCCTCCGTGGGCGGAGGAGTGTGCGGAGCGGCCGACTCCGCCGCCCTCCGGGTCCTCGCCGCCATTGGTCCCCTTCACCACCGACACCTTGATGTTCAGCTGGTCATTGGGCATACCGAACAGGTCGCGGTACTTCTTGGCGACCGACACCTTGGCCGTGTACTCGCCGATCGGCAGGTCCAGCGAGTCGCGTTCGTCGTACGAACTGACGTTTGACGCCCAGCCCTTCTCGACGCCCCACACCCCGCCCAGCGTGAACGGGTTCCAGGAGCAGCCCTCGGGGAAGTGCGAGGTCGACGGGCCATCCGGGCGGATACGTCCGGAGGCGCTGTTCGGGCAGAACGTGCTCTTGCTCTTCCCGACCTCCACACCGGCCGCGTTCTTGTACGACACGTCCAGGAAGCCGGACAGGCCCTGGAAGTCCTTCACCAGGCCGGCGGGCAGCTTCTTGACCTCCGCCTTTGTGCCCTTGCGGATGATCTGCTCGGCGACCACCGGGTCGTTGTAGGACTTCCGGGTCGCCTTGAACTCAAGGGCCATGTCGTCGACCGTGATGTACGTGCCGAGGTCGACATAGACGCCGGTCGAGTCGTCGAAGCGTTCGGTCGTCACGGAGTCGAGCGCGCTCACGAGGCGGAGCTTCGGCTTCGTGGGCGCGGCGGCCGGAGCGGCCCCGGCACCGGGCGCCGAGGCGGCCACCGACACCACGACGGCCAACGCGGCCCCCGCCGCGAGCGCCGAGTGCTTCATACGGTTGGAGCCGCGCCGACTGTCGCTGTCGCCGGCGGTACTGGTGCTGGTGCTGGTGCTGGTGCTGGTAGTGACGCTGCTGGTGGTGCTGGGCTCTTGAGTGGTCATCGGTTCCTCGTCTGCCAGTGCCATGGTCAAGTGGCATCGGACTGCACACAACGCCCGACAGGCCGGCCTGAGTACGGACGCGCCCCAACGCGCCCAGGCCGGACCTGTGAGCAATCTGTGAGACAGGGGAAGTCGTGTTCAGGTTGCTCGGCGAGGAAAATTTCCACCAAAAGCGGTTCGAACGATTGCCCTACCCGCAGCCGCCACCGGGGTCGGGAACCGGAACCGGAACCTCCCCAACTGGATCGGGATCCACGGGAGTTGGCGTGACCGGGGAAGGGTCCGGAGCAGGAGGAGGAGTGGGAGTGGGCTCCGGATCCGGGACGGGCACGGGAGGAACAGGGGCGGGATCCACGGGAGTTGGGGTGACCGGGTACGGGTCGGGCGCCGGCTCGGGAGGAGTGGGATCCACCGGAGCAGCAGGAGGCACCACAACCGGAGGCACCGGAACCGTGGGCTCCACCACAGGCGGCTCCACAACGGGCGGTTCGACCACCGGAGGCACCACGACCGGAGGCTCCGAAACCGGCGGATCCACAACCGGGGGATCCACAACCGGTGGATACACCACAGGCGGCTCGACAACCGGAGGCTCCACCACCGGCGGCTCCACAACAGGCGGCTCCGGAGGCACAGGTGGCCCAGGTGTCACGCCCACCGGCGGCACCGGCTCCTTGACCGGAGGTCTCGGTGCCGGGGGCTCCGGCTCGGTCGGCGCACCGGGAGCATGCCCAGGCCGCACAGGCGGCGCGGGCGCCACAGACGTACCGGCGCCCACGCCAGTCCCCGTACCCGTACCCGTACCGACCCTCACCCCCGTACGCGCACCCGCACCCGCACCAACACCACTGCCACGCACCCGAGTTACCGCAGACCCCACAGCGATCCGCACCTCCGGAGGAGCCGGTGCCGGAGTCGATGTCGACGTCGGTGCCACCGGGCCGTCCGCCAGCGGGACCCGGGACCGGTCCTGCGGTGCGAGCTGTGGAGAGGTGAGCGCGATGGTGATCGCGACGGCCGTCGCCGCCGCCCCCGCGCTCAGCGCGAGCGCCTTGGGCACCTTCGCGCCGCCGGCCACGGCATGACGTACCGCGTGCGCCGCGTGCAGCGCGCCACCGCCGTGTCCGGCCGCGGCGGAGGCCGCCGTGAGCGACAGCAGGTACTTCCCCGTGCCGCCCACGAGCAGCACCAGCAGGGCCGGGCCGACGAGCGCGGGCAGGCGGTCGTTCGTACGCATCAGCAAAGCGAGTCGGTGGCGGCAGTCGTCGCAGGTGTCCGTGTGAGCGAGGATCTGGTCGGACTGGCGCCGGGTCGCGGTGCCGCGTACGTACGCGGGCATGCGGACCCAGTACGGCTGGCAGGCCGTGTTGCCGGGGACGCCGGGCTGCTCGCGCAGGAAGGCCTGGCGCATGCCCTCACGGGCACGGTGGAGGAGTACCGCCGTCGCGCCCTCCTTCGTACCGGTGCCGATCTGCGGGCCGATCGCCGCCAGGGGCTGGCCCTCCGCCTCCGCCAGCCACAGGGCCTTGACCCAGCGGTCGGGGAGCTGGCCCAGTACGCGCACCAACAGGTCGACGGAGGAGACCTGTTCGGCGGGGTCCTCCGTGTGACGGCTCTGGGAGATCACCCGTTCCGCGCGTTCCGGCCCGCCT
Organism: Streptomyces graminilatus; assembly: GCF_001418565.1. Taxonomy (GTDB): domain Bacteria; phylum Actinomycetota; class Actinomycetes; order Streptomycetales; family Streptomycetaceae; genus Streptomyces; species Streptomyces graminilatus. The sequence goes on along the minus strand of NZ_LIQQ01000368.1, from coordinate 4,288 downwards.
CGCGGATCACACGGGTCCTGCGGATCGTGCGGGGTCTCGCGCGCCGGGCCGCTGCCCGCGGTGGTGGCGGCCAGGTGCCGGACCGTCGTCATCAGATAGGCGGGCACGTTGTCGATCTCGTGCCCCGCCGACAGGCGTCGCCATACACGGAAGTGCGCCTCGGCCACCAGGTCCTCCGCGGCCCAGCCGCATTTGGTGAGCGAACGCGCGTACGCGACCAGACGCGGCTGCTGCTCCTCGTAGATGCGCGCGTACGCGTCCGTCGCGGAGGCTGAGTTGTCAATCATGGGCAGGAACACTCCAGTTACCTGCGGATGGAACATCGTCGATTGAGTTTGTAAGGCTAGAGGACAAAAATCTCAGCCAATTACAGAAGGTGGTGCACGTCACATGACGTAACTCCGGTATTGGCGTAATACCCGGGCACCACGGGAGGTCGAGAAGGCAGCTCGGCACAGCCGGCCCTAGGCCCCACCCGGACGGGAAGACGATCATGTACAGAATCCTGGAGCAGTCCGCGCGCGCTCGACTGATAACCCCTGGTTACCAGGAGTTGCCGCTCATCGTCACCCTGCGCTACGACTCCACCGATCCGCTCGCGGTCCAGATCGTCTTCCCCCGCGAGGTGTCGGCCGACGGAGAGGCGGTGACGTGGGCCTTCTGCCGGACCCTTCTCGAAGAGGGGCTGGACAGCCCGACGGGGATCGGCGAGGTCCATCTGTGGCCGTGCGGGCCGATCCACACGGTCGTGGAACTCCACTCGCCGCACGGGCTGGCCGTGGTCCGCTTCCGCAAGGCGCAGCTCCAGCGCTTCCTCAACCGCTCGTACGGGATCGTCGCGCCCGGCACGGAGAATCTGGCGCCGGCCGTCGAACGCGGCCTCACCCTGCTGCTGGGCTGGGTCTGAACCCGAGCCCGAGCCCGAACCCGAGCCCACGGGACATCCCCGGCGCGCGCACGACGAAGGCCGCACCCGTGTTAACTGTGAACACGGATGCGGCCCCGGCGAATTCGCGGAGCGGAACGCCGAAACGCCGACCGTCAGGTCAGCCGAGGCCGGCCGACTTGAGCCAGGCCTGGGCGACGTCCAGCGGGTCCTTGCTCTCCAACTGGACCTGGGTGTCCAGGTCCAGCAGCGTCTTCGTGTCGAGCTTGGCGGAGACGGCGTTGAGCGCGGCGATGCCCTCCGGCGTGAGCGCGCTCTTGTAGACGAGCGGTGTCACGTTCGCGAATCCGAAGAGGTTCTTCGGGTCCTGGAGGACGACGAACTTCTCCTTGGCGATGGTCGGGTCCGTGGTGAAGATGTCCGCGGCCTGCACGGTGTTCTTCTTCAGCGCGGCCTGGGTGAGCGGGCCGCCCGCGTCGAGGGCCTTGAAGGACTTGAACTTCAGCCCGTACACCGACTCCAGGCCGGGCATGCCCTGCTGGCGGGTCTGGAACTCGGGCGAGCCGCCGAGGACCAGGTCCGGCGCGGCGTCCTTGAGGTCGGCGAGCGTGGAGGTCGCGGTCAGGTTGTACTGCTTCGCGGTCGCCGCGTTGACGGTGACGGAGTCCTTGTTCTCGGCGGGCGACGACTCCAGCAGCGTGAGCTTGGAGTCGACCTTGGCCTTCGCCGCCGCGTTCACACCCGCGAGCGAGGTCTGCTCGGCCTTCGCGTCCAGGTAGGCCAGCAGCGAGCCGTTGTACTCCGGCAGGACGCTGATGGAACCGTTCTTGAGGAGTCCGTACGTGGTCTCGCGGCTGCCGATGTTGGGCTTGTAGGACACCTTGATGCCCTTGGCCTTCAGGGCCTCGCCGTAGATGTCGGCGAGCAGGATGCTCTCGGCGAAGTTGTTGGAGCCGACGACGACGGTGTCACCGCCCGCCTTGTCACCGGCCAGCGGGTCGGTCTTGTCGTCGGACGAGGAGCATCCCGCCAGCAGGACCGTCGCCGCCGCGAGGGCGACGGCCGCCGCGCCGGGGTGGTTCCTGAGGGACCTGCTGCTGTGGGCGTTGGTAGTCACGGTTCCCGTTCCGGCCAAGAGGGTTGATGAGATCGCGCATAACACTGACCTGATCCAATCCAGCCACTTCTTGATCAGTCAAGGGAATCCGGGTAACCAATTGACTTCGATCCGTGATCAATTGTGCATGGACCGGAAGAGTGCGGTGCGTACGCCATGGAAGGCCTCCAACAGGCCTCCGCATACCGCTTCGTAATGGATTCTTGACTTAGGGCGACGTACTACCCCCTTGGAAGAGGGGATAGTCTCGCCGGAGTTGGCGTCCGCCTCAGCAGTCGGCGGGGGCCAGAGCGGTGCGCGGAGGCCGCTCCCTTGTCGTTCATATTCGGACACATGCGCGCGGAAAGCGGCATGAGTGCGAACCCCCCATGCACTCCCGCACACACCTTCTCGAAGGAGGCCCGGTGTCCACGAAAGAGGTGGACGCGTCCCCCAGACCGGCATCCTCGGCAGCGCCCTACGCGCGCCAGGGCCTGCGGGGTTTCGCCGACCGATGGCCCTTCCGGCGCAAGCTCAACGTGCTCGTCGGTATCCCGCTGACGGTGATCGCGCTGCTGCTGGCGTACCTCATCGTCGACCTGGTGCGGGAGTCCAACCACGCGGAGGACGCCGCCCAACTGGTGCGCGACAGCGCCCAGGTCGCCCAGCTCGTCGCCCGGCTCCAGGAAGAACACCAGCAGGCCATCCTGCTCTCCGTACGGCACGAGGCCGCCGTCGACAGGGGCGCCCCCTCCACCGACAGCTACCGGCAGGCACAGGCCGCGGTGGATACGCAGGTGCAAAGGGTGGTCGACGCCTTCGACGACCGGCTGCCCGACAGCGAGGTGCAGGCGCTCAAGGACGTCCAGGGCCTCACCGGCCTGCGGTCCACCATCGAGCAGGGCTATCTGCCCGCCACCAACATCGACCCGGCGTACTCCGGCGCGGCCGACGGCCTCATCGACGGCCTCGGCCTCGACAGCAACCCCGACCTCGCGACCACCTTCACCGGCAACCTCCTCGACTCGCTGCTGCGCGCCGACGTGGCCCACGGCGCGTACGAGACCGGCGTGTTCTCCGCGGGGACCGGCGACAGCAACGCGCTCATCGAGTTCACCGGCTCCGTCAGCTCCCACGGGCTGTTCGCCTACCAGGCCGAGCGGTTCGCCCGGTTCGCGAGTGAGGCGCAGGCCGACGAGTTCGGCGGCATCGAGCACAACGCCTCCGAGGCCACGATCGGCCAGAACTTCGCCGAACTGGCCGTGGATCCCAGCGCGTTGCAGGCCGAGTCCAAGGCCCAGATCGGTGCGGCCTTCCGGGCGGCCATCGCCTCCTACCCCGAGTTCAGCGCGCAGGCCGAGACCCGGCTGAAGATCACCTCGTCGCTCATCGACCAGATCGCCGACCGCGCCGACGAGACCGCCACGGACGCCCAGTGGCGCGCTGCCCTGCTGCTGACCCTGGCGCTGCTCAGCTTCGCCCTGTGGATCGCCTTCTCCATTCTGGTGCGCCGTTCCGTGGTCCGCCCGGTGATGGCGCTGACGGGCGCCGCCCAGGAGGTCGCCGACGTGGCGGGCCGCGAACTGGCCCGCGTCGCCGACGACGACGCCGAGGAGTCCGGCTCCCCGCGGCTGCGCCAGCTGCCGGTCACCGCGGACGACGAGATCGGTGAACTCGCCGAGGCGTTCAACAACGTGCAGACCACCGCGGCGGCGCTGCTGGAACGCCAGGTGCTCAGCCGGCGCAACGTCGCCGAGATGTTCGGCAACGTCGGCCGCCGCGTCAGTAACCTGACAACCCGTCAGCTCGCGCTGATCGACGCGGTGGAGCGCGGCGAGACCGACCCGGCCCTGCTCGAACGCCTCTACTCCATCGACCACATCGCGGTCCGCCTGCGCCGCAACGCCGACAGCCTGATGCTGCTGGCCGGCATCCGCGAGACCGTGCTGGACTCCGGTCCGATCGCGCTCACCAACGTCGTACGTGCCGCGCTGGGCCAGATCGAGGGCTTCCAGCGGGTACGGCTGCGGGCCGCGACCGAGGCCATGGTCGAACCCGAGATCATCGGCGACCTGACGCTGATGATCGCCGAACTCCTCGAGAACGCCGTGTCGTTCTCGCCCGCCGACAGCACCGTCGAGGTGGTGGTCGGCGCCGACCACNNGCTCGGCCTGTTCGTGGTCGGTGCGCTGGCCCGCCGCTGGGACATCGACGTCAACCTGTCCCGTACCCCGGGCGGCGGTGTGACCGCCGAGGTGCTGATCCCGTCGACACTGCTCCTGACGGCGAGCGAACTGGAGGCGGCG
>NZ_LIQQ01000367.1 GCF_001418565.1 Streptomyces graminilatus | reverse complement strand
TGGTCCAGCGCGCTGGACCAGCCGTCGTCCTTGGTGTTCCACATGATCTGGATCGTCTCGAGCGCGGTCTCGCGCGCGATGCTCAGCCGGCCGTCCCGCCGCGCCTTGCGCTGCTCACCGATCCACTGGCCGACTTTCAGGCCTCCGGGGCTGACCCACTGGCCCGGGGCGTTGGCGTGCCCGTGGAGGTACGCGTATGCGCGGGCGGCCCCGAAGTACTCGTCCCAGCTGGGTGAACTGGCCCGCAGGGCGCGGATGGTGATGGCCTGGGCGAACTCCGTGGGCACGTCCACGCCGCGGACATGCAGCCAGGGCGGCAGTTTCGCTTCGCGTGGCCCCTCCTCGAACAGGGTGCCTTCACCGAGCTGGACGCGCTGGAGGCGCAGGAAGTCCTCCAGCCGGTCGTCGTGATCGCGCAGTGCCCGGATCACCTGCCACACCGGTTCCCAGGCGCTGCCCTCCAGGGCGGCCTCGGGGCTCTCCGCAGCAGCCAGGAGCAGCGGCACGACGATGGTGGCGACCTTATCGCTGCGGCCGCCTGTGCGCAGCGCCCGCCCGACGGCCTGGACCGTGTCCACTGCGGAATCGCGGGGCCGGGTGAACACCACGGCGTCGACGGCGGGGACGTCGACGCCTTCGCCGAGGACCCTGGCGTTGGAGACCACGACGGTGTCCCCGCCCGGGTCGGCCAGCCGTTCAATGATGCGGCGCCTCAGGTGTGGCGCCTGCATGCCGGAGACATGACCGGCCCACAGGTCGATGCCACCTGGCAGCAGCGCTGCCGCCGCCGGCAGGGTCTGCGCCCACTTCTTCGCTTCGGCAACGCGGTGGTGGTACGAGATGGCCCGCCGTACGCCGAATTCCTTCATGGTGCGCAGGACCGCGATCTGGCCGGCCAGCGTGCCCGGGGACAGCTTGGCGCCGCCCAGGCTCATCGCGAGCGTCTCGTCGGCGGCAAGCCGGTGTACTTCTTCGTCAGTCACGACCGGGACGACGACCCGGTAGTCGGCCAGCAGCCCCATGTCGATCGCCTTGGAGAACGGCAGCCGGTAGGACACCTCGCCGAAGACGGTGGTGTCGTGCATCGACACCATGGCCTCGCCGCCGCGTTCCGAGATCCGGGGAGTGGCCGTCATGTACAGGCGCCGTCGTGCCGGAACGTGCTCGTCGCGATGGACCGTCTTCCACGGTCCGTCCGCCCGGCCGGTGGTCCGGTGGGCCTCGTCGATGACGGCGAGGTCCCAGTCCGCGAGGCCGTGGCGGCTGTGCGCTTCCGCGATCACCGGCAGGGAGGCGTAGGTCGACAGGGCGGTGACGCAGTCGTCGGCACGGACGGAGTCCGCGAGCACGGACGGGGTGGTCGTGACGAGGATGCCGGGTTCGCCGTGCAGCAGTTCCAGCTCCGCGACGCTGGGATCCGAGCAGATCGCGGCCACCGTGCCCAGGGTGCCGTCGCCGGCATCACGGTAGGCCCGCAGGGTCTGGACCAGCAGCTCGATGGTGGGGAGCACGACAAGTACCCGCCGGACGGTGCCCAGACGGGCCGCGGCCGCGCGGCCGATCCTGGTCTTTCCTGTCCCGCACGCGGCGATGAGGCTCGTCCGGCCGCCACGGCCAATGGCCTTCGTGACCGCCTCAACTGCCTCGGCCTGGTGCGGCCACAACTCGCCTGACGTCATCCCCACCCGCGAACCGATGTCTGAATGCAAGATCGAATAATGCCGTAACGGAACGCATTCTTGCTGGTTGCAGCACACGCATCAACAGCCAGGGCGGCGCCGGACCTCCCCTCCACCGAGCCTAACCCTGTCAACAGGGCTATCAGACAGGAGAGTTGGATCAGATCTGAGATCTGCCTCAGTACTGGTGTGCCCCCGCCGGCGTACGGGTAGCTCGTCACGCAGTGAGCCGGGGTCACTCTCCCTGCGAGACCGGGGCTGATTCCCCACCCGGCCGGACGCCGCCGCTCGGCATGGGAGCCGCGCGCCAGACGCCGTACGTCATCAGCGGCCAATGGTGCTGCCCATGCACCTCATGGCCGCCCGGCAGCATGCACCTTGAACGGTACGATGCCGTGGGCCAGCAGCCATCCCGGCGGCAGAGCCCGCGATCACCGAAAGGATCGCTCGGTGAGCCAGCCCTGCTCCCCCCGCGCGGCGGTGTTCTCCGCCGGGTCCTGGGGAACCGCCGTCGCCAAGATCATGGCCGATGCCGGCACCGACGTCATCGTGCACGCCCGCCGCAGCGAGATCGCCGAGGCGATCAACACCCACCATCGCAACCCCGGCTACTTCCCGGATGTCGACCTGCCCACCACGCTCACGGCCACTACCGATCCGGCGGCCGCGCTGGAGGGCGCCGACTACCTCGTGCTGTCCATCCCGGCCCAGTCCCTGCGGGCCAGCCTCGCCGCCTGGTCGCCGTACATCGGGCCCGACACCGTGATCGTGTCGCTCATGAAGGGCATCGAGGCCGCCACGGGGAAGAGGGCGAGCGAGGTCATCACCGAGGTGACTGGCATCCCGGCGGAGAGGGTGGCGGTGCTCTCAGGGCCGAACCTCGCCCGCGAGATCATGGCCGGACAGCCTGCTGCCGCCACCGTCGCCTGCCCTGATGAAGCTGCCGCCGTCGGTGTCCAGCAGGCGTGCCACACCGCCTACTTCCGCCCCTACACCAGCACCGACGTGACCGGCTGCGAACTCGGCGGGGCGCTCAAGAACGTCATCGCCCTCGCCGTCGGCATCGCTTCCGGCATGAGCGTGGGTGCCAACGCCGAGGCCATGCTCATCACCCGCGGTCTGGCTGAGACCACTCGGCTCGCCACGGCCATGGGTGCCAGCCCCGCGACCCTCTCGGGCCTGGCGGGCCTCGGTGATCTGGTCGCCACCTGCAACTCCCCGCTCTCCCGCAACCGCACCTTCGGCACCCACCTGGGCCGCGGTCTGAGCGTCGACGAAGCGACAGCAGCCACCCGGCAGACCACCGAAGGCGTCAAGTCGGCGGAGGCCGTCCTCGCCCTGGCCCACGCGTACGACGTCGACATGCCGATCACCGATGTGATCACCGCCCTGCTGAACGGAAAGGTCACGCTCGGCCAGGCCACGGCCGCGCTGATGCAGCGACCGCCGAAGCCCGAGCGCTGACCCACCGGCCAGATCACCGTGCTCGAAGTCGCCGAATCCGTCTCATCGGTGACGGTGAACTCGTCCTCCCGCGATCCGGCCGTGTCGCCTACGCTCCTGGCCGTGGGGATTCTGCACCGCCTTCCAGATCGTCTTGGTAGACGATGGCGACGGCCCTCATGCCGAGTGCCTCGTAGAAGGCCTGGCCGGCTTGATTGCCGGGAGAGCAGTGCACGACGAGCGGCCACAGGCCTTGGTCGCGTGCCCAGGTACGCACGTGATCGACCAGAGCACGCCCTTCCCCGGAGCCGCGGTGCGTGGGGTCCACCCACATCTCGTGGATGAGGCAGCATCCGCGATCGTCCGGACCGGCGATGATGTAGCCACAGTCGGAGCGGTGCTTCATCCCGCCAGGCGGTGCGGGACGATCGGGGTCGAACGGCATCGTTGCCGGGCCTCCCACTCCTCGGTCATCGCTCAGGTGCCGCATCGTAGGCGAGTCGTTCCTCAAGCGGCCAGTTCGTGGCTGGTGCCGTCGTCCGCCCGAGAATCCGGCGGATAGGCTTGCCGCGTGGATCCGCTCATCTCCGTCGGCCAGAACCGCGTCATCCTGCGTGACGTCACCTCACCCAAGTGGTGCCGCGAAACCTGGATGACCTCCTACGAATTCCTCATCGCCAACGCCACGGAGAACTGGGCGGACGTCATGGCCGTCCAAGGAATCACCGCATTCCGGCAGTCCGCCGGCGCCGATCTCCTGGAGTCTCTTGAGGACAAGGCCGCTCACCTCGCGGCCGCCGAGGCCGAACGAGTCGCGCATGCGGACCTGTTCCACCTCTCGCCGGAGCGCACCGAGAAGGCCGGCACAGACTTCTTCGCACGACGTGACCTTAGCCCTGATCATCTGCCCTCCGAATCGGGGTATGTGACCTGGTCCCGGCCCGTCGCCCGCACTGGGGCGGGAACCCCGGTGGTTGCTGCGCACTGGGGTCCCGCCGAAGGTGGCGAAGGCACATGGGTGGCCTTCTGGGCTGCTCTTGAACTCAAAGGCAAGCAGCGTGAGCTCGTGGATGCACTGGGCTGGAACAACTACGACCGTGAGCACGAGATCCCGTACGGAACGTTTCCAGCCGAGTACATGCAGGCTGGTCACGAGAGTCTGACCGCCATGCTGCGGGCGCTGTTCAACACCTGGAGCATGCTGGTCGAGGATCGGCGGAGGCTGAAGGAAGTCAAGGCGGAAGTCGCCCAAGCCAAGATCATGCGACAGCTCAAGCTCAAACCGCGCCCGGTCTATCACCTGCTCTGACGTGTCTCTGGCGCGGAATCCGGCGCTCGATGAGCCTCTGGCACAAGCCCAACGGCGCACCAGCATGGGATCGTTGGGGAACGCGGCGTCGTGGACGAGGCACCACAAGGGTGGGAGGGAGCCGGCACCTGCGGGAAGATGTGCGGCTCCGCTCAGAGCGCCGGCCCGCGGAGGCGAGCGGTAGCAGGCCGTCAGCCGGCTCCGGCCGGTTGTCCGGTGTGTCTCGTCGATGACGGCCATGTCCCAGTCGGGGAGATCGTGGCGGCTGTGTGCTTCAGCGATCAACGGCAGGGCGGCGTAAGTCGACAGGACGGTGACGCAGTCGCCGTGCCCAAGGCGCCCCCAGCATCACAGTGGGGCCGCAAGCTCTGGACCAGCAGGTCGATCGTGGGAAGCACGACCAGCATCCGCCGGACCGTACCCAAGCAGGCCGCGACAGCGCGGCCGATCCCTGCCACGGCACGAATCAAGCCGGGAAGCCAGCGAACTTCCCCAGCCGTCGCCTACACAATCTTGTTCCGACTACCGTCTGTCGGTATGGACATCGACGAGAATCTGCAGCAGGCGAGCCAGACCCGCTTCGGCTCAGCTTGGGATGGATGTGTCTCCTGGGCCGGGGAACTCACCACTTGGTACCTTGCGCAGCATCCCTCGACATGGAAGCTTCCCGTCCAAAAACGTACAGAAGCCAGCAGAACTGTACTGCCCTACGTCAATTTGGTCACAGCGTGCGCCTTGCACTCCACTGCGGTCGCCGAGCGCATGAACGCGCCTGACGGGTCACAGCTGCTGGCGGTCCCTCTCAACTCGGCCGTCGGACTCCTTGACCACGACCGAATCCTCGACACCCTGGACTCAGCCTCACCGCCCGACGATCGCCTCGCCGAAGCACTCCACGACTTGCGAGCCGCACTCGAGGACAAACAGCGCAGCCGCGGCAACGCTGCGTTCATCGTCCAACAGGCCCACGACTCCCTCGCCGCCCACGCCGAACTCGGAAGGACGGTGGGCGACCGGCTGCGCGCCATGTTGGAGACCCGTCACGCGTTCCGCGCCGCCCTGGACCAAGAGCCTCCTGCAAGCAACCGAGGAGTGGAACCGGACACGGCTGTCTACGACCGCGCCCAGACCGTAGAGCAGCACGCGACGGCAGTGAACACCTTGCAGGCCATCCTCCGCGCTGACAAGATCGCGGGGACGGAGGATCCTCGGCGGAACCGCAACTTTCTCCTGCAATTCGCGGCGCTCCATGACCGCTATGCGCTCGCGATGGGCGACATTGCGTCCGACGACGTCCTCATTGAGGCACGAGACTTCGCCAACATCCTCGTCGACTGGGACCGACGCCACGAGGGCAGTGCCGGGCCCGTACCGGCGGCAGACCCCCGATGGACCGACCGCCCCCGCAGCTACGTACGCCAGGAGTACGGAGCCTATTTGGACTGGCTTGACTAGGAATTCCCGAAATCAGGGGACGCCACGCACTGGTGATGTCCACCTACCTGGCACGTCGTGAGATCTTTTGCCACAGGCCATTCTTCTCCCACTCGTACTACCAGCTACTGATGGTGGTGTGTGAGCCGGTGGGCATTCCGAGATCGTCCCAGCGGGCGCCTGTGCCTAGAAGTGTCCTGAAGATCTTGAAATTGCGTCCAGCTTGCGCCACTTTGTATCGATTGACATTTACCGGCAATCTGGGGTGAGCCGGGCGGCCAAAGCAAGATCTTCATCAGCCTTCTAGGACGTGTCCGGCGGATCTCTCCAGGCTCGGCGCTCCGCAGGCCGATTCCGCCAGTCAGGCCGACCGTCTTCACGAGACCCGGCAGTGCCTTGGACGTCTGCGCCTACGGCATGGGGCAGTGTCAGCCTCGGTCAGTCCCAGTCGGCGCCAGCCAAGGTGAACTTCCCGCACAGATGGTCGAGTTCTCGATGTGTTCATCCCACGTGCCCGAAGCGTCCTCTGCATCCGGGCTCAGGATGGCCTGCAGCTCTTGCCCGAGCCAGATTCGGTCGAGCCGAGCAGCGCCTCCAGACGAAAGCGGCTGGTCCGTTGGTGCGGTCATCGGCCCTCCATCTCACGGCAGTTGACTGCCTACACTCTACGACGCGGCCGGGCTCCGCCCGTGGCCTGAGTGGCACGCCTTCGGCAGCGTCACGTGTCGGCCGCCGCCTGACGAAGGCGGCCACGTCCTGGGAGGCCGACGTCCGAGCGCCGCCACGACTTCCCCCACGACGGTTTGGTTGCCGACGGGATCAGTGAGCCGTGGGGATGTCCGTCAGGAGCCAGAGAGTCGTCTCGGAGAGCACGTTCGGTTGCGGCGGCCATGGCGCCGGCAGCTTGCGTCCGGTCAGCGCACCTGCATCCTGCAATGCGGTATCGGGCGCGCAGATCGCGGCGAGTAGTCCGGTGAACTGTCCCAGGGTCTGCGCGTGTTCGGCGGCCGCGGTGTCATCGGCGGTCTGCGGCTCCTTGCCGTTCTGCACGGCGGCGGCGTCGTAGTAGGCCTGGGTGATCTTCACAGCGTCGAGGAGGTCGTTCCCCGTGAGGTAGACAGTGAGCTTGGTGACATCCTCAAGCAGGCGGTCGGGTTCACCGTAGTTGGAAATGAGCAGGAGCTCGGCATCGGAGGGGCTGCGGTCGCCGCGGGCGCTGACGTCATCAAGGCAAGCCAGGAGGAGGTCGACAGTGCCGCCGGCATCGATGACCATGCCGAGGCCGGGGGCGGGCATGGCATTGAGGAGTCCGACAGGAACACGGTCGCTGGCGGTCGACCCGATGGGCAAGGTGCTCTGGACACTGTGGCGGCCGCCGCTCCGCCACGCCCCCAGGGCCGCGATGCGGGGACTGTCCCACATGGCCTTGTCCGTCGGCGCGTTGTACATCTTCATGAGCCACGCCGCTACGCGGAGGCTCGGCATCCAGCACCAGGGCTGCCACAGCTCGTGCTCGCGGGCGCGTACGTCCTCAAGGAAGGTGAAGACGCCGGGGTAACGCTGGATGGCCTGCATCTCCAGCCGATGCCAGTGCGCTGCCGCCTCACGGTAGATGCGGGCGATGCGCCGGTGGGCGGAGTCGAGTTGATGGTCACGCCCGGGCTCGAAGACCCCGTACGAGACGGTCCTCGAAGTGGCGGCGATCTCCGGGGCAGGTTTGAGCAAGTTGTTCGGCTCGACCAGCTGCCGCATCTTGTCGGCCGCGCGGTCGGTGATGTCCCGGCGTGCGGTGTCGGCGGCACCGGTGGCGACCTGAACCCCGCGTCGTTTCGCCTTCAGTTCCTTCAGCGTCTGGGTGACGGTGGCTCGGGGGCGCTGCTCGGACAGGGTCGTGCTCGTGGCCGTCAGGACGTACCAGGCGGCCACCACGGTGCGCAGCGGGACGGCCGAATACAAAGACGTGGAGGAGAGTTCCGCGTTTGAGTAGTGCAGACGCGTATCGAACTGGGGCAGGAACGGCAGGTGGAGGTCGAAGTCGGGCATCATCGGGATCAGCTGGCCCCGCGCGGCTGCGTCCGGCTTCTGGTGCTCGTCCCTCATGGCCGTCCACCAGGTCAGGTGCACGCCTTGCGGGGAGAAGCCCTCCATCGGAGGCCCCCAGGTGACCGCGATCAGAGGATGCGAGTTGACGTGCAGCAGCGGCTCCTGTGCGGAGAAGACCAGCATTCCGCTGGGCGCGGGCAGCACGTCTTCGGTGAAGGGCAGGGGGATCGACTGGTCCTGGCCGACGGCGTTCGCCGCCTGCCGGAGCTCGTCGGCCATGGCGAACGTCGTGCCGTCGGCGATCCGTTTGTCTTCTGCCGCGATCACGGACTCGATCTGGCGGGCTCGCGGCAGGGCCTGCCAGGCGGCGGGCATGACGAAGGAGTGCCCGCCATCCATGATCGTCTTCCACATCTCCCGGCTGACCGGAGCACGCAAGAACGCCAGGGACTTGGCCCTCAGAAGGGCGGCCTGGTCAGCGAGAGGATGCACAGCCATGTCGAGCACCCTAGACCGTGCCCGGCCGGCCCGGGCAACCCGTTCCAGGGGACCGGCACCGCAGAAACCGGGCGTACGCCTGGTTTCGTGCCGCTGATGGCGATGCCCCGGCTATCGTCGCGTCATGCGGGGACAGTTGGTATGACGATGAAGGCGGAACCGCCGTGCGGCGGGCACCAGTTGGCAGGTCCGGGCCACGCCGTTCCGGGCGCAGCGTTCGGAGTCGATCACGACGCCGATTACGAGCCGGCCGGCGCCCTGCTCGCCGCCGTCTTCGACGGCTGCGAGCCGTGCACGAGGCACCGGAAGCGGGAAGTCCTCGACGGCGACCGGCTGCTCATCGTTGATCTGGCGTCCTCGGTGTTCATCTACCTCCCGGTCCTCGATGAGGACGTCTCGGCAACCACGAAGGCTTTCCACCCCCTCGCGCGCGGCGTCCGTGAGACACGGGACGGGTCGGCCCTGTACCAGGCGGTCACCGCTCTCAACCGCGACGGCCTCGAGGATCTCCTCACGGACGCCTTGCGTTACCACATCCGGGCCGAGGAGGGCCTGTCCGGCTTCGACATCCCCGACGCGCCGGCCGCACCCGGAACGGCACCTCGCCAGGTCCTGGTGGACGACATCCCGGCCCTGTACGGGCTGGGAATCGGACGCATCCCCACCAGTCAAGGCGAGCTGCCGATGCTCGCGTTGATGCCGGAGAACCCGGCCGCGGGGCTGGAGCACCTGCGTGACCGCTGCCAGTGGCCGGCCTTCGACATGCGCGAGGTGCCGCCGGTGGACACCCGGTGGCAGGTCATCATCGACCAGGCCACCCGGACCCTGCTGTCGGTCATGCGGGTGCACGACGACGGCCGGCCGGAGATCGATCTGTGGGGCACCGACGTGATCGATCCCCTCCCCGATTCCTGGTTCGCCCTGGCCGAGCAGCAGGGCCGCGTTCTGCTGTGCGGGCCGCAGCCGCGAGAGGATCTCAGCCCCGGACGGGCCCGCCAGGCCGCAGCCCAAGGCCGCATGCGGGGGATCGTGGCACTGGCGGTCCTCCAACCCGCCCTCTTGTGAGCACTGCGCGCACGCCCGCGCTTCCTTCCGCTCCACTGCCCGTGGCATGTACGAGGCCGGCCTCCTTGTGGGGCCAACGCCCGTCTTCCCATCGCGGGGAGCACCGTTCGCCACCATCCACGTCTGGAACGTCGGCCGCCGTCCTACAGCAGCTGGCACGGACTCGAGCAGGGAGACACCTTGCGCTACGAACTCGCGGACGTCTTCACCGAGACACCGCTGGCAGGCAACCAACTCGCCGTGTTCACCGAGACCACCACCCCGGTCGACGACACGCTGATGCAGGCCGTCGCACGCGAGATGAACCTCTCCGAGACCGTCTTCGTTCAGACGGCCGCCGAAGGAGGTGACGCTCGCGTGCGGCTGTTCAGCACCGTGACGGAGGTGGACTTCGCCGGCCACCCGCTGCTGGGCACGGCCGTCGTCTTGGCCCAGCACCAGGGCGCTGCCGAGACCTCGCTGCGCATCGAGACGAACGTCGGCATCGTGCCGGTCACCACCCGCCGTGTGGACGAGGACCGGTACACCGCGTGGATGCAGCAGCCCCTTCCGAAGATCTCGCCCGTCCCAGACGAACAGAGCGCCGATCTGCTCGCCGTGCTCGGGCTCCAGCAGAGCCTCCTGCCCGTCACCCTGTACGACGCCGGAATCCCCCACCTGTACGTGATGGCCGATTCCCCCGACGCCGTGCGTGCCATCGTCCCCGACTTCCCCGCCCTGGGCCGCGCCGCTGGTGAAAACCGGGCCCGCATCAACGTCTTCTCCTTCACCGGCCCCACCACCGCGGTCACCCGCATGTTCTCCCCATACGACCGTGTTCCCGAGGATCCCGCGTGCGGGTCGGCGGCCGGTCCACTTGCCGCGCACCTCGTACGCCACGGGCGGCTTGCCTCCGGCGTCCAGCTCACCCTCAGCCAGGGTGAGGCTGTGAACCGGCCATCCGCCTTGTACGCGCGGGCGGTTGCCGACCAAGATGGCATCCTGTCGATCGACGTCGGCGGTGGAGTCTGTCTCATCGGCTCCGGGCGTCTTCGTCGCACAGCAACTGTTTAACGAGGGGGAGCACGACGTGGGCAAGGGCAAGCGGCTTCGGGCGCAGCGTGTGAAGGATCAGGCGGCGCGCCGGGAGCGGGAGCTGGCCCCGGAGCCGTCCCGGCCGGTGTCGACGGACGACATGGGCGGCGGACGGCTGTCCTCGTACGCGCGCCGGGAGATCGGCAAGCAGGTCTTCGCCTGGATGATCCTCCTGTCGTATCTGGAGGGCGCGCTGGACGGCGCGGACGGCCTGCCCGGGGATCTGTTCGCTCCGCAGAAGCCGGACGAGAGCGACGAGGACTACGCGGCGCGGGTCAGAACCGACCGTCTCCTGGTGGAAGCCCAGGCCGTGGCAGGCAGTCCGGCGGAACAGGTCGCCGAAGTCCTCTCCAGCTGGGTGCCGCCCTCCCTGGTTCCCGGCGTCGTTGACCAACTCGCCGCCGAAGGCCTGCGGCACCTCGACACGACGCCCCTGGACCCCGGTCTGTGGCAAGTCGGCGCACGGCCCCTCTTGGGCATCCTGTGCCCGCCGAAGCACTGGGAGGCCGCGCTCGACCAGCTCGAAGCGCTGGCCGCCAGCCGCCTCAAGATCACCGGTGTCATCGCCGAGCAGCTGACCGGCCAGCCCGTGGCCACCGTGCACGCGGCAGCCGCACTGGTCACCTGGCTCTACGGGCGCCCGGACATCATCGCCGAACCGCAAGCAGCGCGCCTCGAACTCGCAGAGCGAGCAGGTAAGTTCGGGGAGTTCGTCTTCTAGACTCGCGCGCCGCCCGGTCCAGCGGTGGCCAGCCCGCGCCTATCCCCTCGCTCGCTGGTCCCCGATCTGTGGGGCAAGGCCGTACGGCGTGCCACCGAGGTCGGCGGGCCCGGCGGGCTGGACGAGTAGTGCTGGGACGGCGGCTCTCGCCCGGCCGCCTCTCATCTCAGACGAGAACGCCACTGCGCTCGGCGAGGCCGCGTAGTTCCGTCGAGGCCGGTCCAGAGATCAGCAGGCTGGAGATCAGTGACTTCGTCGCTGGCCGGGCGTGGGTCTCCTCGGGAGCGAGCTGCTCTGCCGCCAGAAGGGTGCGGACGCAGTCGCTGTGTCGGCCGAGGCGGTCGTAGGTGACGGCGATGTCGCTGAGTGCGCGGGAGCGGCGCTCGACGCTGGGCAGTGCCTTCAGTGGGATGGTTTGGGCGGCGGCGAGCGCGGCCAGGGGGTCGCCGGCATGGTTTTCAGCGCTGATCTTGTGGAGTTGGACGGTGAGGGGGCTGAAGCCGACTCCGTGATCACGAAGCAGGGTTCCACTGCCGAGCTCCTTGGCGATCGCCGCGGCTTCGTCGGTCAGTTCGCGCATGCCGTCCCGGTCGCCCAGCCTGGCCAGAGTGTATGAGGCGCTCTGCTTGAGGAGTCCTCGTGCGGCTACCCCTGCTCGTCCGGCCCTCCGCAGGTCTGGGTGGTCGGCGGCGGTCAGGGCGATCGACAGAGCGTCTTGGTGCCAGCCGGCTTTCCGCGCGAGGACGGCCATCTGGCGGGCGGCCTCGGCAGTGGCGATCGGATCGCCCCCGACTTCGGCGAGTTGGCGGGCGCGGTCAGCCGTCATCCAGCCGAGCCCTTGTTCGTCGAGTTTGGCCAGCAGTCGGGTGGCCAGGAGGTAGCTCTTGGCCAGCAGCACGGGGGAATCCGTGTCGTCGGCGCCGGTGGTGAGTGCGTGCCCGGCACGGATAAGCCGGGGCAGGCGAACAGCGAGGGAGGCGTAGCGGCAGGCGTCGAAGTCGGCGAGCGCGCGGGCGAAGTCTGTTGCGAGCGTCTTGGGTGACGGTGCCTCAAGGCCTTGTCCGGGCCCGAGCATGGCATCGCGCAGACGTGCCACGATCAGCTCGCCGAGCAGAGCTTCGTCTACCTGGGTCATCCCCGTGCCGAGGAGCGGGGAGGCGGCGGCTGTGACGGCCGTGGCTGCCAGACCCGCGATCAACTTCCTGCGCCGCAAAGGACCTTCCCCCTCCCCGCTCAGGTCTACCCAGACTATGGGCGGAGATCCGAGGGGAGACGGTAATTGAACCGATCGGCTGGCCATGTCGGATCTCTGTGGGGGCGCGAACGGGGCGAGACCGAGCGCCTGGTGCAGGAGTTCGATGGCGTCGGCGAATCGGCGCAGCACGTCGGCGTCGGTCATCGGTGAGGTGGCCCGCTCGTGTCGGGAGACCTGGGCTCCGGAGTACCTGGTCAACACGCCCGGCTCGGCGAGCATGGGTCCCTTCGCCTTGACCACGCGCCCTTGCCGATGTGCCTCGCGGCCCAGGTACCCGGCTGCAACCCGAGCCGGTCCGGCCCGCCTCAATGACGGATTCTTCCCCCGACCCCCGCTTCCGTACGCTGGGGGCCATGACCGTCACCCCGGACCGGCTGAGCGAGATCGCACGATCCCTGAACCGCTGGCAGTGGCAGCCGACGGCAGACGAAGTCGCCTTCGGCAGTACCGTCTTCCAGCGGATGAAGGCGGTGGAGGAGGAGACGCGTTCCACTTTCCCGAGGGGAACGGACCAGTGGCACCGTCTGCACACCGAGAACTTCGACACGCTGGCCCGGGTGGTCGCGGTGGTGCGCGACGAGGTGCTGCCTGCCGGGCGGGAGCAGCTTGCCGACTCGCCCATGGTGGAACTGGCCGAGCTGTACGTCAGCGCCGCTGAGCCCCTGCTGCCGCACGCGCAGCGGCTGCTCGCCGCCTGGCGCGATGCCTCCCTGCCCGCGCCCACGTCCGAGGAGGTCGCCCGCGAGGCGCAACGGTGGAACGTCTCCGCCGAGCAGGCCGAGAGCCGTATGCGATTCGAGTACGCCGCCCAATGGGAAGAGGACGCCAACCCCCGCGGCCTGTGGGACGATCTCCGGCCTACGTGGGCTCACATGGGTGCGGTGCGCTCCACCATGATGGCCGCACTCACCGGAGACACGGACTACTGAGCTGCCGAGGCTCGCGCGCCGAGCCGCGCCAACTCCCGGTCTCCCTGGCGATGTCGCCGGTCACGGCGGCACCGCTGACCGTGGTGGCCCAGCTCGTGAGGCTGGGTGGGCTCTAGCGGCTGCACGAACTCAGCCGCTAGCAGATGCTCCACCTCCAAGCCCGGCCAGGGAAACACCGGCAGGCCGGCAGGCCGTCCACGGCGCGCGGCACCGCTGCGGCCTCGATATACGTTGTCTGGCTGGCCCCGCATCGTATCGGGCCGCGGTCCACCTCATGCTGCCCGCGTACGAGGTGAGCGATCACGACGTAGAACGGCCGTACGACCGCCCAGAGCACAGCAGTCAAGAGGGAGTCATGTTGAAGGCGGCAACAGGGACGGGAGGGAGGCGCCGGCTATCTCGGCAAGGTCGTCGAGCAGGGGCAACAGTCTGACGAGACGGTCTGTCGGGTGTTCCTCCCAGGAGGCAACGGTGCTACGGATGCCCTGGACCAGGTCAGGATGCGAGCGACTCAACATCGCCTGCGTTTGGTCCAGTTGATCAAGAGCATCGTCGAGGTCACTAAGCGTCCCGCGCTGTACATCGGTATGAATCTGGCCGCCGGTGTGGCTTTCAGCAAGGAGGTGCAGCGACACGTAGAGCGCCCAGGCTGCGTGCCGAACCTCCAGTTCGTCGTCCATGTCGCTCACGGTGTCACGCCCGTGCATGTTCAGCCAGCAGAAGCGCGGCCACGGTCCCGGCCTCGCTGATCCTGCCGGATCGCACTGCGTCGATGGCGTCGTCCAGCTTCCACCGCTGCACCGTCATGCCGATCTCGGTCGCGTCACGTTGTGTATGTCCCGGCCGAAGGTCCGTGGCCAGGAACAGATGGGTCCGCGCAACCGTGGTCGCGGAGAGGGGATCGATGACGCCGAGCGGACGTGTCTCGCCCGCGACCAGGCCAGTCTCCTCTTCCAGTTCCCGGACGGCTGCCGCATGTGGATCCTGCCCCCCGACGCCACCCCCGGGAAGGTGCAGGACGCGACGTTCCTGAAGGTAGAAGTCATCCTCAACGAGCACGACTTGGCCGTCATCATCGAGGGCGACCACGCGCACTCCGTCCTCGACCACGACGTGCTCGTAGGTGCCGGCGATACCGTCCGGACGGAGCACCGAGTCGCGGTACAGGGCCAGAAACGGGCCCCGATGCAACAGTTCCCTCGCCGTCCGTTCCCACCCCATGCTGATCCTCTCGCAAGTTCCCGTTGGGCATTGTCCCGTGCCGACACGGCGGCCAGGCCGCCGGAGACGGTGTGGGCCTGGTGGATCGATCCGGTCCTCGCCTTGGTCGCGGCCCGGGCGGCGGGGAGCAGGTCGTTCCCGTGGAGTCGGTGACCATGGTGGTCAGCTTGGCAGAGATGCGGTCAGAGGCTCACCGGGGCGGGTCCTGACACGACAGTCTGAGCGGGGTGTCGGTACAGGTCAGGACTTTGCGGATTCGGGCAGCTCTGCTTGAAACGGCATCCCCGGGCGAGGTGCTGCGCTCGCTCCCGAGCAGCAGGAACGCAGGTGTGCCGGATCCGTCCGGTAGGACCCAGCAGGTGCTCGGCGATATCGTGGTCACCGGTGTCGTGCATCGGGGAGGCGCGGACGTGGATCGACGGCAGCTTCTGACGGCCTCGGCAGCGCTCGGTCTCGCCGCCCTCGGCCTGCCCGATGCTGAGGCGCTGACCCGGCACGTGGGGCGGCCCGGACCTGTCGCGGTGGGCATGGGCGAGGTCATGGCCATCCGGACGATGACGACCGAGCTGGGCAACGCCGCCTCCGAAACCGGTGGCGGCCAGGTGCTCCACCTCGCCCTGGGCTACCTCAGGACCGACGTACGACGCTGGCTCGACGGCAGGTACGCGGATCTCGTGGGACGGGAACTCTTCGCCGCGACAAGCCAGTTGGTTCAGTTAGTCGGATGGATGGCCCGCGACGAAGGCCTCGATGGCTTGAGCCGGCGCTGTCATCTGCGCAGCTACCGGCTCGCCGCGGCGGTCGGCGAGAACGAACTCGCGGCCACCGCCCTGCGCGGCCTGGCCGACCAGGCCATCGACCTCGGCCATACGCCCGCCGCAGTGCGGCTCGCCGAAGCATGCGCGCAGCGCGGCCGCAACCTGCACAACCCGAAAGCCCTTGCCTACTACAGCACCACGTACGCCCGGGCGGCGGCCGCCGTCGGCGACCGGGTCCTCGCAGCGCAGTTGCTGACCTCCGCTCAGAAGGCGATCGAGAGCGCGCCGGTGAGGCCTGGCGAGTCCTGGGCCAGCCACTACAGCCACGGCCGATGGGCCCACGAGGCAGGCATGATCCACGCCCGGATGGGCAATCTGCCCGTCGCGGAGACCCATCTTGATCACGCGCTCGAGACGTACGGCCTCGACAGACGCCGTACCCGCGCGATCGTGCTCGCGGACCTCGGCCAGGTCCAGCACCGGCGAGGCAACACGAGCGAGGCGTGCGCGACCTGGCACGACTTCCTCGACTGCGCGGAAGGCGTTCGGTCCGTACGCATCGACGGCGGCATCACCGCCATCCGGGGACGTCTGTCACGCCTGCCGGACCATCCGGAGCACCAGAACCTCTCGGACCGCCTCGCTCTTCGAGGGTGAAGCCGGCGCGTCGGCCTGCTGGCCGCGCGATCGTCGTCCTTCATCGCCCCCTACCCTGACTTGGATGGAGATCGCCCTGAGCCCCACGATCAGCCCCGCTGGCCTGCGCGAAGCACTCGTGAACAACCTCATCGACGGCGGCCATCTGCGTACGCCCGCCGTCATCGCCGCGTTCCGGGACACCGAGCGCCACCGGTTTCTTCCCGGCGTCGATCTCCAGGCCGCGTACGCCGAGGAGGCCGTCGCCATCAAGCACGACGAGAGCGGCGAGATGATCTCCTGTATTTCCGCGCCCTCGATCGTCGCCACCCAACTCGAACAGATGGGCGCCGGGCCCGGCCACAAGGTCCTGGAAGCCGGGGCCGCCACCGGCTACAACGCGGCGCTCCTTGGCCGGCTCGTAGCGCCCGGCGGCCACGTGTGGACCGTGGATGTCGACCAGGACCTCGTCGACCACGCGAGTAAGAACATCGCTCAGGCCGGAGCCTCGAACGTCTCGGTCGTCCTGGCGGACGGTGCCGTCGGCCTCCCCGAGCACGCTCCCTTCGACCGCATCCAGTTCACCGTCGGCGCCGGCGACGTACCCGTGAGGATTCTCGACCAGCTCGCCCCGGGCGGACGCCTCGTCCTCCCGATGCGTATCCGCGGCAGCATCTCCCGCAGCTTCGCCTTCGAACGCGACGGCGACACCTGGAAGGCCATCTCCTGCGAGATGGCGACGTTTGTGCCCCTCCGCAAGGGCGTGTGCGACGACATCTACACGCTCGTGCCCATGGCCGGTGAGGGCAATGTCCGCCTGGAGACCTTCAGCGAGCAGGACGTGGACCGCCAAGCGATCCGCACCGTCCTGGACCAACCGCAGGCAAAGGTCTACACCGGCGTCAAGTTCCGCAAAGGCGCCCCCTTCGAGTGGCTCTACCTGTACCTGGCGTGCGTGTTGCCCAACGGCCTGTCCCGTATGCCCGGTTCCCGTCCTGGCTTCGCCCCGCACTTCGGCTGGGGCTCCATGGCCGCGCTCGACGGCGACACACTGGCGTACCTGACCGTGCGCGAGGGCGATGACGAGGAGGGCCGGTTCTGGCAGATCGGCGTTGTCGGCCACGGCCCGCGCGCCGCCGAACTCGCCGGTCGGGTCGCGGCCGAGATCGGCGAGTGGGACCGCGGCTGGGGTAACGACGGGCCAAAGCCCGGCTTCCGCATGGCCGTCGGCGACGCCCGCGACCAACTGACGGCCGCCGACCCGCGGTTCGTCATCGACAAGACCTACAGCCGTCTCGTCGTCGACTGGCCGCGCAGGAGCTGATCCGATGATCCCGCGAGAGCCACCGCATCCCGTTGGTCCGGGCCGGGTGGGGCGCCGTCGTCGGCTGCTGCGCGCCGACATCCTGGCATAGGCACGGTGCGATGGCCTCCGGGGCAGCGTGAATGACCGTACTTGGGCGATCACCGTGCCATGATCGGCCAGGGAGAATTGGCCCCGCCTGGCCGAAGGTGAGAGGCAGGAGTGGGCACGCTGTTGGGAGTTGGACGCCTGTGCAACGGTTGGCGCTGTTTGACCTGGACAACACCCTGGTCGACCGGCAGCTCGCCTTTTCCGCGTGGGCGGCAGAGTTCACCGACGAGCGACAGCTCGGAGGTAAGGAAGTGCAGTGGCTGATTGCGGCGGACGGGCAAGGTGCTCGGCCTCGTGACCAGTTCTTTCGCGAGGTACGGGAGCGCTTCGGGCTCACCGAGCCGGCTGATGAGTTGTGGTCCGACTTCCGCGCCCGGATGCCGGACCTGGTGCGCTGCGATCCGAAGGTGCTCGATGGCCTGGCGCAGTTGCGGGCATCGGGCTGGCGGGTGGGAATCGTCAGCAACGGGATGGCCGACAATCAGCTGATGAAGATCGAGCGGACCGGGCTGGGTGACCAGGTGGACGCCTGCTGCGTCTCCGGCGAGGTCGGCATCCGCAAGCCGGATGTCCGGATTTTCCGACTGGCAGCCGAACGGTGCGGTATGGCCCTGGCCGACGGCGGGTGGATGGTCGGTGACAATCCCGAGCACGACATCGCGGGCGGCCGCGCGGCCGGGCTGCGGACAGTATGGGTCAGGGGACAACACCCATGGCCTGGTGCCGAGTCCCGGGCCGACCGGACGGTAGCAGACGCGGTGGCTGCGATCAGTCTTCTGCTAGGCGTGTCGTGACATGGGCGAGACGGGAGGAATCGGTCCGGTCTCGATGATGTTGTCGCCGAGGGTGAGGTGGCCCACGATCGCCGCGCAGAGTCAGGGATCGGAGAACTTCTCTTCGCCTGCCGCCCCTTGACTCATCGAGGTCACCGGACGCGGCTGGGGGGTGCAAACCGCTTGATGAGGTCGGCCCCAGCCGCATGCCCCATACAGTCGTCACACCAGGCGGACCGGCAGCCCGTACCGCTTGGCGAGCTCGGCCTTGATCTCGCCCACCGGCACGGTGCGCTCCATGCGCGGCGAGTACAGCAGCGAACTGACGATCGCCGCTGAGGCCCCCGCCTTGGTGAAGGCCACCGCCGCGTGCTCCGCACTGCCCGCGCCGCCGGAGGCGATCACTGGCAGGTTCACCGCCTCGGCGATCGCCCGGGTGATCTCAAGGTCGTATCCGTGGTGGGTGCCGTCCTGGTCGATGGAGTTGACGCAGATCTCTCCCGCGCCCAGCTCCTCGCCCCGGCGTGCCCACGCGACAGCGTCCATGCCGGTCGCCTGCCGGGCGCCGTCGATGAACACCTCGTACCCGCTCGGTATCTCGGGGTGGACGGGCACGCGCTTGACCTGCATTGACTGCACGATGCACTGGCGGCCGAACTCGGCCGACCCTTGGGCGATGATCTCAGGGTTGCGCACGGCCATCGAATCGAGGCTGATCTTCTCCGCCCCTGCGTCCAGCACGGCGTGCATGTCCTCAAGCGATCGGATCCCTCCGCCCACCGTCAGAGGCACGAACACCTGCTCCGCCACCGCACGGATGGTCAGCAGGTCCGCCTGGCGGCGCTGGGCACTGGCGAGGATGTCGTAGAAGATGATCTCGTCGATGCCGTCCGCGTAGACCGAGGTGGCGATCTCGGCGGCGTCGCCGACGTCGATGTTGTCCTCGAACCGGCGGGCCTTGGTCACCCGTCCCTCCACCACGTCGAAGCAGGCGATCAGCCGCGTGGTCAGGTTTCCGGTGGTCATCGCGGGCACAGTTCCTCCTGCGGCGTCTTGGCGAATCGCTCGAGCAGGTCCAGGCCGAGTGGGCCGGATTTTTCGGTGTGGAACTGGGTGGCCATGATGTTGCCGCGTGCCACGGCCGAGGTGAACCTCACCCCGTGCACTGTGGTGGCCGCAGTGTCCGCCGGATCGGCTGGCTCGGCGTAGTAGCTGTTGACGAAGTAGAAGTGCCCTTCATCCGGGAGGCCTGCTAGGAACGGATGCGTTGAGGCCCGGTGGACTTGGTTCCAGCCCATCTGGGGCACCCGGACGTTCGCGCCGTCGAAGGCCCGCACAGTCCCGGGGATCCAGCCCAGGCAGGTGGCTTGCTGCTCCTCGCTGGTCTCGAAGAGGATTTGGAGGCCGACGCAGATCCCCAGGAAGGGCATATCACCGTCCACGACACGGGTGCGCAGCGCCTCGGGCCATCCGGCTTCGGACAGGTACTGCATCGTGGTTCCGGCCGCCCCGACCCCCGGCAGAATGACCCGGCCGATGCCGTCCAGATCAGCAGGAGAGGTGAGCAGGCGGTTGGGCACCCCTAAGGAATTCAGTGCATATCGCACGCTCTGACTGTTGCCGGTGCGGTAGTCGATCACGCCGACCACAG
The DNA here is from genome assembly GCF_001418565.1 of Streptomyces graminilatus. Classification (GTDB taxonomy): domain Bacteria; phylum Actinomycetota; class Actinomycetes; order Streptomycetales; family Streptomycetaceae; genus Streptomyces; species Streptomyces graminilatus. The sequence continues at coordinate 3,547 of NZ_LIQQ01000367.1, read as the reverse complement.
GCCGGTCGCACACCATGAACGCCTCAATCTAAGGCCGCTGTAGGCGACCTGGTTGAAATAGCCGGCCGCCCGGGAAGGCGGCGAAGGTCACTGGGAGTGTATCGGCGTGCAGCGCTCTGTGGCGCCTCTTTTCGCTCCTGGTCGGACGCGGTCGGAGCCTGTCCGATCACGCTACCGACGTGCGGTACCCCTTCGTAGCGTGCTGAATCAACTGACCGGCTGTGCCGGGGCGTGAGCTGCGTTGTCCCAGGTGCCGCTACAGAGCCGTCCTCGCGGCGGCACGTCCATGGCCCGTTCTCTGGCCGCTGCCGTTCCCCGCCACCGGCGCCGCCGGGTTCCTGCGGGCGGGAACAACGGGTGCGGGGATGATGCTGGGGAGCTTCTCCTGGGAGGTGATCTCGAAGCCGCGGCATTCGAGGATGCGGCGGCGCCGGTGGTGCATGCGCTCCAGCCAGGGCACGTCGGCATCGAGGCGCACGACTACCTCGGCATGAGACTTCTTGCTCTCGGTGTTGTCGATCCGGCCGACCTGCTGGATCGCCGGTACCACCTGCCGCCCCGCACCAGACCCGCGTCGGCACCTGTCAGGTCACTCTCCGGAGTCGATGGCAGGCTGGCGCAACTGCACCTCGGCGCCGGTCTGCTTAAACGACTCCGCAGACACCGGAACGAGGACCGCATCGCGGTGGAAGTCGCGCAGGTTCGTCGACCCGCAGCTGATCATCGTTGAGATCAGCTTCGCCCGGGTCCGCTCCACGTTGTCGTACAGGCTGCCGGCGTAGGGAACGTAGCCGTCGACGCCCTCTTCGAAGACCATCGTGCCGCGCTGGCCGTAGCGGGCCGCGTTCTGTGCCCGACGCGAGCCCTCGCCCCAGTACTCCTTGTACCACTGGCCGTTGATCTGGAGTTTCCGCGACGGGCTTTCGTCGAGCCGGGCGAAGTAGCGGCCGAGCATGATGAAATCCGCACCCATCGCCAGGGCGATGGCCATGTGCGAGTCGTTGAGCAGGCCACCGTCGCAGCACAGCGGCACGTACAGCCCAGTCTCCCGGGCGTAGGTGTCGCGCGCCTCGACGACATCGAGCAGCGCGGAGGCCTGCCCGCGGCCGATGCCCTTCTGTGCCCGGGTGGTGCAGATGGCCCCGCCGCCGATGCCGACCTTCACGAACGCCGCGCCCGCGTCGGCTAGGTAGCGGAAAGCCCGCCCGTCGACGACGTTCCCTGCGCCGACGAAGACGTCGTCCCCGTATTTCTCCCGGGCGAATTCGAGAGTCTTCGCCTGGTATTCGGTATATCCGTCGGAGGAGTCCAGACACAGCACATCTGCACCGGCCTCCATAAGGGCGGGAATGCGGTCCTTGAAGTCACGGGAATTGATGCCGGCACCCACGCACAGACGCTTTTCGCTGTCCACGGTCGCACGGTGATACGTCTTGTGGGCCTGATAATCCCTCTTGAGGACCAAGGAGACGACCCGGTCGTCCTCGAGCACCGGCAGCACATCTAGGTGGTGATGCCAGATCAACTCGTTCGCTTCGGACAGCGAGACCGAGGCTGACGCGGTGACCAGGCTGTCACGGCTCCGCATCCGGCTGCCGGCGGTCTCGGAGGCTCCGTGACTCTCCAGGTGGAAGTCGTCGAGGCTGATGATCCCCAGGAACTCGCAGTCGGCTTCCCCGCTCTCCGTAACTACGGCCACGCCCTGCTCATTCTCGGCCAGCCGGCGGGCGACCTCACCGAGAGATGTCTGCGGCGCTACGGCGACCTCGCTGGTCCGGAAGCCGGCCTTGTGCCGCTTCACCGCCAGCACGTCCGCCGCCTGGTCCTCGATCTGCTGATTCTGGTGGATGAACGACAGCCCGCCGACCTGCGCCAGCGCCACCGCCAACTTCGGTGACGACACCGCCTGCATGATGGCGCTCACCATGGGGGTGGCGATCCGGATGGCCGACTCGTCGCCGACCCGGTGACGCACCAAGGACGCCCCGAGATCCACGTTGTCCGGCGTGCAGTCTTGTGTGGTCAGGCCCGGGATGAGGAGGTACTCGCTCAGCGTACGAGAGATCTCGTCGAGGATTTTCACGTCGTCTCCAGGAGGAACCTGAAACCCAGCAGCGGGAATTGATTCAGGCTCGTGCGGGCAATGCAGCTCGACGCCTGCCGACAGCGCATAATGGGAAGAATTCACTCTGGTGTTCCTGAGAGTGAGCGCGTCCGGCGGGGCAGTGCGGCAACGCGCGGCCGAATCAGCAGCGAAGGCATACAGACCGAACCGGCGCGGTGCTGCACAGGCGCTGACTTCCATTACGCCATGCGTGATCGTACCGCATCGGCGATGCCTGCTTTCCCGGCTGAGATTACTCTGGGATTGCTGGATCGCAGTGTGAGCGGCCTGCGTTGGCGTCCGTCATTGGTCACCGCGGTCATCGACCGTGTCGAAGATGCGTTGAAGGGCAACGACAACGTCATGGTGTCCGGTTTCTGAAAGCTCGCTGGCTACTCCCTTGACGATGAACGCCTCGCCGGCGTCGATCGCCTTGTGCGCGAGGTCCGTTCCCAGGACGAGGGTGTCCGGCTGCCGCAGCCGGTGCCACAGCAGCAGCCGAAGTGGCTGGATGGTGCCGTAGTCGCGGGCGGTGAAGGCAAGTTCGTCGGCCTTGGCGTGTTCGCCGTTTCGTTCGGCCTGCATCATGGGCCCGGTGGTCTCCCCCACGGCGATCCCCTCCGTGTACAGGCAAAACGCCCCCTCACTGTCTCCTTCCTGGTGGTGCAGCCGGACCAGGTCTTGGTAGCAGTCGATGAGTCCGGCGTCGATCGCCTTGCGGAAGTAGATCTTGGCCTGTGTGATGTCGCCTGCCCATTCGTAGCGGTAGGCCAGCCGGGAGTAGGCGTAGATGTCCCCGATCTTGACGATCCGTTCGGTCCACTCGGTGGCCTCGCCGAACAGGCCGTCCTCGGCGAGCAGGAACACCAACGCCTGCATGGCGTCGACGTCACCGGCCTCGGCGCCCCGTCGGAACCACTGCTGCGCCTCCGCCCGCCGGCTCTGTTCGAGGCAGTGGTTCCCGACCTGTACGAAGGCGTCCGGATAGCCCTCGTCTGCGAGGTCGCGCCAGACGGCCGCGGCCTTCTCGGACTCGCCGAGTTCCTTGAGGTGGCGTGCCTCCTGGCGCCGGTAGAGGTAGCGCATGAAGGCATTGGGCTGGGGTTCACCGGACGCCCGTTGCATGCTGATCTTGGCCAGCGCGCCTTCCGCACGGGCCTTTCGGGCTTCGTGTCCCAGCTTGTAGGCGGAGTCACGGTCGTGCAGGCCGAGGATGTCTGTTCCGTCTGGGACCGAAGCGGATACGCGGACCCGCCCTCGCTCGTACGCGGACCGGGCCAGGGCCCGGCGGTCCTCGTCGGTGCGGGCGTGGCGCAGGGCGGCGGTCCAGAACGGCGTGGGCGGGCAGTTGTGGCGGAGCTCGTAGCGGCCGCGTTCGAGAAGATAGTCCGACAGCCGGTAGTGCGTCTGATCCGGTGGGGGTGAGCCGGGGCGGGGTCGGAT
>NZ_LIQQ01000366.1 GCF_001418565.1 Streptomyces graminilatus | reverse complement strand
CTGGCCGGCCAGAGCGGTTCGCTGCCCGATCTGGCGGCGGGCGCCATCGGCGGTTCGACGGCGCTGGCCAGCCACGCGGTCAAGGCCGGGACGCGGATGGCGGTCAACACCTCGCCGGAGCCGTTCACCAACATCGTCCTCAGCCTCGCCGAGGATCTCGGGGTCGGCGGCATCGTCGCGTTCGCGATGTTCCACCCGGGGGCGGCGGCCGTCATCGCGGGGACCCTGCTCCTCGCCGGCCTGGTCATCCTGTTCTTCCTGGTCTCCCGGATCAGACGGTTCCTGCGGCGCCGGGCCCAGCGGCGCGAGGAGAAACGGCTCCCGGCCCGCGCCGGGTGGCCATCGGGCTGAGAAGGCCCGCCCCCACCTCCGCGAACCCGCTGGTCACAGGCTCGGGGCCGGATTGTCGGTGAGGGCCGATAAAGTCCCTGGCATGGCACGGATTGCGGTGATCGGCGCCGGCATGGGCGCGATGGGAGCCGCTGCCAGGCTGGCCGTCGCGGGCCACCGGGTGGCGGTGTACGAGCGTGGGGAGACGTACGGCGGAGCGGTGCGCCGTTTCGAGCGCGACGGCTTCTCCTTCGACACGGGCCCGGGGCTGCTCACCCTGCCCGCGGTCTACCGCGACCTGTTCGTCAAGACCGGCAAGCGGCCCCTGGAGGAGTGCGTCGAGCTGGTCCAGGTCGACCCGTCCTCGCGGCACGTCTTCCCGGACGGCACGGAGGCCGTCCTGCCGAACGCGTCCCGCGCGGGCGTCGTCCAGTCGCTGAACGCGGCTCTGGGGGCCGGGGCGGGCGACCGCTGGGGCGACTTCCTCATCCGGGCCCGCGAAGCCTGGGACCGCACCCGCAGACCGCTCCTGGAGGAGCCGCTGTGGACCGACTGGCGGGTGCTGGCCGAGCGGGAGCCCTACCCGGCGGTCCCCCACAAGCGGCTGCTGCGCACCCGCCGGGCCGGCACCCTCGCCGAGATCGCCGCCTGGGAACTGCGCGACCCGCGCCTGACCGCCCTCCTGGACAGCCACGCCCTGGCGTTCGGCCTCGACCCGCGGGAGGTTCCGGCGAGCGCGGCCGTGCTGCCGTACATGGAGCACGCCTTCGGCACCTGGTATGTCCGGGGCGGCATCCGGGAGCTGGCGCGCGCGGTGTACGAACGGTGCCTGGAGCGGCGGGTCGAGTTCGTCTTCGGCGCCGAGGTCACGCGGGTCGTCGAGAAGGACGGCCGGGCGGCGGGGCTGGAGCTGGCCGACGGGACCGTCGCGGAGGCCGACCAGGTCGTCGCGGGCGTGGATCCCGTAAGGCTGAAGGGGCTGACGGGGCACGCGCTCGACGAGGAAGGTGACGTGTTCCCCGACGCGTCGGCGCCGTCGCCGGGCCGGTTCACCGTGCTGCTGGCCCTGCGCGGGGCCCGGGAGGCGGCTGCCGCGCATCGCACGGTCGTGCACGCGCCGGACCGCGAGGCCGAGTTGGACTGGCTGAGCGGGGAAGGAGACGGCCCGGTGCGGCCCACGGTGACCGTGCTGCGGCCGGACGATCCCGCGCTGCGGCCCGACGGGGAGCACGAGTCCGTGGTCCTGACGGCGGTGGCGGGGCGCCGGGGCAACCGGGACGTGGAGGATTCGCCGGAGGGCTTCGCGAATCTGCTGGTCGGCGCGGCCGAGGCCGCCGTCCCCGGGCTGCGTGAGCGGATCCTGTGGCGGGAGATACGGACGCCCGGCCGGAACGGGGAGGAGACCGGCGCCTACTACGGTGGCGTGTCGGCACCCTCGCTCGCGGGCGGCAACGGGGACTTCCTGCATCCCGCCAACAGCACCCGGCTGCCGGGGCTGTACCGCGTGGGCGGCTGGTCACACCCGGGGGGCGGCCTCGCGCACGCGGGCATGTCGGGCGCGCTGGTGGCGGGGCTGATCGTGGAGGGGCCGGACTTCCGGGGCTCGCAGTGAACCCCGGGAGGCCCCGACGTGGGGCGGGTGGTCCCCGGGAAGGGCTTCCAGGGGCTGTTGGCCGCCCCTAGAAGCGGTACTGCTGCTCGTCGTACCCGTGCCCCTGCGGCTGGCCGCCGCCGTTGCCGTTGTCCTGGACGTAGTTGATTCCCTGGCCGTTGCTCTGGCCGTTGTCCTGGTACGGATACGGCTGCTCCTGCGGGAGTTCGCCGCCGAAGAACGGGTCGTCGGTGTTGCGCTGCTGCGGGACCCAGACACCGTTCGCCGGGGTCTCGCCGTAGCCGCCGGTGCCGTACTGCTGCTGGCCGCCCGAGGTGTCGTAGCCGTACTGCTGCTGGTCGTAGCCGGTGTCGTAGGAGGCGCCGCCGTAGCCCTGGCCGATGTACGGGTCGGAGTAGGCGGCGTACTGCTGCTGGCCGCCCGAGGTGTCGTAGCCGTACTGCTGCTGGTCGTAGCCGGTGTAGCCGTCGTACCCGTAGGTCTGGTCGCCGGTCTGGGCCGCCGCCGCGTACGGCTGGTCCTGGCCGGCCGCCGTCGCGTAGGCGGCGTTGTTGTATATGCCGTACGTGCCGGTCTCGTCGGGGATGGGCTGGGGTTCGTACACCGCGCCGCTCTCGGCGCCCGCGGAACGGGCGGACCGGGCGGGGGTGAAGACGTCGTCCCGGTCGAAGTCGCCGTCGAGGTCCTCGCCCTGACGGTACGTTCCGGCACCGGTGTCGAAGGCGTCCTTCCCCTTGCCGCCGGCGGAGCCGACGCCGAAGCCCGTGTCGGCGCCCTTGCCCGCACCGAACGCGCCCTCGGGGGCCTCCAGGTCGGAGACCTCCAGCGTCGGGTCCTGGTGCTCCCCGTCGCCGCGGCGGCCCTTCCTGCTGAACCTCGCGAGGAAGCCGGAGCCGGCGACGGCCCAGCCGGCCGAGAAGCCGCTGCGGAACGACAGGGTGACGTAGGTCTGCCCGACCGCGAAGGCCGCGGCGCCCAGGCCGATGACCACCACCGAGGGGATGAGCACGCCGAGAACCACGCCGAGGAAGCCGACGAAGGCCAGCAGCCGCCAGCGCAGCCGCGCCTTGTACTGCAGCAGAACCTCGCCGAGCAGCCACAACGCGACTACGCCAAACGCGATGTAGAGGACCGTCCAGCCCATGTACGCCCCTCTCCCAGTGGCCGCTACGCAGTGTGTCGTACGCCGGTGCGGCCGGTCTAGGCCCGCTGTGGGTGGTGCAGACCCAGGTTCTCGTAGATTTCCAGCGATGCCGTGGAGTTGTTCAGCGTAATGAAGTGCAGCCCGGGGATTCCCTCGGCCAGCAGTCGCGCGCAGAACTCCGTGGCGAACTCGATGCCAATGGAGCGTACAGCCGCCGCGTCGTCTTTGGCTGTGAGGATCCGCTCTTTCAGGGTGGAGGGGATCGCCGCGTTGCTGAGCTGCGGCAATCGCTCCAGCATCCGCACGCTGGTCACGGGCATGACCTCGGGGATGACCGGGGTCGGGCAGCCCGCCGCGGCGACGGCGTCCCGCAGGCGAAGATATGACTCCGGGTGGAAGAACATCTGGGTGATGGCGTAGTCCGCGCCCGCCCGGCACTTGTCGACGAAGTGCGTGACGTCCGTCTCCCGGTCGGGGGAGCGCGGGTGCGTCTCCGGGAAGGCGGCGACGCCCACGCAGAAGTCGCCCGACTCCTTGATGAGGCGCACGAGTTCGGCCGCGTACGTCAGACCGCTCGGGTGCGGCACCCACTCGGCCATCGGGTCGCCGGGCGGGTCTCCGCGCACGGCCAGGATGTTGCGGATGCCCGCGTCGGCGTACTGGCCGATGATGTTGCGCAGTTCGGCGACGGAGTGGTTGACCGCGGTGAGGTGGGCGACCGGGGTGAGCGTCGTGTCGGAGACGATCTGCTGGGTCTCCTTGACCGTCCCCGCGCGCGTCGAGCCGCCCGCGCCGTAGGTCACGGACACGAAGTCCGGCGCGACCGCCTCGATCCTCCGCAGCGCGTTCCACAGGCTCCGCTCACCCTTGGGGGTCTTCGGTGCCGAGAACTCGAAGGAGTACATGGTCTTGCCGGTCGCGAGCATGTCACGCACGGTGCGTGCGCGGTCAGTCCTGGTTGACGCGGTTCCGAGGGCCATACCGGCAGGTTAGCCAGGGGGCGACGGTCCCCCCAACCGGATGGCGGAAATTTGCCCGAATTGTCGACTTCTTGTCCACGCCTCGGACACCTGGATCCGGACCCGCCGACTCGGCCCCCGGACTGGGAAGCCTGGCCCTGGACGCCCCGCCCCGGACGCCTGGCCCCGGACACCCACCGACTCGGGCGCCCGGACCGGGACGGGCAGACGAGCGGGAATCTCCCGCCCGCTCAGAGGGCCCGCAGCCGTTTGGCGAACTCCGCCGCCGCCGCGCCCGGGTCGTCGGCCTCGGTTATCGCCCGTACGACGACGACCCGGCGGGCGCCCGCCGCCAGCACCTCGTCCAGGTTGCCCAGGTCGATGCCGCCGATGGCGAACCAGGGGCGCGCGGTGGCGAGCCCGGCCGTGTAGCGGACCAGGTCGAGGCCGGGCGCGTGGCGGCCCGGCTTGGTCGGGGTCGGCCAGCAGGGGCCCGTGCAGAAGTAGTCGACGCCCTCCTGGACGGCGGCCGCGGCGGCCTCCGACTCGGAGTGCGTGGAACGGCCGACTAGGACGTCCGGGCCGAGGATCGCGCGGGCCGCCGGGACGGGCAGGTCGCCCTGGCCGAGGTGCAGTACGTCGGCACCGGCCGCGTGGGCGACGTCCGCGCGGTCGTTGACCGCGAGGAGCCTGCCGTGCCGGGCGCAGGCGTCGGCGAAGACCTGGAGGTGGTCCAGTTCCTCGGCCGCCTCCATGCCCTTGTCGCGAAGCTGCACGATGTCGACCCCGCCGGCCAGGACGGCGTCCAGGAACTCGGCGAGGTCACCCTGTCGTCTGCGGGCGTCCGTGCAGAGATAGACCCGGGCGTCGGCGAGCCGCGCGCGCGGGCTGCTGACATCGGCGTCGTAGGTCGTCTCGGGCATACGGGTGTCCCCCCATGGGCGCGCCCCGGGGTGTTCTCCCCCGGGCGCGCCCCTGTGTGGCGGTGTGCGGACCGGGGCCCGCACATGGAACGGCTGGTCGGATCAGACGGCGAGCGCCTGGGCGCGACGCTTCACCTCCGTGCCGCGATTCTCGCTGAGGGCCTGCGCGGGGGTGCCGGGCAGGCTGGGGTCGGGGGTGAAGAGCCACTCCAGCATCTCCTCGTCGGAGAAGCCGTCGTCCCTCAGGAGCGTCAAGGTGCCGGTGAGGCCCTTGACGACCTTCTGCTCGACCCCGTCGATGAACGCGGCGGGAACGTGCAGCGCACGGTTCTCGCCACGGCGTACGGCGATCACTTGGCCCTCCTTAACCAACTGCCGGACGCGCGTCACCTCGATGTCGAGGATCTCCGCGATGTCCGGGAGGGTGAGCCAGGCAGGGACGAGAGCATCGATCTTTGCGTCAATCTCGGTCACGGGACAAGCCTGCCATCCCGCACTGACAGTCGGAAGCCGGGCCCCCGTGACCTGCGCCGATCCGAGGGTGCCGACGCCGTGTCGAGCGGCGCCGGGGCCTATGCCCCGGCCGCCTTCAGCGGGCGGGACGGGTCCGTCAGCGCGTCGGCGTCCATCAGGGTGCCCGCCTCGATCATGCGCCGCCCCTGGGCCAGGTCCCGGGGCCTGCCCACGGCCAGCAGGGCGACCAGGCGGCCCTCCCGCAGCCAGCAGACCGTCCAGGCGGGCCCGGACGGGTCGCCGCGCCACAGGGTGGTGTCGGCGGACTGGTGGTGGCCGACGTACTGGACGAAGCGGCCGAACTGCTCCGACCAGAAGTACGGGACCGGGTCGTAGACCGACGGGGACTCCCCGATGATGTTCGCGGCGACCGTGCGGGGTCCCTGGAGGGCGTTGTCCCAGTGGTGGACCAGCAGACGCCGGCCGTACCTTCCCGAAGGGAAGGAGGCGCAGTCGCCGACCGCGTAGACATCCGGCGCGGAGGTGCGCAGGTGGTCGTCGGCGACGACCTCGCGGTGGTCGCCCAGGGCGATCCCGGAGCCCGCGAGCCAGGCCGTGGCAGGGCGGGCCCCGATGCCGACGACGACGGCATCCGCGGGCAGCCGTGAGCCGTCGTCGAGCACCACCGCGCCGGGCTCGACGTGGGCCACGCGCGCGTGGGTGCGCAGCGAGGCGCCGCTGTCGGCGTACCAGGCGGTCATCGGCGCGGCCACCTCGGCGGGCAGGGCGCCCGCGAGCGGCCGGTCGGCGGCCTCGACCACGGTGACGGCGCAGCCTGCCTCGCGGGCGGCGGTGGTGAACTCGGCGCCGATCCAGCCGGCCCCGACGACCACGATGTCGTGCTGGCGCGCGAGTACGGGCCGCAGCCGTTCGGCATCGTCGAGGGTGCGCAGCAGATGCACTCCGGGGACGCCTTCGGTGCCCGGCAGCCGGATCGGTTCGGCGCCGGTCGCGAGGACCAGGACGTCGTAGGGCACCGGTCCCCCGGCGGTGTCCAGCTCGTGTGCGCCGGTGCGGACGCCCAGCACCTCGCACCCGAGCCGCAGTTCGATGCCGAGGGCCTCGAAGTCGAGGTCGAAGGCGGAGCCCTCCGCCTTGCCGAGCAGGACGGCCTTGGACAGCGGTGGCCGGTCGTACGGCTGATGGGGTTCGGCGCCGAGCAGGGTGACGGTGCCGGTGAATCCCTGTTCCCGCAGGGCGACCGCGGTCTGCACCCCGGCCATGCCCGCTCCCACGACGACCACGTTTCGCGGCTGCGGCCCGCCGGGTGTGCCCAGTGCCGGCGTGCCCTGTGCCTGTGCCTGCCTCTGCTCGCTCACCTGATCACCATAGACAACTGACAATTTGTCAGTCAGTGGGCGCGGTCAGTGACCTGCTGCACACCCACGCCCACGCCCACGGTGTTCTCGGTGTTCTCGGTGTTCTCGGTGCTCTCGATCTGTTCGACCACACTCGTCCCGCTGCCCGGCTGCGACTCCCACTCCCAGGTCTCCGCCAACCGCAGCCGCCCGTCCGGCAGTTCGGTCACCTCGGACACACAGTGACCCGAGGACGTCGTCCCGTCCCGCTTCAGCTGCACATACCGGAAGTCGAGGCGGTCGCCCTCCCGGGTACCCACGAGATGGCCGCGCACGACATCGCCGCCCGTGTACTCGGCCCAGATCTCGCCGTTCCGCTCGTGGTAGGTGAACCGGGTGCGCGTACCCACCTGGCCCGGGGCCTGGTCCGCGACCGGGGCGAGTACGAGGCCGTCGAGCGATCGGGGCATGTCGGAGGCTCCCTTACGTGTGTGTCGCCCTGCGGGCTAGGGTGGCCAGCGTAAGCACTCGCGGGAGCCCGGACGCACCGGGCTGAGAGGGAGGCTGGACGGCCTCCGACCGTACGAACCTGATCCGGGTCATGCCGGCGAAGGGAGGGGCTGGACACCCATGTCGCGTACACACACCTCGGACGTCGTGGTCGTCGGCGGCGGGATCATCGGGCTGGTGACGGCCTGGCGGGCCGCGCTGCGCGGGCTCACCGCGACCGTCGTGGATCCCGTGCCGGGCGGCGGGGCCGCGCAGGTGGCCGCCGGGATGCTGGCCGCCGTCACCGAGCTGCACCACGGCGAGCAGACCCTGCTGGGGCTGAATCTGGAGTCGGCCCGCCGCTACCCGGACTTCGTGGCCGAGCTGACCGAGCTGACCGGCCGCGACCTCGGCTACCGCCGCTGCGGCACGCTCGCCGTCGCGCTCGACTCCGACGACCGCGCGGAGCTGCGCGAACTGCACGCCCTCCAGCAGCGGTCCGGGCTGGACTCGGAGTGGCTCTCGGGGCGGGAGTGCCGGCGCCTGGAGCCGATGCTCGCGCCGGGTGTGCGCGGGGGACTGCGGGTGGACGGCGACCACCAGATCGACCCGCGACGGCTGGCCGGGGCGCTCGTGGACGCGTGCGAGCGGACTGGGGTGACGCTGCGCCGGACCTGGGCCGAGCGGCTCGACGTACGACGGGGCCGGGCCGTGTCGGTGACGGACTCGGCCGGCGACGAACTGGCCGCCGGGTCGGTCGTACTGGCCGGGGGCAGCCTCATCGGGCGGCTCGCGGGCGTCCCGGAGGCCGTGCTGCCGCCCGTGCGGCCCGTGAAGGGGCAGGTGCTGCGGCTGACCGTGCCGCAGCGGTACGCGCCGTTCCTGAGCCGTACCGTGCGGGCCGTGGTGCGCGGCGGCCAGGTCTATCTGGTGCCGCGCGAGAACGGCGAGCTGGTCATCGGCGCGACCAGCGAGGAGCTGGGCTGGGACACGACCGTCACGGCGGGCGGTGTGTACGAGTTGCTGCGGGACGCCCACGAACTCGTCCCCGGGATCACCGAGTTGCCGTTGACGGAGACCCGGGCCGGCCTGCGCCCCGCCTCCCCCGACAACGCGCCGCTGCTCGGCCCGACCGCACTGGAGGGGCTGCTGCTGGCCACCGGCCACTACCGCAACGGCGTACTGCTGACGCCGGTCACCGGTGACGTGCTGGCCCACGCGCTGGTCACCGGGGAACTGCCCGACGAGGCACTGGCCTTCACACCCCGCCGGTTCGGGACCGCCCGCAGGGAGCAGACAGAGCAGACGAAGCAGATGGAGCAGCTCGTATGAACATTCTGGTGAACGGCCTGCGGCGCGAGGTCTCCCCGGGAACCGCGCTCGACGCCCTGGTCAGCTCCCTCACCCAAGCGCCCACCGGTGTGGCCGCCGCGCTCAACGAAACCGTCGTCCCGCGCGCGCGGTGGTCGTCGACCTCCCTCTCCGAGGGCGACCGCGTCGAGGTCCTCACCGCCGTCCAGGGAGGCTGAGCCATGGCCGACGATCCCTTCGTCCTCGGCGGTACGTCCTTCACGTCCCGGCTGATCATGGGTACGGGGGGTGCGCCCAGCCTCGATGTGCTGGAGCGGGCCCTGGTGGCCTCCGGGACCGAGCTGACGACGGTCGCCATGCGGCGCGTCGATCCCTCGGTGCGGGGGTCGGTGCTGTCGGTGCTGGAGCGGCTGGGCATCCGGGTGCTGCCCAACACCGCGGGGTGCTTCACCGCCGGGGAGGCCGTGCTGACGGCCCGGCTGGCCCGGGAGGCGCTCGGTACGGACCTGGTGAAGCTGGAGGTCATCGCCGACGAGCGGACGCTGCTGCCGGATCCGATCGAGCTGCTGGACGCGGCGGAGGTGCTGGTCGAGGACGGGTTCACGGTGCTGCCGTACACGAACGACGACCCCGTGCTCGCGCGGAAACTGGAGGACGTGGGGTGCGCGGCGGTCATGCCGCTCGGGTCGCCGATCGGGTCGGGGCTCGGGATTCGCAACCCGCACAACTTCCAGTTGATCGTGGAGCACGCGCGCGTGCCGGTGATCCTGGACGCGGGGGCCGGGACCGCGTCCGATGTGGCGCTGGCGATGGAGCTGGGGTGTGCGGGGGTGATGCTGGCGTCGGCGGTCACCCGGGCCCAGGAGCCCGTGCTGATGGCGGCCGCCATGCGGAGCGGGGTGGAGGCGGGGCGGCTGGCCCACAGGGCCGGGCGGATTCCCCGGCGGCACTTCGCCGAGGCGTCGTCTCCGGTTGAGGGGGTTGCGCGGCTCGATCCCGAGCGACCCGCTTTTTGATCTCCCACCCGCGGACCGCCTGTTCCGGCCCATTTGCAAGTGCTGCTCTCCTGTGGGAGGGGACAGCGCCATTGGCGGCTACCCCCGCCGTACGCGTCACAGGTCGGCTTCAGTCGTGCTGCTTTCGCGGCCGGAGCAGCGGGCCTGTCAGCGGTGGCTCGTAGACTCGCCTGCGTGGATACGACCCTTCAGGACCCTCTCGTCGGGCAGGTGCTCGACGGCCGCTATCGCGTGGACGCACGGATCGCGGTCGGCGGGATGGCCACGGTCTACCGGGCCGTGGACACCCGCCTCGACCGTGTGCTCGCCCTCAAGGTGATGCATCCGACGCTCGCGGCCGACGTCTCCTTCGTCGAACGGTTCATCCGGGAGGCGAAGTCCGTGGCCCGGCTCGCCCACCCCAACGTGGTGCAGGTCTTCGACCAGGGCACCGACGGGTCGTACGTCTATCTCGCCATGGAGTACGTCGCCGGCTGCACCCTGCGTGACGTGCTGCGCGAGCGCGGCGCGCTCCAGCCGAGGGCCGCCCTCGACATCCTGGAGCCGGTGCTCGCCGCGCTCGGCGCCGCGCACCGGGCCGGGTTCGTGCACCGCGACATGAAGCCCGAGAACGTGCTGATAGGGGACGACGGGCGGGTCAAGGTCGCCGACTTCGGACTCGTACGGGGCGTGGACACGGTCACCAACACGACCGGGGCCGTCCTCGGCACTGTTTCCTACCTGGCGCCCGAGCAGATCGAGAACGGCACAGCCGATCCCCGCGTCGACGTGTACGCCTGCGGAATCGTCCTCTACGAGATGCTGACCGGCAGCCAGCCACACCACGGCGGCTCCCCCTCGCTGGTGCTCTACAAGCACCTGCACGAGGACGTGCCGCCGCCCTCGTCCCTCGTACCCGGCCTCGCCTTCGAGCTGGACGCGCTGGTTGCCTCGGCAACCGCGCGCAACGCCGGCATCCGCCCGCACGACGCGGTGGCGCTGCTCTCTCAGGTCCTGGAGACGCGCGGCTCGCTCGACGACGGGCAGTTGGACGCCGTACCGCCGCAGGCCATCGCCTCGGAGCACGGCAACGCCGAGAACCTGACGAGTGTCATCCCGCGCGCGCTGCCCGTGACAGGGGTCATGCCCATCGCCGGGGACGAATCCCCGGGCGGCGAGCCCCCGTTGAACCGGACCAGTCGGCTGGGAACCGTCGGCGCTCCCCCGGCTCCGGCCCCGCCCGCCCGGCGGGACACCCGGGAGCGGAGACGGCGTGCGCCGCTCGCCATCCTTGCCGCTGTGCTGCTCGTCCTTGGTGTGGGTGCGGGCGTCTGGTACATCAACTCCGGGCAGTTCGCGCGGGTCCCGGGGGTGCTGTCGCAGACCCAGACGGAGGCGAAGGCCCGGCTGAAGAAAGCCGGGCTGGAGTTCAGGGTCGAGGGGGCCTACAGCGACACGGTGAAGCGCGGCGCCGTCATCAGTACGGACCCGGAGGTCGGCGAGCGCATCCGGGTCAACGACATCGTGACGCTGACCGTCTCCAGGGGACCTGAGACCGTGCCGGTGCCCCAGCTCCTGGGCTACCGCCTCGACAAGGCCAGGGCGCTGCTGAAGCGGAACGGCCTGGAGCCGGGGATGGTCACCCGGGAGTTCAGCGAGGACGTGGCCCGCGGTTCGGTGATCAGCACCAGCCCGGATGCCGGCACCGAGCGGCGCACGGGTTCCGCGATCGCCCTCGTCGTCAGCAAGGGCAGCCCGATCGAGGTCTCCGACGTCACCGGGTCGAGCCTCGCCGACGCGCGGGCCGAGCTGGAGGAGGCGGGGCTGAAGGTGAAGGTCGCCGCCAGGACCGTCACCTCGGACGACTTCGAGCAGGGACAGGTCGCCGTCCAGTCCCCGGAGGGCGGCAGCGAGGCCGAGCAGGGCGACACGGTCACGCTGACGGTCTCCAAGGGTCCCGAGATGATCGAGGTCCCGGATGTGGTGGGCGACAGCGTCGACGACGCGAAGTCCGCTCTGGAGGGGGCCGGGTTCAAGGTCGAGGAGGACCGGGGGATTCTCGGGCTCTTCGGCGACACGGTGAAGAAGCAGTCCGTGGACGCCGGCGAGACGGCCGCCAAGGGGTCGACGATCACCATCACGATCCGCTGACCCCGGCTCCGTCAGCCGCTCCATCCGCCGACGGGACGCGCGGAGCCGCGTGACACCCTTGAAGGGTGACCAGCAAGCAGCTCCGCAACCCCGTCGGCGGCCATGTTCCCGTGGCCGGCGGTCTCCACTCCGTCGGCCTGTCCTACGCCCGTGACCTCCTGGCCGAGACCGTGCAGGTCTTCGTCGCCAACCCGCGCGGCTGGGCGACGCCCGTGGGCAACCCCCGGCAGGACGAGGAGTTCCGCGCGGCCTGCGCCGAGGGCTCGATCCCGGCGTACGTCCATGCCCCGTACCTGATCAACTTCGGCTCGCACACCGAGGCGACCGTGGAGCGGTCGGTGGAGTCGCTGCGGCACTCGCTGCGGCGCGGGCGGGAGATCGGCGCCCTGGGCGTGGTGGTGCACACCGGGAGCGCGACGGGCGGGCGGGACCGGTCGGTGGCCCTCAAGCAGGTACGGGAACATCTGCTGCCGCTGCTCGACGAGCTGACCCACGACGACGACCCGTTTCTGCTGCTGGAGTCGACCGCCGGGCAGGGCTCCTCGCTCTGCTCGCGCACCTGGGACTTCGGGCCGTACTTCGAGGCGCTCGACGCCCATCCGAAGCTCGGCGTCTGTCTCGACACCTGCCACATCTTCGCGGCCGGGCATGATCTGACCGGGCCCAGCGGTATGCACCAGACCCTCGATCTGCTGGTGGACACGGTCGGCGAGGGGCGGCTGAAGCTGATCCACGCCAACGACTCCAAGGAAGGGGTCGGCGCGCACAAGGACCGGCACGCCAACATCGGCGCCGGTCATATCGGCGAGGACCCGTTCCGCGCGCTGATGACCCACCCCGCGACCGAGGGCGTACCCCTGATCATCGAGACGCCCGGCGGCAAGGAGGGACACGCGGCGGACGTGGAGCGGCTGAAGAAACTCCGGGACGGATAAGCAGGTACGGGAGCACCCCGTACGGGAATACCCCCTGGGGGTATATTGCTGACCAGTGCAGTCAGCGAACCGTGACACCCGGGGGTACCTATGGAGCACGAGGCACACGCACACCAGCACACACCGGCCCACTCGCCCGTCCACACACCCGCCCACACACCCGCCACCACCTGGGCCGTAGCCGTCCAGGCCACCCTGCACTGCCTCACCGGCTGCGCCATCGGCGAGGTGCTCGGCATGGTCATCGGTACGGCACTGGGCTGGGGGAACCTGGCCACCACCGTGCTGGCGACGGTCCTGGCGTTCTTCTTCGGCTACTCGCTCACCCTGCGCGGCGTCCTGCGGGCCGGCGTCGACTTCCGTACGGCCGTCCGGGTGGCGCTGGCGGCGGACACCCTGTCGATCGCCGTGATGGAGCTGGTCGACAACGGCGTGATCGCGCTGTGGCCGGGCGCGATGGACGCCCAGCTCGACGACCCGCTGTTCTGGGGCGCGCTGGCGATCTCACTGGCCGTCGCCTTCGTCCTCACCACGCCGGTGAACAAGTGGACGATCGGGCGGGGCAAGGGCCACGCGGTGGTGCACCGGTACCACCACTGATCCCAAACGCTACACAGCCGAAAAGAATGATGCGGGCCTCAGAGCTCGGGGCCGTCCCCGGGCTCCTCCTGGTACGAGTAGCGCTGTTCGCGCCACGGGTCGCCGACGTTGTGATAGCCGCGCTCCTCCCAGAAGCCGCGGCGGTCGGCGGTCATGTACTCGACCCCGCGCACCCATTTGGGGCCCTTCCAGGCGTACAGATGGGGCACCACAAGGCGGAGCGGGAAGCCGTGTTCGGCGGTGAGGAGTTCACCGTCCTTGTGGGTGGCGAAAATCGTGCGGTCGGAGGCGAAATCGGCCAGCCGGAGATTCGAGCTGAAGCCGTATTCCGCCCAGACCATGACGTGTGTGACCTCGGGTGACGGCGGAGCCGCGGCGAGGATGGTGCGCGCCGGAATTCCGCCCCACTCGGCGCCCAGCATGCTGAACTTCGTGACGCAGTGCAGGTCGGCCAGTACGGAGGCGTGCGGCAGGGCCGTGAACTCCTCATGGTTCCAGCAGTACTTCTCGCCATCGGCGGTGGCGCCGAAAACCCTGAACTCCCAGCGTTCCGGGCGGAATTTGGGCACCGGTCCGTAATGGGTGACAGGCCAGCCGCGCTGCACCCGCTGCCCCGGCGGCAATTCGGGCTGCGTCGCACCTCCTGAATCGCGCTTTCCCGATTCACTTTCCGCCGACTGACCCATGACTCCATCCTGACAGACCAGGGAGAGTGCACATGACCAGGCCAGTCCGCACTCCACCAAATATGAATAACCCGGACCAAGCATGCCCTAACTTACTAAGTACGCACTTACTGGACGATCTTCGGCGGCGGTGCGATCATTCGGCGGCAACCTCCCCAGTACCCCGCTTGGAAGGAGCCTCTGCGATGCAGGGCGACCCCGAGGTCATCGAATTCCTCAACGAGCAGCTGACCGCCGAACTCACGGCGATCAACCAGTACTTCCTGCACGCGAAAATGCAGGAGAACTTCGGCTGGACGAAGCTCGCGAAGTACACGCGGCACGAGTCCATCGACGAGATGAAGCACGCGGAGATCCTCACCGACCGGATTCTGTTCCTCGACGGTCTGCCGAACTACCAGCGGCTCTTCCATGTACGGGTGGGACAGACCCTCACGGAGATGTTCCAGGCGGACCGGCAGGTCGAGGTCGAGGCGATCGACCGGCTCAAGCGCGGCGTCGAGGTCATGCGCGGCAAGGGCGACATCACGTCGGCGAACATCTTCGAGTCGATCCTCGCGGACGAGGAGCACCACATCGACTACCTGGACACCCAGCTCGAACTGGTGGAGAAGCTCGGCGAGGCGCTCTACATCGCACAGCTCATCGAGCAGCCGGAAAGCTGAGAGCCGGCCTTCCGGGTGGGTCAGGCGGCCTCGTCCAGCCGTTCGGCCAGGACCGGCCGGCTCTGGTCAACGAGGTCACGGGCCGGGTACGCGCCCCTGCCCAGCAGCGCCTGGATGCGCCGTACGCACGAACCGCAGTCCGTGCCCGCCTTGCAGGCCGACGCGATCTGGCGAGGGGTGCAGGCGCCGTCCGCCGCGTGCTTCTTCACCTGGGCCTCGGTCACTCCGAAGCAGTTGCAGACATACACGCGGGTCACCTCCCGACGGAATCTCACGGGTCAAGCCACCCCGAAGATCGGTGAGGCTAACCTAACCTTACCCGGCGGACGGATGTCGCAAAAGTGGTGTGGGGCGCGGATCGTATGTGATCCGCGCCCCACACCAGGATGATCTGCTACTGGTCCCGGTACATCTCCGCGACCAGGAACGCCAGGTCGAGCGACTGGCTGCGGTTCAGCCGGGGGTCGCAGGCCGTCTCGTAGCGGTGGTGCAGATCGTCGACGAAGATCTCGTCGCCGCCGCCCACGCACTCGGTGACGTCGTCACCCGTCAGCTCCACATGGATACCGCCCGGGTGCGTGCCCAGCGCCTTGTGGACCTCGAAGAAGCCCTTGACCTCGTCGAGGACATCGTCGAAGCGGCGGGTCTTGTGACCGGAGGCCGCCTCGAAGGTGTTGCCGTGCATCGGGTCGGTCACCCAGGCGACGGTCGCGCCCGAGGCGGTGACCTTCTCGACCAGCTCGGGCAGCTTGTCGCGGACCTTGTCGGCGCCCATGCGGACGATGAAGGTGAGCCGGCCCGGCTCGCGGTCGGGGTCGAGGCGGTCGATGTACGTCAGCGCCTCCTCGGCCGTCGTCGTCGGGCCGAGCTTGATGCCGATCGGGTTGCGGATCCGGGAGGCGAACTCGATGTGCGCGCCGTCGAGCTGCCGGGTGCGCTCACCGATCCACACCATGTGCGCCGAGACGTCGTACAGCCGTCCGGTGCGGGAGTCGACGCGGGTCAGCGCCGATTCGTAGTCCAGCAGCAGCGCCTCGTGCGAGGAGTAGAACTCGACCGTCTGGAACTCGGCCGGGTCCGTGCCGCAGGCGCGCATGAAGTTCAGCGCGTTGTCGATCTCGCGGGCGAGCTGCTCGTACCGCTGGCCGGACGGGGACGACTTCACGAAGTCCTGGTTCCAGGCGTGCACCTGGCGCAGGTCGGCGTAGCCGCCGGTGGTGAAGGCGCGGACCAGGTTGAGCGTGGAGGCCGACGCGTTGTACATCCGCTTCAGGCGCTCGGGGTCCGGGATCCGGGACGCCTCGTCGAAGTCGAAGCCGTTGACCGAGTCGCCCCGGTACGTCGGCAGGGTCACTCCGTCGCGGGTCTCGGTGCCCTTGGAGCGCGGCTTCGAGTACTGGCCGGCGATCCGGCCGACCTTCACGACCGGCACGGAGGCCGCGTAGGTGAGGACGGCGCCCATCTGGAGAAGGGTCTTCAGCTTGGCGCGGATGTCGTCGGCGCCGACGGCGTCGAAGGACTCGGCGCAGTCGCCGCCCTGGAGGAGGAACGCCTCTCCCTTGGCGACGGCCGCCATCCGGGCACGCAGCAGGTCGCACTCGCCCGCGAAGACGAGAGGCGGATACGACGCGAGTTCCGCAACGACTGCGCGCAGAGCCTCGGTGTCGGGGTACTCGGGCTGCTGCGCCGCGGGCAGGTCTCGCCAGGTGTTGCCAGCGCTGGCGCTGGTCTTAGCGTTCACGGTCACGCATTGAACTTTACGGGGTCACGTTGGGCGTTCAGCCGTCTGCTCATCAAGTGAGACGCGGGTCGCTCGTACGGGTCCGGTCAGCGGAATGGCCGGTCCGCGCGCCGGTTCACGCGCTGTTCACAGGCCGGTTCAGGGGCTGTCCGCGTCCCTTGGTGTATGGTCCGTCACATGTTCGCGCACTCGACCCAGATCCAGAACTGGTGGTGGCCCGCTCACTCGGCGGCCCACTGACTGCGCGTACGCAAGTCTTCGCGAAGGCCGCCCGAGGGGCGGCCTTCGGTGTTTTCGCGGACTTCCGCGCCGGGCCGTTCCTCTCCCCCGACTGACTATGGATGAGGAACGAGGAACCCATGCGACTCGACCGGCTCCCGCACGACGACCGTCCGTTCGCCCTGCTCCGCCGCCGTACCCCCGGCCGCGACCACGATGTGGTCGAACTGTTGCTCGGCCCGGTGACCACGTACGACCGGCTCGCCGACATCCCCGACGAGGGTCTGGCCCTCGTCCCCTTCCGCCAGATCCGCGAGCGCGGCTTCGACGTCCGCGACGACGGCACCCCGCTCGCGGTGCTCACGCCCGAGGAGACGTACGAGTTCCGGCTGGAGGAGGCGCTCGACCAGCTCCCCGCGCACGAGGTGCGGGTCGAGGGCGGTGGCTTCGACGTCGGCGACGAGGAGTACGCGGAGATCGTCGGGCGGGTGCTCCGGGAGGAGATCGGGCGGGGCGAGGGGGCGAACTTCGTCATCCGGCGGACGTACGAGGGCAGGATCCCGGGGTTCGGACGCGCCGACGCGCTCGCGCTGTTCCGGCGGCTGCTGGTCGGGGAGCGGGGCGCGTACTGGACGTTCGTCGTGCACACCGGGGATCGGACGCTGGTCGGGGCGAGTCCGGAGGTGCACGTCCGGATGTCCGGCGGCACGGTGGTCATGAACCCGATCAGCGGAACGTACCGCTATCCGGCCGAGGGGCCGACGCCCGAACATCTGCTCTCCTTCCTCGCGGACGGCAAGGAGATCGAGGAGCTGTCGATGGTCGTCGACGAGGAGCTCAAGATGATGTGCACCGTCGGCGACATGGGCGGGGTCGTGGTGGGGCCCCGGCTGAAGGAGATGGCCCATCTCGCGCACACGGAGTACGAGTTGCGGGGCCGGTCCTCGCTGGACGTGCGGGAGGTGCTGAAGGAGACCATGTTCGCGGCGACCGTCACCGGGTCGCCCGTGCAGAACGCGTGCCGGGTGATCGAGCGGCACGAGGTCGGCGGGCGCGGCTACTACGCCGGGGCGCTGGCGCTGGTCGGGCGGGATCCGGGGGACGGGCGGGACGGTTCCGCCGGGGCGCAGACCCTCGACTCACCGATCCTCATCCGGACCGCCGACATCGCGCCGGACGGACGGCTGCGGGTGCCGGTGGGCGCCACGCTGGTCCGTGGCTCGGACCCGGCGGGCGAGGTCGCCGAGACCCACGCCAAGGCGGCCGGGGTGCTGGCCGCGCTCGGTGTCGTACCGGGCAGGCCCCGGGAGACGGGCGTACGGCCGCGGCTCATGGACGATCCGCGGGTGCGGGCGGCTCTGGACGGGCGGCGGGCCTCGCTGGCGCCGTTCTGGCTGCGGATGCAGGAAGCCCCCGGGAAGAGCGGGGAGCTGACCGGGCACGCGCTGGTCGTGGACGCCGAGGACACCTTCACGGCGATGCTCGCGCACGTCCTGCGCTCGTCGGGGCTCGACGTGACCGTGCGGCGCTACGACGAACCGGGGCTGCGGGAGGCCGTCGTACGGCACGAGGGGCCGCTGGTGCTGGGGCCCGGCCCCGGTGATCCGGGCGACCCGGCCGACCCGAAGATGCGGTTCCTGCGCGAGCTGACCGCCGAGGCCGTCCGGGACCACCGGCACGGCGTCCTCGGGGTCTGTCTCGGGCACGAGCTGATCGCGGTGGAGCTGGGGCTGGGGATCGTACGGAAGGAAGTGCCGTACCAGGGCGCGCAGGCGGAGATCGACCTGTTCGGGCGGACGGAGACCGTCGGTTTCTACAACAGCTTCGTGGCGCACTGCGACGACGAGGCCGCGGCGGAGCTGGCGGCGCGGTCGGTCGAGGTGAGCCGGAGCGCGAGCGGGGAGGTGCATGCGCTGCGGGGGCCCGGGTTCGCGGGGGTCCAGTTCCATCCGGAGTCGGTGCTGACGCTGGACGGGGCGAGTGTCGTGCGGGAGTTGGTGGCGGGGGTGCAGGCCCTGCGGGCGCGGTAGTTCTCGGGTGCGGGTCCGGTGGGGGCTGGTCGCGCAGTTCCCCGCGCCCCTAAAAGGCAAAAGACCCGGCCCTGCGGGCCTGAAAAGCACGGGGCGCAGCCCCCGCTTTTCAGGGGCGCGGGGAACTGCGCGACCAGCCACAGCGGACCGTCAGCCGAAGAACACACCCGCCTCCTCGTACAGTTTCGGGTCGACCGTCTTGAGTTTCGCCGTGGCCTCCGCGATCGGGACGCGGACGATGTCCGTGCCGCGCAGGGCGACCATCTTGCCGAAGTCGCCGTCGCGGACCGCCTCGACGGCGTGCAGACCGAAGCGGGTGGCGAGCCAGCGGTCGAAGGCGCTGGGTGTGCCACCGCGCTGGACATGGCCGAGCACCGTGGTCCGCGCCTCCTTGCCGGTCCGCTTCTCGATCTCCTTGGCAAGCCATTCACCGACGCCGGACAGGCGTACGTGGCCGAAGGAGTCGAGGGTCTCGTCCTTGAGCACCAGGTCGCCGTCCTTGGGCATGGCGCCCTCCGCGACGACCACGATCGGGGCGTACGAGGCACTGAAACGCGAGGTCACCCACGCGCACACCTGGTCGGTATCGAAGCGCTGTTCGGGGATGAGGATGACGTTGGCGCCGCCCGCGAGACCGGAGTGGAGGGCTATCCAGCCCGCGTGGCGGCCCATCACCTCGCAGACGAGGACACGCATGTGCGACTCGGCGGTGGTGTGCAGCCGGTCGATCGCCTCCGTGGCGATGCCGACCGCGGTGTCGAAGCCGAAGGTGTAGTCGGTGGCGGACAGGTCGTTGTCGATCGTCTTCGGTACGGCGACGACCGGCACCCCGTGCTCGTCGTTGAGGCGGGCGGCGACGCCGAGGGTGTCCTCGCCGCCGATCGCGATGAGCGCGTCGACCCCCTGCGCGGCGAGGTTCTCCCGGATCCGGGAGATGCCGTTCTCCTGCTTGAGGGGGTTGGTCCGCGAGGAGCCGAGGATGGTGCCGCCGCGCGGGAGGATGCCGCGTACGGCGGGAATGTCCAGGCGCACGCTGACGCCCTCCAGCGGACCTCGCCAGCCGTCCCGGAAGCCGACGAAGTCGTACTCGTACTCCTGTACGCCCTTGCGGACGACGGCCCGGATGACGGCGTTGAGCCCGGGGCAGTCGCCGCCTCCGGTCAGTACTCCGACGCGCATGGAAATGTCCCTTCGCCGCGGGTTCCTGACGAAGGATCAGTGTGACGCGCGTCTCATGCCACGTCGAGGTTCTTCACAAGCCGCCTGCGGTCTGATCACTCGTCGTCGAGGCCGCGCTGTATCGCGTACCGCACGAGTTCCACCCTGTTGTGCAGTTGCAGCTTGCCCAGGGTGTTCTGGACGTGGTTCTGGACCGTGCGGTGGGAGATGACCAGGCGCTCGGCGATCTGCTTGTAGCTGAGGCCCTTGGCCACCAGTCGCAGTACCTCCGTCTCCCGGTCGGTGAGCTGCGGGGCCCTGGGTTCGTCGGCGCCCGCGGCCGGGGCCGGCTCGGAGGCCAGGCGCCGGTACTCGCCGAGGACCAGTCCGGCCAGGCCAGGGGTGAACACCGGGTCGCCGACCGCCGTACGGCGCACCGCGTCCAGCAGTTCCTCCGTCGAGGCCGACTTCAGCAGGTAGCCGGTGGCGCCCGACTTCACCGCCTCCAGTACGTCGGCGTGCTCACCGCTCGCCGAGAGGACCAGGACGCGCAGGCCGGGGTTGGACCCGACCAGTTCCTTACAGACCTGGACGCCGGGTTTGGCGGGCAGGTTCAGGTCGAGCACCAGGACGTCCGGCGTGACGGCGCGGGCCCGGCGTACGGCCTGCTCGCCGTCGCCCGCCGTGGCGACCACGTCGAAGCCGGACTCGGCGAGGTCGCGGGCGACCGCGTCGCGCCACATGGGGTGGTCGTCCACCACCATCACCCGCAGCGGCCCCTGGCGCCCCTCGCGTCCTTCGTCGTCGCCGTTCACAGCCGTGCCCCCGTCGTTCCCGCTCTCGTCGCGGCGCTCGTTCTCGTTCTCGCTCGCGTTCCCGGTGGGCTTCATCGCCGCTCCGCCTTCCCCCGCCGTGCCGGTCTGGTGTCCTTCGGTACCGTCAGTTCGACCTCGGTGCCCTGCCCGGGCACGGAGATCAGTTCGGCGTCGCCGCCGAGGTCGCGCAGCCGGCCACGGATCGACTGGGCGACACCGAGCCGCCCCTCCCCCTCGGCCTGCGCGAGCCGCCCCTCCGGGATGCCCGGCCCGTCGTCGCGCACGGTCACGACGACGGGCCGGGCATCCCGGCGGGGCGGCTCGCGCAGGCTGAGGGGGGGGGGCGGCTCGGTGTCGCCCAGTCGAGCCGTGGCCGGCTCCGCGACCTCGGCGGCGACGCCGAACTGCTCTCCGTGCCCGGGCAGGGCACCGAGGTCGAACTGACGGGACCGAAGGACACCAGACCG